>JACSRE010000132.1 GCA_014879945.1 Myxococcus sp.
ACGCGGTCGTCCTGCCGGCGAGCGCGATTCAGACGCCCGTGTTGTTGCGCGAGAGCGGGCTGACGCGCGGGCCGGTGGGAGACCACCTGATGGCGCACCCGGGGGGCTCGGTGACGGGGCGCTTCGCGGAGCGCGTCGACAACCACCTCGGCGCGACGCAGGGCCACGAGGTCATCGGCCTGCGGCACGAGGGCATCAAGATCGAGGCCCTCGGCTTCGACCTGTCGATCCTCGCCAGCCGGCTCCCGGGGGTGGGGCGAGCGTTCGCGCGCGCGCTCGAGGGGCTCTCCCACCACGCGGCGTGGGGGGCGGCGATTCGCGCGCAGACGAAGGGGTCGGTGCGCAGTCTGCGGGGCACCCCCGTCGTTCGTTACGCCCTCGGCCAGGAGGACGTGCGCGTGGTGCGCCGGGGCGTGCGCGTCTTGTCGGAGCTCTTCTTCGCCGCGGGGGCGACGGCGGTGGCGCCAGGCATCAGCGGCTTGCCCCACGAGCTCACCTCGGCCGACGAGGCCCGCGCGCTCGAGCGCCACGCGCCGCTCGAAGCCGGGGCGTACTCGATGTCGATGACGCACCTCTTCGGCACGGCGCGCATGGGGAGCGACCCGAAGACCAGCGTCGTGGGGCCCGACTTCGAGCACCACGACGTCGAGGGCCTCTTCGTGGCCGACTCGAGCGTCTTCCCCTCGAACACCGGGGTGAATCCGATGGTGAGCATCATGGCGCTCGCCCACCTCTGCGGCGAGCGGGTGGCCTCGCGCTGAGTCGGGCGCCTGCGCTGAAGCCTGCGCGCAGCACAGAACGACGGTCGAGTTCAGGCGCCACGGTCGCGCTTGTGCGCGAGCAGGCGCTGCGTCGCGTCGCGCTCGAGCCACTGGCCACGCCGACGGTCGAGGTGACCGGCGCGTCGCGCTCGAGCCACTGGTCGCGCCGGCAGTCGAGGTGGCCGTCGCGCCGGGTCGGAGCTCGAGCCCGCTCGACCTCCCGGTTGGCTGAGCCCACCCCCTGCGTCGCGGTCGCTCAGGCAGCCTCGCGCTCCCGGTGCTCGGAGCCTGGGCGCCCCAGCGCTACTTCGAGCAGACCGAGCTACCCGCCGCGCCGGTGCATCTCGAGCTGCGGGGCCGCCTTCAGCTGGGCCGCGTCTGCGAGCGGCCCCCGGATGCCGAGCGCTGCGCGGGCCTCGGCTCCGCGATCGAGGCGGGCTGTCCACACCGAGGCGAGCCGGGCCTCGAGGGCCTCGTCGGTCAAAGGGCTCCGCAACAGCGCGCGCAGGTCGGTGCTCTGGGACGTGTACAGGCAGGTGAAGAGCTGCCCATCGGCGCTGACGCGCGCGCGGTCGCACGCGCCGCAGAAGGGCTGGGTCGTCGACGCGACGATGCCGAAGGTCTGGCCATCGGGCAGCACGAAGCGCTCGGCAGGCGCGCTGCCCCTCAGCGGGAGCGGATGAGGGGCTCCGCGGGACGCCGCCAGGCGCGAGAGCAGCTCGGCGCGAGGCACCACGTGCGCGGGGTCCCACTGCGTCGCGCCGCCCACGTCCATGTACTCGATGAACCGGAGCTCGGCGCCCAGCCGCGCGGCGAAGTCGAGCAGCGCGTCGAGCTCGTGGTCGTTCACGCCGCGCACCACCACGGTGTCGAGCTTGAGCTGGGTGAACCCGACCCCCGCGGCCGCCTCGAGGCCCTCGAGCACCCGGCTCAGCGCATCGCGCCGCGCGAGGCGAACGAACGTGGACCGCGACAGGGTGTCGAGGCTCACGGTCAGCTGCCGCAGGCCGGCGTCGAACAGGGGCTGGGCGAAGTCACGGAGCAGGACCCCGTTGGTCGTCAGCGCCAGCTCGTCGAGGGGCTTCGCCGCCAGCGCCTCGACCAACCGGGGCAGCCCGTTTCGCAAGAGCGGCTCGCCACCGGTCAGCCGCACCTTCCTCACGCCCACCGCGATGAAGCGGTCGACCAACCTGCCGAGCTCCTCGAACGACAGCAGCTCGGGCCGTGGCACCCACGTGTAGTTCGCCTCGGGCATGCAGTACTGGCAGCGAAGGTTGCAGCGGTCGGTCACCGACAAGCGAAGGCTTCGCAGCGGGCGCTGGCGGCGGTCGAGCAGCATGGGCGGAAATTGAGAGCCAACTCCGCCATCGGGCGGTGCAGGGCACACAACCCCCCGGAAAAAGACCGCCCATCAGAGATTTGAATCGTCTTCAGCAGGTCAGGCTCCCAGCCGTCGACGGTTCCCCGTATCGGCCCAAAGGAGTCTCCATGACCCGCGTGTTGTTGCTCGCCGCCCTGCTGTCGGGGCCCGCGCTCGCCCAGGATGTGTTCATCAGCGCCGACGACGCGCTCAAGCTCGTCGGCAAAGACGGCGTGCGCTTCGTCGCGGCCGACAGCGAAAAGGAGTTCGAGAAGGGCCACCTGCCCGGCGCGGTCGAGGCGTTCGCGCACGACCTCCAGCTGCTCGACGACGTGCGCAAGTGCAAGGGCCTGCCGATGTGTGAGGCCACCGCCTTCGACTACATCGGCAAGACGCTGGGCATCGACGCGGCGACGCAGGTCGTCGTCTACGACGCGGGCATGGGCGTGAACGCCAGCGGCGCCTGGTTCTTCCTCGCGCTCTACGGACACAAGAACGTGCGCATCCTCGAAGGCGGGCTGGCGGCGTGGAAGGCGAAGGGCGGCGCCATCGAGACCGGCAAGGGCAAGGCGCCGACCGCGAAGTCGTTCAAGGGAGAAGTTCAGGCGTCGATGATCGCCACCCGCGCCGACGTCGAGGCCGCCGTGAAGGACCCGTCGAAGGCCCTCATCCTCGACTCGCGGCACAAGCTCGAGGAGTACACCGGCAAGGAGCTGCTCGCGGGGCTCACCAGCCACGGCAAGGAGCTCACCGTCGCGCGCGGCGGCTTCATTCCCGGCGCGGTCTTCTCGCCGTGGACCAAGTACGCCGGCAACAAAGACGCAGAGGCCGACAAGCCGACGCTCAAGGACGCGAAGGACCTCCAGAAGCAGCTCGAGAAGCTGAAGAAGAATGGCTACGAGGCGGGCAAGCCCATCATCACCTACTGCCACGTCGGCCTCGGCCGCGGCTCGTTCCAGTACCTCGCGCTGCTCAAGGCCGGGCACGCCAACACGAAGCTGTACGTCGGTGGGTGGAGCGAGTGGGGCAACACGCCCGAGCTCCCCCTCGGGACGCAGCAGTGAGCGGCGCCACCATGCGCCCCGTGCTCACCGGCCTGCTCACCGGCGCGGCCTTCGGCCTCATCCTCTACAAGGTGGGCGCGAGCCGCTTCTCGCGCATCATCGGCATGCTGACGCTGCGCGACACCAAGGTGATGAAGTTCGCCTTCACCGCCATCGCCACCGCCTCGACGCTCTACGGCCTGGCGGCGCTGTTCGGCATCTCGGAGCAGTTCCACCTGGTGCCGCGGGTGATGCCGTTCCTCGGCTCGGCGCACGTGCTGGGCGGCGTCATCTTCGGCGTCGCCATGGGCACCACCGGCACCTGCCCGGGCACCTGCGTGGCCAAGGCAGGCGGGCAGGGCGGCGACAAGCGCTTCGCCACCGCGTTCAGCATCTTCGGGCTGGTGTTGGGCATTCTGGCGTACGCGGCGCTGAAGACCCCGCTGACCGAGTCGGGCATCATCGCCTCGAACCAGAAGCCCATCACGCTGCACGGCTTGCTCGGCCTGCCCTACGGCGTGGTGGCGCTGGGCTGGGGCGCGCTCTTCTTCGTCATCACCACCGTCATCGATCGCTTCCTGCCTGAGAAGGTGTTCCCCTCGTCGAAGCCGACGCGCACCCTGATCGACGTGGTTCGCGGCGAGTGGAGCTGGCTGGCCAGCGGCGTGCTCGGCGGCGTCGTCATCGTGCTGGCGACCGCGCAGGACGGCTACCTGGGCTTCTCGGGCGCGGTGCTGGCGCTGGTGGGGAGCGCGGCGCACCTCATCGGCCACCCGCTCGACCTGGTGCCGAAGCTGACCGACGAGATTCTCTGGCGCGCGATGCTGATCGTCGGCGTCTTCCCCGGCGCCTTCCTGGCGATGGCCTTCTCGACGCCGTCCGAGGCCGCCACCCACCCGACGGTGAAGCACACCTTCAGCGTCAAGGCGTCGTCGAAGGCCCTCGCGGGCGGCTTCGGGCTCGCGCTCGGCGCGATGATCGGCGGCGGCTGCACCACCGGGGCCTTCATCGCGGCGTGGCCGACGCTCTCGGTGGGCAGCCTCGCCATGGGCGGCGCGTTCTTCATCGCCTCGATGGCCACCTCGAACCTGTTGCTGGTGACCCGGCGCCTCGACTTCGCGAAGGCGCAGGCCATCGGTGACGAGGTGTACGACTGATGAAGCGCTCGGTGCGGATCACCTTCCTGGTGTTGATCGCGGCCCTCGCCGCGGGCGTGGTGGCGCTGCGCACGCAGAACGCGGCGCGTGAGGCGCGGCTGTCGCAGGCGACGGTGACGCCATGAAGCGCGTCGAAGGGCTCCTCTACGTCGGCGCCATGGCCCTGCTCTTCGGGGTGCTCTTCGTCGAGGGCCGGCGCAGCACCAGCCTCGACGCGCGCGAGGAGCTGACGCCGAAGGCGCTCTACGCCGTGCTGTCGAACCCGCAGGTGAAGGTGCAGCTGGTCGATCTGCGGCCCTACGACGACGACCACTACCTCGACGTGCATGTGCCTGGCGCGGTGCCCTGGCCCGAGTGCGACCCGGCGAAGGCCCCCGAGGCGGCGCGGGAGCGCGTCTACCCGTACGTGACGACGGTGCTGATCACCGAAGACGGCAAGAGCCCCGCGCTCGAGAAGTGCCGCGAGACGTTTCGCCACGCGCGGGTGCTCGCGGGCGGCATGACGGCGTGGAGCGACGCGCTGCTCCCCGAAGACACCGGCGACTACGCGCCCCCGAAGAACGCCGCCGGTGGCGGCTGTCTCTAAACGCTGAACGCTCGGCCCCTGTGGCAGGTCTCCATGTCCATCTCACGACGTGACGCGCTCAAGAACCTCGTCGCCGCTGGCGTCGCCGCGAAGGCCGCGAGCGCGGCCGAGGCGCGCGCCGAGGTGAAGCCGGTGCGCGTCGACGACCCGCGCAAGGCCTACCCCGACACGCAGACCACCGAAGACGCGTACCGGGCCGAGTTCCGCGCCACGCGCGGCAACGGCGAGGAGCGCGGCTTCGCGTACCACTGCGTCAACTGCCAGGGGAACTGCGCCTTCGAGGTGTGGGCCAAAGACGGCAAGGTGACGCGCGAGAACCAGTCGGCGGCGTACCCGCAGCTTTCCCCCAGCCTGCCCGACGCCAACCCGCGCGGCTGCAACAAGGGCTCGCAGCACAGCCAGACGATGTACGAGCCCGACCGGCTGCTCTACCCGATGAAGCGCGTCGGCGAGCGGGGCGCGGGCCAGTGGAAGCGCATCTCGTGGGAAGAGGCGGCCACCGAGGTGGCCCAGCACCTCTACGACGGGCTGCGTGAGAAGGGCCCGGCGTCGAACTACGTGCACGTCGGCGCGGGCGTGCTGACGGAGGCGCGCGCGGCCAGCATCAAGCGCCTGGGCACGCTGCTGGGCGCGGTGCGGCCGTACATCGCCAGCTACGTGGGCGACATGTTCCCCGGGGTCAGCGCCGTCTATGGCGAGGGCAACATCGGCTGCACCTACGACTTCGTCTTCACCACCAACGTCGCGGTGTTCTGGGGCTGCAACCCGAACACCTCGCGCATCCCCGACGCGCACTACCTGTGGGAGGGCAAGTACAACGGCTCGAAGATCATCGTCATCACCCCCGAGTTCAACTCGACGGCGATTCACGCCGACCTCTGGGTGCCGGTGAAGGCGGGCTACGACGGGCACCTCGCGCTCTCGATCGTGCACCGCATCGTCGAGAAGAAGCTCTACAAGCCCGAGTTCCTCAAGGAGTACACCGACCTGCCGCTGTTGGTGCGCACCGACACGAAGGCGCTGGTGCGGCTGTCGGACCTCGACCTGACGTCGAAGGACCTCGACGCGAAGTCGGTGGAGCTGTTCGCGAAGCCCGACCACCCGCACGACTGCTTCCTCACCTTCAACACCCGCAACAAGAAGTTCACCGTGATGCCCGGCAGCGAGGGCTCCAGCGTCGAGACGCTGCGCCTGTCGGACCTCGACTGGGCCATCGACCCCGCGCTCAACGGCCGGTGGACGGTGACGCTCAAAGACGGCGCCAGGGTGAAGGTCACCACGGCCTTCGAGCTCTTCAAGCAGGAGCTCGCCGCCTACGCGCCCGAGAAGGTGAAGGGCCTGACCGGCGTGCACCCGGTGGTGGTGGACGAGCTGGCGAAGGACCTCACGCAGGCGAAGGTGGCGCTCATCACCATGGGCTTCGCCGTCGGCAAGCACTTCAACGGCATGCTCTCGCAGCGCGCCATCGCGGCCTTGACGGCCATGATGGGCAAGCTGGGCCCCAACGGCGGCATGAACACCGAGAACGAGTGGAACATCACCGGGCTCGAGGGGCTCTCGGGGTTCTCGGGCAAGTACGTGCACCGCTTCGCGTCGGGCTTCGTCAGCGAGTTCGTGCTGGGCGACGGGCTCGCGAGCGCCGATGCGCTCTACTCCGACGAAGACTTCTTGCGGGGCACCGGCGAGACCAAGGCCGCGTACACGAAGAAGGTCGAGGCCGCGCTCGAGCAGGGCAAGAACGACGCGCGCTACAAAGAGGGCAAGCCGTACTGGACGACGGTCGAGAACTTCCTGCTGTTCGCCGACTCGCGCTTCCGCCGCAACAAGGGGCACTACCAGAAGGCCTTCCTCGAGAAGGCGAAGTTCATCGCCTACGGCGACGTGCGCATGAACGACTTCGCCGTCTACGCCGACCTGCTGCTGCCCTGTAAGACGCCCTACGAGTGCTGGGACCTGCGCACCAACCCCGGCTACCACCGCTACGCCAACATCGCGTACCCCTCGCCCACCCTGAAGCCGGTCGGTGAGGCGAAGAGCGAGTGGGAGATCGCCACCCTCGTGGTCGAGAAGCTCGAGGCGCTGGCGAAGGCCCGGTTCCAGAAGACGAAGGACCAGAAGGACCTGGTCATCGCCGACCCCACGCACACCCAGCACGGCGTGCGGCGCCTCGACGAGCTGGTGAAGGAGTTCACCAGGGACGGCACGCTGCGCACCGACAAGGACGCGGTGGAGTACGCCCTCGAGCACGTCGACCAGTTCAAGCCCAACACCACCAAGACGATGTACGAGCGCGGCGGCTTCCTGCAGCTCAACGAGAAGGCCGGCAAGAGCTCTCCGCTGTACGCCGACAAGCCCTACAACACCTTCGAGAACCAGCTGTTCCTGCACCAGCGCTTCGACACGCTCACCGGGCGGCTGACCTTCTACGTCGACCACCCCGCGTGGATCGCCTCGAACGCCCACGTGCCCACCGCGAAGCAGCCGATCCGGCCCAGCCGGCACCCCTTCGTGCTGATGACCCCGCACGCGCGCTGGTCGATTCATTCGACGTACAAGACCTCGCCCCTGCTGCTGCGCCTGCAGCGCGGCCAGCCCGTCATCATGGTGAACCCCGAGGTCGCGAAGAAGCGCGGCATCGCCGATGGCGACCAGGTGAAGATGTTCAACGAGCTCGGCGAGGTGCGGCTGATGGCCAAGCTCTCGCCCGCGGTGCCCTACGACGCGCTGGTGATGGAGCACGGCTGGGAGCCCTTCATGTACCCCGGCAAGAAGGGCCACAACCTGCTGGTGGGCGACATGCTCAACCTGCTCGAGCTGTCTGACGGCTGGGGCCACCTCAAGTTCGGCACCAACTGGGACGGCAACCAGCACGCCTACGAAACCACCGTCGAGCTCGCCAAGGCCTGAAAGGAAACTCCATGTCGAAGCGCCAGCTCGCGATGGTGATGGACCTCAACAAGTGCATCGGCTGCCAGACGTGCACCGTGGCCTGCAAGACGCAGTGGACCAACCGCAACGGCCGCGAGGGCATGTACTGGAACAACGTCGAGACGAAGCCGGGCATGGGCTTCCCGAAGAAGTGGGAGGAGCAGGGCGGCGGCTTCGACGCCAACGGCAACCTCAACGAGGGCGTGGTGCCCTCGCGCTACAACGACTACGGCGTTCCCTGGGACTACAACGCGGCCGAGATCATGAAGGCCGCCGAGTTCAAGGCGCAGACCGAGCCCCGCGGCGGCCCCAACTGGGACGAAGACGTCGGCGCCGGCGACTTCCCCAACTCGTACTTCTTCTACCTGCCGCGCATCTGCAACCACTGCTCGAACCCGAGCTGCCTGGCGGCGTGCCCGCGCGAGGCCATCTTCAAGCGCGACCAGGACGGCATCGTGCTGGTCGATCTCGCCCGCTGCGAAGGCAACCGCATGTGCATCGCGGCGTGCCCGTACAAGAAGATCTATTTCAACCCGAAGCTCTCGAAGTCCGAGAAGTGCATCTTCTGCTTCCCGCGCATCGAGCAGGGCCTGCCGCCGGCGTGCGCCGATCAGTGCGTGGGCCGCATTCGGTTCGTGGGCTACCTCGACGACGTCGACGGCCAGGTGCACAAGCTGGTGAACGTGCACAAGGTCGCGCTGCCGCTGCACCCCGAGTACGGCACGCAGGCCAACGTCTACTACGTGCCGCCGATGTCGGGCCCGCGCCGCTTCGACAAGACGGGCAAGCCCATCGAGGGCAGCGAGCGCATTCCCCGGGCGTACCTCGAGAGCCTGTTCGGGCCCGCGGTGCACGACGTGCTCGAGCGCATGAACGCCGAGGTCGAGAAGCGCAAGACGGGGGCGCCCTCGGAGCTGCTCGACCTGCTCATCGCCTACAAGCACTCCGACATGTTCCGCCTGGGCAAGCCGCGCCCGGGCTTCAAGCTGCCGGTGATGAAGTGAGCGCCCGCCTCATCGCGCTCCTGGTGGTGGCGCTCGCGCCCGGCGCGTGGGCGAGCGACGCCTTCTTCGCCACCGAGGTGGTCGACGCTGTGGCGCTCCCGCAGGCGCCCAGCGGCGTCGCCGACCCTGCGTGGGCCCGCGTGCCGGGCAAGGCGTTCACCCTCGCGCCCCAACGCACCCTGCGCCTCAACGACAAGCTGGCCAACGAGGCCCTCGCCGCCCCCGGAGTCTCCGAGGTGCTGGTGCGCGCCGCGCACGTCGGCCCCGCGCTGGTGGTGCTGCTCGAGTGGAGCGACGGGGCCGCCGACCTCGTGCGCGACGACGAGGTGAACACCTACGCCGACTCCGCCGCGGTGCAGGTGCCGGTGTCGTTCGGGCCGGGGCTGCGGTTGCCCGCCATCTCGATGGGCGACGAGGCGCAGCCGGTGCGCCTGTGGCTGCAGCGGGCGACGAAGACGGGCTCGCAGCTGAGCGCGCTGATGGCCGCCGGGTTCGGGAGCTCCACCCGTCAGGGCCCGGCCACGCCGCGCGAGGGCACCATGGCCTGGGAGGCGGCCGCCAGGCGCTGGCGCGCGCAGTTCTCGGTGCCGCTCGACGCGAAGGCCGCGCTGGTGCCGATGTCGTTCGCGGTGTGGGACGGCGCCCGCCAGGAGCGCGCGGGCAACAAGCGGCTCTCGTCGTGGCGCTTCGTGCGCGTGCCGGGTCGAACCCCCGACGCGGCCTACGTGAAGGCGATGGCCTGGGGCTTCTCGCCGGGCGACCTGGGCGACCCGCAGAAGGGCAAGGTGCTGGCCGAGGCGGTCTGCGTGTCGTGCCACCACCTGCCCGGGCGCGCCATCGCCCCCGTCGGCCTCGCGCCCAGCCTCGTCGACATCGGCGTCATCGCGACGCCGGGCTACCTGCGCGAGAGCATCGTCTCTCCGAGCGAGGTGGTGCTGTACGGGCCCAACCCCAACCAGCACTACGACAAGAGCCAGGCCAGAGACCCGAACGGCGCGTACCCCAACAACGACGGCTTCCGCTGGTTCACCGTCGGCGCCGACGGCAAGCGCACCTCGAAGATGCCCTCGTTCGCGGGCTTCTCGGCCGAGCAGCTCGGCGACTTCGTCGCCTACCTCAAGACCCTCGATGGGAAAGGAAGCACCCCATGAACACCCTCCGACACCTGACGCTGTGCACGCTGGTCCTCTCGAGCGCGGCCTTCGCCGCCGAGCCGGGAGAAGAGGTCGAGCTCTCGAGCGCGCCCGTCACCGGCCTCTCGTGCGCGAAGAAGGCCATCGAGACGGGCAAGCTCGACCTGCTCTCGACGTGCCCGCTCGAAGAGGCTACGCGCGGCATCGTCGTCTTCGACGTCGCCGAGAAGCAGTACTACCAGCTCGACGCGAAGAGCATTCGCACCTCGGAGCTCGAGCGGGCCTACGGGGGCGGCTCCATCGACGTCACCGGCACCGTCAAGGCGGTGGACAAGACGTCGGGCCTCGTCACCGTGAAGGTGAGCGAGTTCCGCGTCACGCCCAAGCCCAAGGCCGGCGCCTTCAAGGGCTGCCTGTAGAAGCCGTGCGTCGCTGAGCGCTCTCGTCCCTTCACGTCTGACCAAGGTCTCTTCATGCTGCTCGGCTTCCTCGTCGACCTCAACAACTGCGTCGGCTGCAAAGCGTGCGAGGTGGCCTGCAAGGCCGAGAACGAGGTGCCGGTGAACAGCTGGCGCCTGCGGGTGAAGTACGTGGACTCGGGCGTGTACCCCGAGGTGAAGCGCTCCTTCACCCCGATGCGGTGCAACCACTGCGAGAACGCGCCCTGCGAGAAGGTGTGCCCCGTCAGCGCGCTGCACTACCTGCCCAACGGCATCGTCAACATCGACAAGGACCGCTGCATCGGCTGCGCGGCCTGCATGATGGCGTGCCCGTACGGGGCCATCTACATGGACCCCGAGACCAACACGGCCGACAAGTGCACCTACTGCGCGCACCGCGTCGAGGGCGGGCTCGAGCCGGCGTGCGTGGTGGCGTGCCCGACCGAGGCCAACATCTTCGGCGACCTCGACGAGCCCGGCTCGAAGATCAGCCAGTACATCGCCGACCACCGCGACGTGCGCGTGCGAAAGCCCGAGAAGGGCACCCGGCCCAAGCACTTCTACACCGGCGGCGGGGCCAGCCACCTCGAGCCGCTGGCCAGCAAGCGCGAAGAGGGCCCGGGGCTCTTCAACCGCATCGGCAAGCTCGACAAGGTCGGGGGAGACTGAACATGGGACCGCTGACGGCCGACGCGCCGATGCTGCAGGCCTCGACGGTGACGCTCGACGTGCTGCACACCGGCGTCCTCTGGGGCTGGTACGTGACGATGAACATGTGGGCCAAGAGCGTCGGCACCGGCGTGCTCCTGGTCGGCGTGGCGATGATGCACCGCTACGGCAACAGTCGCGCCTTCTACCGCCGGTGGATGCCGCTGGTCGGCTTCGTCTTCATTCAGGTGACGCTGCTCTTCACCGTGCTCGACCTGCACCAGATGTTCAGGTTCTGGCACATCTTCGTCTTCCCCCACCGCACCTCGGCCATCAACATCGGCGCGTGGCTGCTGACGCTCTACACGGGGCTGCTGGGGGTGATGATCGTCGCCTGGTGGAAGAAGCACGAGCGGCTCTACGACCGCCTGCTGCTGCCCACCGTGGTGGTGGCCTTCTTCGCCACCATCTACACCGCGGCGCTGCTGGGGCAGGCGAACGCGCGCGAGCTGTGGAGCATGCCCACCGAGACCGCCCAGATGCTGTTGGCCGCGACGCTGGCCGGGAGCGCCGCCTTCCTGCTGCTCGGCGCGCCCTCTGACGAAGAGTCGGTGTCGCTGGGCTGGGTGCTGTCGCTGTCGGCGAGCGTCGCCCTCGTCATCTTCATCGGCGAGGTGGTGTTCGCGCCCGGCAAGTCCGAAGAGGCCGAGTACGTCATTCACACCCTGCTGTCGGGCCGCCTGGGCGTGCTCTTCGTCAGCGGGCTCGTCATCGGCTTCGTGGTGCCCGCCTCGCTGGGCTTCTTCTCGGCGAAGGTGAACCGGCCGGTGGCGCTCCGCTTCGCCGCGGTGGCCGGGCTCGCCGGCTTGTGGATGGTGAAGCACGCGTGGCTCATCGCGCCCCAGCTGCTGCCGCTCTCGTGAGGACGAACCGATGACCCTGAACCGCCGCGACTTCCTCAAGGCCGCCGCCGTCACCAGCGGCGCCACCGCCGTCGCCGTGGGCGCGGTGCGCTCCTTCATTCCCGAGGCCCGCGCGGGCCAGCCGCTGCCGGCCACCTTCGACACCGTGCCCGTCGTCGACGGCAACTTCGCCACCTACCCGCCGTTCGAGAAGTGGGGCGGGTGGCGCGAGCTGAGCGGAGACGACTGGAAGCGCGGCGGCATCGCGCGCGCCGACATCAAGGTGCACGAGCACGTGCTGGTGCCCACCATCTGCAACAACTGCGAGGCCGCGTGCGGGCTCACCGCGTGGGTGGACAAAGAGACCCTGGTGGTGCGCAAGTTCATGGGCAACCCGCTCCACACCGGCAGCCTCGGCCGCAACTGCGCCAAGGGCTACGCGGTGCAGAGCCAGATGTACGACCCCGACCGCATTCCTTTCCCGCTCAAGCGCGCGCCCGGCTCGAAGCGCGGTGACGGCAAGTGGGTGCGCACCACGTGGGACGAGGCCCTGGCCACCATCGGCGCGAAGATGCGCCAGACGCTCCAGCGCGGCGACGAGGCCTCGAAGAAGGCCATCATGCACCACGTCGGTCGGCCCAACGAGTCGGGCTTCACGCCGCGGGTGTGGGCGAGCCTGGGCCAGGACTGTCAGAGCTCGCACACCAACATCTGCTCGGCCGGCGCGCGCATGTCGAGCCTGCTGTGGGTCAACGACGATCGCAGCGCGCCCGACTGGCAGAACTCGCGCCTCATCTTCCTCCAGAGCTCTCACGCCGCCGACGCCGGCCACTACTTCCAGCAGTCGGCGGGGCAGATCGCGAAGGCCCGCCAGAAGGGCGCGAAGCTGGTGGTGATGGACCCGCGCCTGTCGAACTCGGCGGGCATCGCCGACCTGTGGATACCGGCGTGGCCCGGCACCGAGTCGGCCATCTACCTGGCGCTGGCGGCGCGGCTGCTCAAAGAGAAGCGCTACGACCGCGACTTCGTGCGCGAGTGGTGGAACTGGCACGACCTGATGGACGACGCCGACGAGCTCAAGGTGCTGCTCGACCGGGGCCTGCTCAAGGCGCTCCCGAAGGGCAACACCTTCGAAGACTTCGAGGCGCTGCTGCTCGACCTCTACGGCGACTACACGCTCGAGTGGGCCGCCGAAGAGGCGCGCGTGCCGGTGGCGAAGCTCGAGAAGCTGTACGAGTACCTCCTCTTCGCCGGCAACCGCATCACCTCGTTCTTCTGGAGAGCCTCGGGCTCGGGCAACCGCGGCGGGTGGATGTCGTCGGGCCGCACCGGCATCTTCCTCCTCGCGCTCACCGGCAACTTCAACGGCGTCGGCGCGCTCGGTCAGGAAGAGGGCCGCATGATCGCCCTGGCCGGCAAAGGCGGCGGGGCCTGCGCCGCCGAGAAGCCCCCGAAGGTCGACGTGTGGAACGACCTCTCGTACCCACCCGAGTGGCCGCTGGCCAGCTACGAGCTCTCGTACCTGCTGCCGCACCTGCTCTCGGACACCGCGTGGCAGGAGAAGTGGCGCAGCAAGGGCCTGACGGTGCCGCAGAAGCTCTCGGTGTGGATCCCGCGGCAGTACAACCCGGTGTGGATCAACCCCGACGGCTTCCGGTGGATCGAGGTGCTGCGCGACGAGGCGAAGCTCGAGCTCACCTTCAACCCGTCGCCCACCTGGTCCGAGACCAACTGGTTCATGGACTACATCCTCCCGGTGGGCCTCTCGGGGGAGCGGCACGATCAACACTCCGAGCCCACCAACACCGAGGCGTGGATTGGCTTTCGGCAGCCGGTGCTGCGCGTCGCGCTCGAGAAGTCGGGCTGGGAGCCGAAGGACCCGGCGCGCGCCACCCTCGAGGCGCACGTCAAGGCCGGCCTGGGCGAGGTGTGGGAAGAGAACGAGCTGTGGGTGAACCTGCTGTTCCACCACGTCGACCCCGACGGCAGCCTGGGCGTGCGGAGGTTCTGGGAGAGCCGCGAGAACCCCGGCAAGCCCGTCACCATCGCCGAGTACTACGACGCCGCCTTCGGCACGCTCCCGGGGCTCAAGGCCGCGGCGCTCGAGGCCGCGAAGCAGAAGGCCGCGAACGCGAAGACCGCGCTCGAGCAGAAGCACGCCGCCCACGCCCTGAAGTACCCGAACTACGATCTGCTCCGTGACCGCGGCGCGTGGACCGAGCGCGTCGACGTCTACGCGCAGCACGAAGAAGAGCTGCACGTCGACCACGAGAAGAAGTCGGTGCGGGTGAAGGAGCCGCAGTTCTTCGGCGCGATGGTCGAGGTGCCGCTGGCGACGCTCAAGACCGACGAGCGCACCCGCCAGCTCTACCTCGACACCAGCGAGGGCCGGCAGAACGTGGGCGTGAAGCTCGCCGACGGCACCCTCGCGTCGGGCTTCACCACGCCCAGCCGCAAGATGGAGTTCTACGCGCGCTGGTTCAAGGACTGGGGCTGGGCCGAGTACGCCATTCCCATCTACCCGCGCACGCAGGCCCAGCGCGACGCGATGGTGCACGTCGTCTCGCAGGTGCACCACCAGTACATGACCGAGCCGAACGCCTTCGCGCTCAACCCCATCTTCCGGTTGCCGTACAACATCCACACCCGCTCGGTGAACTCGAAGTGGCTGATGGAGATCAGCCAGAACCACAACCCGGTGTGGATCAACACGAAGGACGCCGAGCGCCTCGGCTTCAAGCGCGGGCAGCCGGTCAAGGTGCGCGTCGTCGACACCATGTCGAAGCTCGAGTCGGGCTTCTTCGTGGCCATGGCCATGCCCACCGAGGGCGTCGCGCCCGGCACGCTCGCCTGCTCGCACCACGCCGGCCGGTGGCGCGTGGTGAAGTCGGTGGACGTCGGCTTCGAGAAGCCGCTGGGCATCATGGGCCTCGGCGCGCCGGTCGCGGCCCTGAAGGAAGAGGGCACCCGCCGCGCGCTCACCAACGTCGAGGGCATCTCGAAGCTGAAGGTGACGCCGACGCAGGAGTTCGGGCCGCGCGGGTGGCCCTTCGCCGACTTCAACAAGGACCTCGACAACATCAGCTGGGATGGGCTGTCGGGCGTCTGGCAGAACTCGGTGCACCACCCGCACCCCGACCCCATCTCGGGCATGCACTGCTGGCACCAGAAGGTGCTGCTCGAGGCGCCGGGGCCGGGCGAGAAGATTGGTGACCTGCAGGTCGACATCGCCGCCACCTTCAAGACGTACCAGGTGTGGCGCGACGACCTGACGCGCCCGGCGCCGGGGCCCAACGGCCTGCGCCGCCCCGAGCACCTCAAGCGGCCGTGGGTGCCGCTGACGCGCGCGGCGTACAAGATGCCGACCTCGTGATGGAACCGCGCGCCCGGGCCCGCCTGTACACGTTCTTCTCCCGGCTCTTCGTGCGGGAGCTCGATGACGCCTTCGTCGAGGTGCTCCGCGGGGAGCTCGGTGCGGCGCTCCTCCCCACGTTCTCGGCCTCGGCCGAGCTCGACCTGCTGTCCCCCGCGGCCCGGCGGCAGGCCACCTTCGACGTAGACTTCGCGCACCTCACGATGGTGAACGTGGTGCCCTACGAGTCGTTCTACCGGCGCGACGACGCGATGATCGAGTCGGGCGGCGCCAACCCGCTGGCCACCTTCCTCACGAAGTACGGCTTCGAGGCCGACCTCGCGGCGGCGCGCTCCTTGTCGCCCGACCACCTCGGCATCGAGCTCGAGCTGATGGCCGTGCTGTGCGCCCGCGAGGCCGACGCCGACGCGCCAGCGCTCGCCGCCCAGGTGAGGCGGGTCGAGCTCGAGCTGCTGAGCGAGCACCTGCTCTCGTGGGCCCCGGTGTACCTGTTGGCGGTCAGGCGCAACGCCCGCACCGGGCTCTACGCCGAGGCCGCCGACGCGCTCCTGCACCTGCTCCACCAGCACCACGAGGCGCTCGCCGAATGACGCTCGCGCTCGACTGGGCCGCCTGCGTTCGAGCGCGCTCCCGCGCCGCGGCGTGCAGGGCCTGCGTCGACGCCTGCCCCACGCACGCCATCAGCCTGCTGGGCCCGCGCGAGTCGGTGAAGGTCGACCTCGCCGCCTGCACCGCCTGCGGCCAGTGCCAGCCGGTGTGCCCGACGGGCGCGTTCAGCGGCGTCGTCGAGGTGGGCGCGTTCGTCGCGGCGGCCGGCCCCGCGCTCGCGTGCACCGCGTCGTTCTGCCTGGCGTCGCTCTCGTCGGAGGACTTCGTCACGCTCGCGCTGAAGCACGGCGCCGTCACCGTCGATGGCGCTGGCTGCCAGGCGTGCAAGGCGACCCGGCCGGTGGTGGCCGAGCGCATCGAGCAGGCCAACGCCTTCGTGTCGGCGGCGGGCTTCGAGGCGCGCCTGGTGGTGTCGGTGAGGCCCAGGGCGCGTGAGGCCGAGGCGCCGCCCGCGCCCACGGCGAAGGCAGAGAACTCCCGGCGCGCGTTGCTGCGCCGCTTCGTGCCGGGCCTCGTCGAGCAGCCCGCCGTGAAGCCGCCGCTCGCGCTGGCGCCGGTCGGGGTGGGCGTCGTCGAGCCCGCGCGGCTCAAGGCCCGGCCGCTCCCCGAGCGCCGCGTCCGGCTGCTCGAGGCGCTCGCGCAGGCGACCGCGGTGAGGGCGCCCGACGCGCTCGACGCGGCCCAGCTCGACTTCTCGTCCTCCAAGGCGCTCAACCTCACCACCTGCACGGGCTGCCTGCAGTGCGTGAGCGCCTGCCCCACCGGCGCCCTCACGGCCTCGCGCGCCCAGGACGCGGTGCACTTCGACGCCTCGCGCTGCGTGAAGTGCCGAACCTGTCACGACGCCTGCGAGCCCGGCGCGCTCACCGTCAGCAGGCGCTTCGAGACGGCCGACTTCGTCGCCGCCCGCGTCGTCGAGCTGGGCCGCTTCGTGGTGAAGGACTGCGGGGAGTGCGGCGCGCGCTTCAAGTACGACGGCGGCGACGCGCTGTGCCCGCGGTGCGTGGGCCACGACGACGAGGCCCGCGCCCTCCACGGCCTGCCGCCCAGAGACCCGGGAGCGTCGGCGTGATTCGGCCCACCACGTGCGTCTTCGGCCTGGTGACCGCCGACCGCGAAGACGGCTGGCTCGCGCGCCTCTACAACGCGCTCTTCGGCTTCAACGGCCTCGACGCGGCCTTCGTCGTCTTCGTGGTGCAGCCCAGCCACCTGCCCGCGGTGCTCGACGGGCTGCTCACCGGCCGGCGCGCGCACCACCTGCACGTCGCGCCGAGTCTGTGGGCGCCCGCGGCGGCGGCGCTGAGCGCCCCCACGCCCTTCGTCGACGCCGTCGACCTCGCGTCGGGGCCGCGCTTCGAGCACGCGCGCCGCCTCGTCGAGTTCGCCTCGCCCGCCACGCTGTCGCTGCTCGATCGCGCCCCCGAAGGCACGCTCGGCGCGAAGCTCGAGGCCGAGCTGCTCACGCTGGGGGCCTCGGCGGGGCCGGGCGGGCTCGCGGTGGACAGCGCCTTCGCGGGCGAGCCGCTGCGGCCGGTGCCTGGCGCGCCCCGCGAGGTGTGGAGCGCCGCTTCCTGGGCCCTCGCGCCGCCGCGCCGCCGCGCGTTTCCCGCCGACACCGAGCTCGGGCCGCCCTGGGCGCTCTGGGTGCGCCGCGCCGGCGACGAGTTCCTCACCCGCTTCGGCGTCGAGCCGCGGGTGCCGCGCGACCTGTTCGAGGCGCTGATGGAGCCCGACTTCAGGCCGTGCCAGCTGACCGACGACGCCTTCCGCGCGGCCTACCCCCACCTCGAGGCGCGGCCATGACGACCCGCGACGCCGGCCCCTTCGGAGCGCTCGCGCGCACCTTCATGACGCCCGCGCGCAGCGGGGTGTACCTGACGCGCAACGAGCTGCTGGTGCTGGCGCGCCTCACCGAGGCCAGCGTGCGCATCAACGAGCGCCCGCGCATGCTCGTCGACATCCTCCGCTCCGCGCAGACGGCGGGCGAGCTGGTGGCGATGGTGGAGCAGCTGCTCGTCTTCACCCGCGCCAGCCTCGCCGCCTACGAGGCGCTGGTCGAGACGTACCCGGCGAGCGCGGCGGCGTGGCGGCCGTGGCTCGAGCGCGCGCGCCGCACGGTGCTGCTGCTCGAGGACACCCAGCGCGACATCGGGTTGTGAACCGACCGGGCCCGGCAGAGGCTCTGATGCCCATGGGTTGGTTCTCGAGATTGCTGGGGCTGGAAGCCGAAGCGCACGACGTCGTCTCCTTGACGGACGAGAACTTTCGCCGCGAGGTGCTCGAGAGCCCGACGCCGGTGCTGGTCGACGTCTGGAGCCAGGGGTGCGGGCCCTGCAAGCTGCTCGAGCCGGTGGTGATGCAGCTGTCTCGTGACTACCGCGGCCGGCTGAAGGTGGGCGAGCTCGACGTGGCGCGCGCGCCGAAGACGGCGGCCCGCTTTCACGTCAGCGGCACCCCCACCGTCCTCTACTTCCTCAAGGGCCGCGAGTTCGAGCGCGTGGTGGGCTTCAGGGCCGCCCACTACCACCGCGAGCTCATCGAGAAGGAGCTGCTGCCTCCGCTCCCGGCAGGCGCAGCCGCCCCGACGAAATGAGGCCGTCGACGATGCGCTCGTAGGGCGCCTTCTGCGAGGGCGTGCCCGACACCATCACCGGGGTGCCCACGTCACCCGAGAGCCGCACCGCCAGGTCGAACGGCACCTCAGCGAGCAGGGGGAGCTTGTACTGCTCCGACAGCCAGCGGCCGCCGCCCTCACCGAAGAGGGCGTACGTCACCCCGGTGTCGGGCGCGGTGAAGGGGCTCATGTTCTCGACCAACCCGGCGATGGGCACGTTCACGTCTCTCAACATGCGAATGGCCCGGCGCACGTCATCGGTCGAGACCAGCTGCGGCGTGGTGACGACGAGGGCCGCGGTGACGCGCAGCTCCTGGGCCATCGTCAGCTGGGTGTCGCCGGTGCCGGGCGGCATGTCGATGACGAGCAGGTCGAGCG
The DNA here is from genome assembly GCA_014879945.1 of Myxococcus sp. Classification (GTDB taxonomy): domain Bacteria; phylum Myxococcota; class Myxococcia; order Myxococcales; family Myxococcaceae; genus Xiheimicrobium. The sequence continues at coordinate 18,937 of JACSRE010000132.1, forward strand.
GCCCCCAGTCGACGTCTTCCAGCAGCTGAATCATCGCGCTGGTGGCCACCGACGAGCGCCACACCAGCGGGGTGTCGGGGGTCGGCGTCGTCATGCCGACGCTCATCACCTTGAGGCCGAAGTTCTCGGCGCACCTGATGCGGTCGGCGTCGGTCCACTCCAGGCGCGCGTCTTCGAGCTGCAGCATGCGGGGAATCGAGGGGCCGTAGACGTCGGCGTCGAGCAGGCCCACCGCCCAGTCCCGCTGCGCGAAGGCGCTGGCCACGTTGACGGCCAGGGTGCTCTTGCCCACGCCGCCCTTGCCGCTGGTGACGATGATGACGTTCTTCGCGAAGGCGGCGCGGTCGTTGGGCTGGGCGCTGGTGCCGAACGACACGCCCTTCTTCGCCAGCAGCTTCGCCCGCGCGTCGTCGGAGTCACTCATGAGTCCTGGTTCGCCTCGAGACCGCGGGGGACGGGTGAGAGCCTCGCACGTCCCCGAGGGTTCAGGCCGAACCCAATTCTCCAGGCGCAGCTCCCATCGAGATGCGCCTCTCGCTCGTCGCCGTGCTGGCCGGTCTGCTGGGGTGCGCGCTGCCGACGGCCGTCGACGGCGGGGGAGGGGCGCTCGTCGATGGCGCGGTCATCGACGCCGGCGTGGCCTTCGACGGTGGGGCCTTTGATGGAGGCGCCGTCGCGGCCCACCCGCCGTTGGCCGCAGGCGCGGCGGCGCAACACGACGTCTTCGCGACCGGGCGCGTCTGCGCCGACTGCCACAGCGCCTCGGCGAGCTCGACCGCCAACCGTGACGAGCGCGGCGAGCCGGTCGACCTCCACGAGTGGTGGAGCGCCTCGGCGATGGCCAACGCGGCCAGAGATCCGCTGTTCCGCGCCGCGCTCGCCAGCGAGCTGGCGCGGGCGCCGGCGGCGGCTGACGCCATCTCGTCGGTCTGCTTGAGCTGTCACTCCCCCATGGCGAAGCGCGCGCTCGAGCGCGCCAACGGGCTGCCCGCGACCCTGGCCAACACCATCTACGCCGCGACCCCGGTGGGGAGCCTCGCGCGCGACGGCGTGTCGTGCGCGGTCTGTCACCAGATGCAGCCGACGGGGCTGGGCACCGAGGCGAGCTACAGCGCCGGCTTCGTCATCGACACCAGCCGCCGCATGTACGGCCCCTACGCCGCCCCCTTCGCCAACCCGATGGTGGGGCGCACCAGCTTCACGCCGACCCAGGGGCTCCACGTGCAGGACTCGTCGATGTGCGGCAGCTGCCACGTGCTGGTGACCGAGGCCGTCACGCCGGCGGGGGCGGCGACCGGGCACCGCATGGGCGAGCAGCTGACGTACCTCGAGTGGAGGCGCTCGGACTTCTCGACTGAAGGCGGCGGCGCGACGCCCACCAGCTGCCAGGACTGTCACATGCCCGACCGTCAGGCCGACGGGCAGCCGCTGCTGACGCGCCTGGCGCACCGGCCTGAGGGCGGCGACTTCCCCCAGGTCGCGGCGCGAGGGCCCTTCTCACGACACGGCTTCGCGGGCGCGAACACGCTGCTGCCGAAGCTCCTCCGCCAGGGGCGCGCCACCTTGAACCCCGACGCCAGCGACGCCGCGCTCACGGCCGCGGAGCAGCGCAGCCGGGAGCTGCTGCGACGGCAGACGGCGACCGTCACCGCGTCGGGCCTGGCTCGCGTGGGCGACCGCGTCTCGCTGACGGTGCGAGTCGCCAGCCGCGTGGGCCACAAGCTGCCCTCGGGCTACCCGAGCCGCCGCGCGTTCCTCGAGGTGGTGGTGCGCGACGGAGCGGGCGCGCTGGTGAGCCAATCAGGCATGGTGGACGCGGCCGGGCGCCTGGTGGACGAGCGCGGGCGCCCGCTCCCCGAGGAGCTGGCCGGTGGGCCGACGCACCCCCATCGAACGCGCGTCACCTCGGCCGACGGGCCCGTGGTGTGGGAGTCGGTGATGAGCGACGGGCATGGCGGCGCCTCGTTCGCGCTGCTCGGCGCCGAGGGCTACCTGAAGGACAACCGGCTGCTGCCGCGGGGCCACCGCGACGACACCGTGGGCCCGCTCTCCACCGGGCCGGTGGGCGTCGCAGACCCAGACTTCGTCGCCGGCGGTGACTCGGTCGAGGTGTCGCTGCCCGCGCCGCCCGGCGCTGGACGGGTCGAGGTGCGCCTGCGCTACCAGACGTTTCACCCGCGCTACCTCGACGAGCAGCTGCTGCGCCCTTCGCCCGAGGCGAGCGCGCTGGGGGCGATGCTGACGACGGGCGTGCTCAGCCCGGAGCTCATCGACGAGGTGACGGTGCCCTTCGACTGAGGGGCGCGCTCCTTCAGATGACGAAGTCGACGTCGTCGAACATCGACGGGTTGTTGCCCCGCGGCCGCACGTCGTTCTTTCGCGTCACCACCGAGTTCGCCGGCACCGAGCTCGTCACGAAGGCGTTGCCCGCGATGATGGAGTGGTGCCCCACCGTCGTCTGCCCGCCGAGGATGGTGGCGCCGGCGTAGATGACGACCTCGTCGCCGATGGTGGGGTGCCGCTTGGCGTCGGCCAGCGTCTTCTCGACGGTGAGCGCGCCCAGGGTGACGCCCTGGTACAGCTTCACGCCGTCGCCGATGTGCGTCGTCTCGCCGATGACGATGCCGGTGCCGTGGTCGATGCAGAAGCGCCGGCCGATGGTGGCGCCGGGGTGAATGTCGATGCCCGTCTTCTCGTGCGCGACCTCGGTGAGGAGCCGCGGCAAGAGGGGCGTGCCCAGGCGGTGCAGCAGGTTCGCCGTGCGGAACACCGCGATGGCGAAGAAGCCAGGGTAGGTGAGCAGCACCTCGTCGACGCTCCTGGCCGCCGGGTCGCCCTCGAAGATGGCCTGCGCGTCGTCCGACAGGCGCTGGTGCACCGCGGTCAGCCCCGCGAAGAAGCGCTCGGCGAGCCGCTCGGGCATGGCCTCGTGCAGGGCGCCGACGCTGCGCTCGAGCCGCCGCAGCGACTCTTCGAGCTCGATGAGGTCTTCGGTGACGGCCTCTTCGCTGCACACCACCATCGGCGCGAAGTGGGGGAAGAGCACGCCCAGGCACTGCTGCACGAACTGCTGCGCCAGCGGCCTCAGCTGCGTCGGCACGCGGTGCTTGCGGCGCTCGGTGATCAGCCGCTCGATGAGCTCTTGAGGCAGGGTCGACATGCGCACCTCGTAGCGCCGCCGGGCGCGGGCGTCAGCGGAAGTCTCGCTCCAGCGTCACCGCGAGCCGGGTGGTGCCCTGCTGGCAGATCGCCACCGCGGCGTGGGGCCCAAAGCCCGCCTTCTCGACGACGAGGCGCACGGCCTCTCCTTCGGTGCAGCTCCAGTCCGACGACCAGGGCGTCTCACCCACCCGCTTCCCGGCGACGCTGACGAGCGCGCCCGGGGGCGTCGAGTCGACGAGGAGCAGCCGGCCCGGGCCCGGGGTGAAGGTGGTGCCGTCGGCGCCTCCAGACGGCACGATGATGACGTCGGGCCCCGGCCCGGCCGCCTTCGAGAGCCGCTCGCCCACCACGGTGATGGCCACCGAGACGGTCGCGGCGAACAACAGCAGCGCCGCCGCCAGGCGCAACACGTCACGTCGGTTGGTGGTCGCCGTCATCCCGCCACCCGGAAGGCCTCGTCGAGGCTGGTGACGCCCTCGGCGGCGCGCGCGACGGCGGCCTCGAGCAGGGGCACGGTGCCGTCCTTTCGCGCCAGGGCCATCAGCGCCTGGGTGCTGGGCGCCCCGCGGAGCGCCTCTCGCAGCGGCATCGTCATCTCGAGCACCTCGAAGACGGCGACGCGGCCGATGAAGCCCGCGCCGCCGCACCTCGCGCAGCCCGTCGGGCGGAAGAAGGCCTGCGTAGCGAGGCCCGCCGAGGTCAGGCGCCGGGCCTCGTCGGGCGTCGGCTGGTGTGGGGCGCGGCAGTGGGGGCACAGGCGGCGCACCAGGCGCTGCGAGATGGACGCGAGCGAGACCGACGCCAGGATCGCGGGCTCGACGCCCATCTCGAGCAGCCGGTTGAAGACGCCCGCCGCCGAGTCGGCGTGCACCGTGGTGAGGATGAGGTGGCCGGTGAGCCCGGCCTGCACCGCGATGGCGGCCGTCTCGGCGTCGCGAATCTCGCCCACCACGATGATGTTCGGGTCCTGGCGGAGGACCGCGCGCAGCCCCGAGGCGAAGTCGAGGCCGGTGCCGCGGTTCACCTGCGTCTGCGCGGCGCCGGGCAGGGCCAGCTCGATGGGGTCTTCGATGGTGGCGACCTGCGCGTTGCCGCCCCGCACCGCGCGCAGGTGCTGCAGCGCCCCGTAGATGGTGGTCGTCTTCCCGCTGCCGGTGGGCCCGGTGAAGAAGAGCAGGCCCTGGGGCTTCTCGAGCAGCCGCAGCAACTGCGCGTGCTCCACCGTCGAGAGGCCCAGCGCGTCGAGGGTGGGCAGCTGCCGCCCCAGCCCGGTGAGCCGCAGCACCGCCTTCTCTCCATGCTGGGTGGGGAGCAACGAGAGCCGCACGTCGACCGGCCCGTCGCCGAGGGCCGTCGAGAACTGGCCGTCTTGAGGCGCGTCGCTCTTGTAGTGCACCAGCTTCGCCACCACCTTGAGCCGGTTGACGAGGGTGCGGAGCGAGAGGTGGCTCAGGGCCAGCATCGGCTCGAGCTGGCCGTCGACGCGGAAGGCCACCTCGCCGCCGGTGGCCGTGGGCTGCACGTGCACGTCGCTGGCGCCGCAGCGCGCCGCGCCTTCGATGAGCAGGTCGAGCAGCTGCTCTCCAGACGACGAGTCCTTCGCCGTGGCGGCGATGGCCTCGCGGGTCAACGTGACGCGCTCGGGCGTCGTCGCGGTGAGGGGCACCGGCGGAAGGCGGGCCGAGACGGCGGCGCTCATCGGGCGCGACGGCGCCGCGCCGGTGCTCGACAACACCAGCACCGCGGCCAGCAGCAGGGCCACCAGCACCAGCGGCTGGGTGACGGCGGCGGTGACCGAGGCGACGGCCGCGTCGGGCGGCGGCGGGGGCCCCAGCCCGCCGGGGTCTGGCAGCACCAGCGCCATCACGATGACGCCGATGCCCAACAAGGAAAGCGCGACCAGGCCGCGTGAGAGCGTCTCCACCGAGCGCAGCGTAGCCGCCAGCGCGCATGAACGGGGAACGGCGAACGGGCCGCTGCCAGCGCTCGTCTGGCCCGCCGCCCCCGTGCTACGAGACGCCCGATGGGCGTCAGGGTCGTGCTGCTGGGGTGGTGTGCGGTGCTCGCCGGCGGGTGTTTCCCCTGCCCGCAGCAGCGGCCGCTCCCCGGCCCCGACGGCGGCGCCATCGTCTGCGTGCGCTCCACCGACTGCCCCGTCGAGGCGGGCACGCTCACCTGCACCATGACGCAAGACCGGCTCTACGAGTGCGTCGGGTGCGAGGCCGGGCGGTGCGTGCGCTGGGTGCCCGAGGCCTGTCGGTGACGGGGCGGGCGCTGGCGGCGGTGGTGCTCCTGGCCACGTCGGGGTGCAGGCGGGGCGACGCCGCGTCGTACCTCGAGGCGGCGCGCGCGGCCCTCTACGCGCAGAAGCCCGAGGTGGCGCTCAGCCAGTACAAGCTGGCCCTCGACGCCCTGGAGCGCAACACCGGGCCCGAGGCGCCGCTCTACCGCGCGCGGGCGCTGCGGGGCGCCGCCGACGTCTACGCGTTTCAGCTCCACGACCCGCGCCGCGCCGTCGAGGTGTACCGGGAGCTCATCGCCACCTGCCCCGAGGCGCCCGAGACGATGGAGGGCCGGCTGCACCTCGCCAACCTCTTGCGCCACGAGTTCCGCGACATTCGCGCCGCCATCGCCGAGCTGACCGCGGCGCTCGCCCGCAACCCGCCGCAGTCGGCCGAGCTCGCGTACACGGTGGCGACGCTCTACTTCGAGCTGCGCGACTACCAGCAGGTCACCATCGAGGCCGACGTGGTGGCGCGCCGGTACGAGGCCAGCGCCTGGGTCGACGACGCGCTCTACCTCAAGGGCCAGGCCTTCTCGATGATGGAGGGCCGCAGCGCCGAGGCCCAGCGCGCCTACCTCGAGCTGGTCAGCCGCTTCCCCGACTCGCCGCTGAAGTCCCACGCGCTGGTCGAGCTGGGCCGCCTCAAGGCCGACCAGGGCGAGAGCGAGCGCGCCATCGAGTTCTGGGTCGAGGCCCTCAAGACGCACCCGGACCCGAAGGTGGTGCAGACGGCCATCGCCCGCGTCCGCACGCACCTGCGCGCCACCACGCCCGACAAGGTGGGCGACCCGATGAAGGCCTTCGACTGGGGCATCGCCGGCGCGGCCGTCGGAGAAGGCGGCAGGCCGTTGGTGCTCCCGAAGACGTCGGCCGAGGCGGTGGGCGCGTCGAAGGAAGAGGCGGCCCGCGAGGAGCGCCAGGGCGAGGGGCGCGTGGCTCCTCCCAAAGACGGCGACGCCGCCCGGGGAGAAGGCAGCCTGTGACGAGCTTGCGCGCGTGGACCTTCGAGCGGTTCGGCCCCTACCGCGAGGTGCTCTCGCTGACGACGCGCGAGGCGCCCCCGCCGCCTGGTGAAGGCGAGTGCCTGGTGCGGCTCAAAGCCCTGGCCCTCAACTTCCCCGACCTGCTGCTGGTGTCGGGCAAGTACCAGGTCAAGCCCGAGCTGCCCGCGGTGCCCGGCATGGAGGCCATGGGCGTCGTCGAGCAGGCGGGCGCCAACAGCCGGCTCCGCGTGGGCCAGCGCGTCTGCGTCAGCGTCATTCACGGGGCCTTCACCGAGCTGGGCGTCTACCCCGACGCGCTCCTGCTGCCGGTGCCCGAGGGCATGACGAACGCCCAGGCCGCGGCGTTTCACGTCACCTACCAGACGTCGTGGTTCGCGCTCGACCACCGCGCCCACCTGCTGCCTGGCGAGACGCTGCTGGTGCACGGCGCGGCCGGCGGCGTCGGCACGGCGGCCGTCCAGCTCGGCAAGGCGATGGGCGCGCGCGTCATCGCCACGGCCGGCGGGCCCGCCAAGGGCGCGGTCGCGAAGCAGTGCGGGGCCGACGAGGTCATCGACACCCGGGCCGAAGACTTCGTGGAGCGCGTGAAGCAGCTCACCGGAGGCGCCGGCGCCGACGTCATCTACGACCCGGTCGGCGGCGAGACGTTCGACAAGTCCACCAGGGTGCTCGCCTTCGAGGGCCGGCTGCTCGTCATCGGCTTCGCCAGCGGCACCATCCCCACCATCGCGGTGAACCGGCTGCTGTTGAAGACGGCGGCCGTCGTGGGCCTGCAGTGGGGCATGTACAAGTTCGTCGCGCCCGAGAAGGTGGTGGCCGCGCACGAGGCGCTCTGCCGGTTGTTCGCCGAGGGGAAGGTGGCGCCCGTCATCGACCCCCGGCGATTCACCTTCGAGCAGCTGCCCGACGCCCTCGCGCACCTCGAGTCACGCGCGGCCGTCGGCAAGGTCATCGTCGACGTCTGAGCGCCTGGGCTACTGCTGACCGACCCAGCTGGCGTCGGCGCGCTCGGCCCACCGGCTGCGGAGCGCGGCCACCTCGTCGGGCGCCAGCGGCCCCTTCGCCACCAGCGCGGCGTTCTCGGCCCAGCGCCCGGGCGAGGAGCTGCCCACGATGGCGGTGGAGAGCCCCGGTTGGAACGCGGTGAAGCGCAGGGCCACCTCGACCGCCTCGGAGAGCGGACGGTGGGTGAAGGGGAAGTCGAGCGCGCGCAGCCGCTCCCAGTAGGTCTGGTGGTAGCCGTTCGAGGGCGCGCGCGCGCCCGTCTTCCAGGCGACGTTCGCCACCGGCCGCTTGGCGATGACGCCCAGCTTCGCCTCCGCCGCCATGGGGAGCGCGGCGTCGAGCACCTGCTGGTCGGCGACGTTGACGCTGGTCTGCAGCGCGTCGAAGCGACCGCACCGCACGGCCCACTCCGCCCGCGCGCCGTCTCCCGAGTAGCCGATGAAGCGTGTCTTGCCCTCGCGCTTGAGGGCCTCGAGGGTGTCGATGGCCTCGCCGCGCTCGAGCACCTCGACGCTGCACGAGTGCAGCTGCAGCAGCTCGACGTGGTCGGTCTGGAGCGCCGTGAGCGAGCGCTCGAGCTGGGCACGAAGGCCGGCCGGCGACCAGTCGCTGCGCGAGAAGCCGTCGGTGGCGCCGCACTTGGTGAAGAGGTGCACGCGGTCTCTGCGGCCCACCAGCGCGCGCCCCAGCAGCTGCTCGCTGGCGAGGTACGCCGAGGCGGTGTCGATGACGTTGAGGCCGGCGTCGATGGCCGGGTGGAGGAGCGCCGCCACCGTCTCGTCCGTGACGCCCTCGTCGAAGCCCAGCTCGGCGCCGCCGAAGCCGAGCACGCTCACCTCGAGGCCGGTGCTGCCGAAGGGTCGTCGTTGCATGGGGGTGGTGTCGGTGCAGGTGTGCGGTGGATTGGGAGTTGCGGTGTGGAGAACGACTGCCCCACAATGCCGCTCGCCTGACCACGACGCACCCGGAAGTTCAGGCTGGCTTCCGCGAGTTCCGTGAACACCAAGATGGGGCCGGCAGGCGACGCAGCGACGAAGTGAATCGGGCCGCCGGGTGAAGACGCCCGGTGGCCCGAGTCTTCTTCGAAGCCCTCACCGCGAGGCGGGCGCCGAGAGCGCCTGGGCGCGCTTCACGCGCCGCTCGAACGCCGCCAGCCCCTGCTCGTACTCGGCCTTGCTGGTGAGGGTGGTGGCCTTCTCGTAGTGGGCCCTCGCCGCCGCGAAGTCACCCTGGGCCTCGAGCACCAGCGCGAGGTTGAACCAGGCGCCGGCGGTGCGCGGGTTGTTGGCGATCATCTCTTCGAAGGTGCGCCGCGCGTCGGCGAGGCGGCCCTCGGTGGCCTGCTTGATGCCGAGCTTGAAGGGCGCGCCGTCGTCGAAGACGAGGTACTCGGTCTGGCTGGGGTGGAAGAGCTCGCGGGCCACCTCTCCGGCGATCTCGCTGACGAGGCGCTCGGCGACGGTCTGCGGCGCGTCGCCCCCCAGCGCGGCCGAGCGGGTTCGGTCTTGCTTCGGCACCAGCGGCCGGGTGTCGGCGCTGACGACGTCGGTCTCGACGGCGACGAGCATGGTGGCCACCATGGTGTTGCCGGCCGGCATGGTGGCGACCCGCGCCTCGCGCTCGTAGAGCCGCACGAAGGCGTCGACCGGCTCGCAGCTGCGCTCTGCGCACATGCGCACCAGCACGAAGTGGCTGTCCCTGCCGAGGTCGTGGTGCACGCGCTCCCGCATCACCACGCCGAGCCGCGTCTCGTGGGTCAACACGGCGATGGCCCTCACCGGGCCCAGGCGCACCGCCGCGGGAGAGCGGACGGTCACCGCCAGGCGCGGCGTACACGAGGCGGCGAACAGCGCGAAGACGAGGGCGAGGCGCATCGGGCCCGTGACGTTACCCCGCGGCTGTCAGGGGCGAACGGGTTTGCTACGACGCCGCCATGCCCGCCACCCGCTACGTCCTCGCCGTCGACCAGGGAACCACCAGCACCCGCGCCGTGCTGCTCGACGCGAAGCTCAACGTGCGCGGCGTCGGCCAGCAGGAGTTCACGCAGCACTTCCCGAAGCCGGGCCTCGTCGAGCACGACCTGCAGGAGATCTGGGACACCACCGAGCGGTGCATCGCCCGCGCGCTCAAGCAGGCGAACGCGAAGGGCTCGCAGGTCGCCGCCATCGGCATCACCAACCAGCGCGAGACGACCGGCCTGTGGACGGCGGCCGGCAAGCCCCTGCACCGCGCCATCGTCTGGCAGGACCGCCGCACCAGCGACCTGTGCCATGAGCTCAAGGCCCGGGGCGAAGAGGCGCGCGTCAGGCGCACCACCGGGCTGGTGCTCGACCCCTACTTCTCGGGCACCAAGCTCAAGTGGCTGCTCGACCACGTGAAAGACGCGCGCCGCCGGGCCGCGCAGGGCGAGCTGCGGTTCGGCACCATCGACACCTGGCTCGTCTTCAAGATGACCGGCGGCGCGGTGCACGTCACCGACGCCACCAACGCCTCGCGCACGCTCCTGATGAACCTCGAGACGCTCGCGTGGGACGACGCCATGCTGTCGATGCTCGACGTGCCCCGCGCGGTGCTGCCCCGCATCGCCGGCTCGGCGGAGCTCTACGGCGTCACCCGCGGCATGAAGTCGCTGCCCGACGGCGTGCCCGTCAGCGGCATCGCCGGCGATCAACAGGCGGCGCTCTTCGGCCAGGCGTGCTTCGACCCCGGCGAGTCGAAGTGCACCTACGGCACCGGCGCCTTCCTCTTGATGAACGTGGGCACCAGGCCCGTGCAGTCGAAGGCCGGCCTGCTCTCGACGGTGGCCTGGAGGCTGGGCGACACCACCACCTACGCGCTCGAGGGCAGCGCCTTCATCGCGGGGGCGGCGGTGCAGTGGCTGCGCGACGGGCTGGGGCTCATCAAGAAGGCGAGCGACGTCGAGGCCCTGGCGAAGACGGTGAAGTCGTCGGGCGCGGTGGTCTTCGTGCCCGCCCTGGCGGGGCTCGGCGCGCCGCACTGGAGGCCCGACGCGCGGGGGCTCTTCGCGGGCATCGACCGCAGCACCACCAAGGGGCACCTGGCCCGCGCGGTGCTCGAGGGCGTGGCGTTTCAGATTCAGGACCTCGCCGAGGCGATGAAGCTCGACTCGGGCCGCGCGATCCCCGCGTTCAAGGTTGACGGCGGCGCGGCGAAGAACGACCTGTTGATGCAGTTTCAGGCCGACGTGCTGGGCACCAACGTGGTGCGGCCGAAGAACGTCGAGACGACGGCCCTGGGCGCGGCGTTCCTCGGCGGGCTGGGCGTCGGCTTCTGGAAGAGCCCCGACGACATTCGCAGGGCGTGGAAGGCCGACAAGGTCTTCAAGCCGAAGCTGTCGGCCGAGGAGCGCGCGCACCACCTCGGTAAGTGGCGTGACGCGGTGAAGCGCGCATGAGGTGGCTGGTGGTGGTCGTCGCCGTGGCCTCGGGCTGCGCGCGGTGCAGCAAGGCCGGTGTGGTGGACGCGGGCGCGGCGCCGGCCGTCGTCGTCGAGGCCCCCAGGCGCTTCAGCACCGACCTGCGCAGCGTGCTCCTCACCATCTACCCCGAGTACCGCGGCACCAACGTGCGCTCGGGCGTCGCGCGGCTGACGCGCAGCTACGTCGGCGGCGCTGACTGGCCGGGCCGGGCGCGCGCGCACTTCGCGAAGAACCGCATCACCGAGGCGCCGTCGGACGCCGGCGTCGAGGGCACGCTCGACCTCTTTCACTTCGTCTTCACCGAGACGCCAGGGGGCGCGACCGCCGTCATCGAGCTCCCGGTCGACGGCGAGACGATGGGCAAGCTGTACACCAACCCCGCGTCGCTCTCGTCGGCGCTGATGGGCCACTACCTGCCGCGTGAAGACGTCACCATCGAGCGCGACGTCTTCGACTTCGTGCTCGAGTACGAGGCGGTCACCGAGCGCCGCGCCGCGTTCCTGTGCCGGCAGTTGGTGGAGCTGATGCTGGGCAACGGGCAGTGGGTGGCCAGCCCGCTTCCGGCCGGGTGGGAGCCGAACCCGACCGACGGCGGCTACGGCGGCGTGCCCTCGACGTTCGAGGTGACGCTGACCGGCGCCGTCGATGGCGCCACGGTGACCCTCACGCGTGACGGCGCCCGGGTGTCGGTCGTGTACCGGTTGCTGGCCTGGCAGCGCTGATGACCGGGCTCGCCGTTCCCCAGCGCGCCACCCTGCGCGCCCTGCTGCGCCTGGCCTTCCCCATCGTGCTGTCGCGGGCCAGCCAGACGGTCGTCGGGCTCTCTGACGCCATCATGGTGGCGCACCTCGGCGCCGCGGCCCTGGCGGCCACCTCGACCGGCGCGACCAACGCGTTCTCGCTGCTCATCCTCCCGATGGGCATCACCTTCATCGTGGCGAGCTTCTCGTCGCAGCTCTTCGGCAAGGGCGACCAGGCGAGCGCGCGCCGCTACGGCTGGTACGGCCTGCTGGTGGCGGCCATCACCCAGCTGGTGTGCTTCGCCTCGATGCCCCTGTTCGGGCCGCTGGTGGCGCTGCTCCCCTACGAAGCCGACGTGAAGACGCTGATGACGACGTACCTCACCGTTCGCATCGTCTCGGGCGGCGCCGCCATCGGCATCGAGGCGCTGGCGAACTACTACGGCGGGCTCGGGCGCACGCTCCCGGGCATGGTGGTGAACCTGGTGGCGATGGCGCTCAACGTCTCGCTCAACTGGGTGCTCATCAACGGCGCCGGCTCGGTCGCGCCGATGGGCGTCAGAGGGGCGGCCCTGGCCAGCACGCTGTCGACCCTCGTCGCGTTCGCGGGCTTCTTCGTGTTCTTCCTCCGCGAGGGCAGGGGCCTGCCGCGGCCCCACCTGAAGCTGCCCGAGTTCTCGCGCATGCTCCGCTTCGGGCTGCCGTCGGGCTTCAACTGGTTCTTCGAGTTCCTCGCCTTCATCTTCTTCGTCAACGTGGTGGTCGCGGGGCTGGGCACGCCGGCGGTCGCGGCGCTCAACAGCGTCATCGCGCTCAACTCGGTCTCGTTCATGCCGTCGTTCGGCGTCGCCAGCGCCGGCGCGGTGCTGGTGGGCCAGGCCATCGGCGCCAACCGCAGAGACGACGTGCCCCACATCGTGAAGCTCACCGCCGGCACCGCCTCGGTGTGGATGACGGGGGCGGGCCTGCTGTACCTCTTCATCCCCGGCGTTCTCCTCATCCCCTTCGCGCGCGGCGCCGACGGCCCCGAGGTGATGCGCTTCGGCGTGCGGATGCTGATGGTGAGCGCGGCCTGGCAGCTGTTCGACGCCTCGGCGACGGCCCTGGCCGAGTGCCTGCGGGCGGCTGGAGACACGCTGTACCCGCTGGTGGTGCGCCTGGTCATCGCGTGGGCGGTGTTCGCTCCCGGCGCCTGGGTCACCGTGCGGTACTTCGGCGGCGGCGACATCGGGGCGATGGCGTGGCTCGTCGCCTACATGGGGCTGCTGGCCTTCGTGCTCTTCGCCCGCTTCCGCTCCGGCCGGTGGCGCACCATGGAGCTCATCGAGCACTGAGCCGCGCTCGCTCGGCCTGTCGTCTCGTGAGAAAGTCACGCGTATGGGCTCGAAGATTCTGCGTCAGGGCGACCGCTACAAGGCCAGGCTCGAGAAGACGCTCACCGACGGCAAGGTGACGCGCGGTGAGGTGGCCGCGATTCTGCGCGACGCTCGCGATGGAAAGTTCAAGCAGGTCGAGGCGCACTACCTGTCGGGCTTCGTGGCCCTGAACAAAGAGAAGTTCGACCCGGTCGCGCACGAGAAGCTGCTCTCGTTCGTGAAGGACGAGATGGTGGCGCTCGCGCAGATCGCCGGAGACTCTGGCCTCGCGAAGGCCCGCAAGCAGCCCGCGCTGACGCCCGACTCGCTGAAGAGCGGCGCGGTCACCTTCAAGCCCCTCGAAGGCGCGCTGACGGTCAACGGCTTCGGGATGGACGACGCGCTCCAGGGGCAGGTGGGCGACTGCTACCTCATCGCCGCCCTCGCTTCGGTCGCGCACACCCGGCCCGAGCTGCTCGCGAAGGCCATCAAGGCGAACGCCGACGGCACCTACACGGTGACGTTCTTCGAGCGAAAGCCGAACCAGCCGAAGCCGACGCCGGTGGAGATCACGGTGGACGGCACCTTCCCTCAGCGGGCGGGCGGGCGGCTCGAGTACGGCGCCGCGCGGTCGAAGGGCGAGCTGTGGCCGATGGTGTTCGAGAAGGCCTACGCGGCGTGGAAGGGTGGCTACGACGCCATCGAGGGCGGCATGTCGGCCACCGCGCTCGAGGGGTTGACCGGCAAGAAGCCCACCTTCTTTCCCGTCGACGGCGCGCTCGGGGCCGACGACATCTTCAAGAAGCTCCAGTCGGCCTTCGCGTCGGGCGCGGCGGTGGTGGCGCTGAGCAAGCCGTGGGAGCCCATCGCGCAGGGCATCGTCGGCGACCACGCGTACACCGTGCTGGGCGTCGAGGTGCGCGGCGGCGAGAGGCTCGTCACGCTGCGAAACCCGTGGGGCGAACGCGAGCCGGGCCGCGATGGCCGCGACGACGGCGTCTTCACCATTCCGCTCGAGAAGTTCCTCTCGTCATTCGCGACCGTCGAGCTGGCGAAGCTCTGAGAGCGTCGCCACCACGCGCTCGACGCCCTTCACCACCGCGTCCCAGCTGGTGAACTTGCGGGTGTAGGTGAGTGACGCCTCGCTGGGGCCCGGTGGCGCGACGATGTGGAAGGGCCGCAGCTCGTGGCCGCCCAGCCGCTGGCGCTCGACGCCCAGCTGGGTGACGTAGGCCTGAGGGTCGCGCGCCACGAAGCCGATGAGCGAGAAGAGCACCGCGTGCAGGCGGTCTGGCGCGCCCGCCAGCTTCGGCGCGTCGAGGAGCTCCTCAATCCACGGCGTCATCGCCGCCTCGCGCTCCGGCTCGCGATCGAGCAGCGCCCAGAGGGAGGCGAACCCGAGCGTCACCTGGCTGCGCGCGGTCTCGACGTGCTCGCCCCACATGCGGCTGCGCATGTCGGCGTGCTCTTCTGGGTCTTGCGCGAACGGGCCGCCGCAGCGCGTCCACAGGGCGTGCGTCGCTTCGAAGGCCCAGCCCGGCTGTCTCGTCGAGAGCAGCGCGTGGGCGAAGTGCTCGGCCACCGCCTCGAGCTCCTCGGGGCACCGCCACATGCGCGCCGCGCCGCGCACGTGGCTGAGGCGGCTGAGCAGGTCACGCTCGACGCGCTCCACCAGAGGCGGCGGCAGCGAGGCCGTCACGCGGAGTACCCCGGGCACCTCGATGGCGGCGTCGTCGAGCAGGCCCCGGTACAGCTCGACCAGGCCCACGCTCGAGCGCTGCGTCACCATCGCCGTGACGGTGTCGATGACGAGGCAGGCGCGGCCGTCGTCGCGCACCACCGAGGGGTTGACGCCGCCGTCCTCCGAGACGCTCTGCCAGCTCCAGCGGCCAGCGCGCACCAGCTGGTGCCCGAACGCGAACGCCAGCGAGCCGACCTGCCTGGCCTGCGCCGACGCGTCGCCGTGCTGCTTGAGGAAGAGCAGCACCCGCTCCAGCGCCCGCACGATGTCGAGGGGCTCGGTGACGTGCTGCCCGGTGAGCCACTGCGAGAGCGCGCGGTCGGCCGTCTGGGTCAGCTCGAGCAGGTGTTTTTCGCTGAGCGGAGCGACGCGCACGGGGCATGACGATAGCCGCGTCGTCGGGTGGTGCAGGTCAGATTTCGACGGCGCCACGCCGAACCTGCCGTCGCTACGGCACGACGGTGGCGCTCGACCCCGGCTGCCTTCCGCCCGCGGGGAGCGGCTCGGCGCGGGTGCCCAGACAGCGCGCGAAGAACGCCTCGACGCGCCCGGCGAAGTCCATTCGGTTCTCGGGCCGCGCCAGCCCGTGCCCCTCGTCGGCGTACAGCACATACGTCACCTGCCGGTTGGCGGCGCGCATGGCCGCGACGATCTGCTCCGACTCGGCGGGCAGCACCCGCGGGTCGTTCTGCCCCTGGCCGATGAGCAGCGGGGCGGTGATGCGGTCGGCGATGAAGACGGGCGAGGCCTCTTTGAGGAGCGCCTTGTCCTTCGGGTCGTTCGGGTTGCCCACGCGGCGGAAGAACGCCGCCTCTTGCGCCTTCCACCACGGAGGGATGGCGGTCAGCAGGGTGAAGAGGTTGGCCGGGCCGACGAGGTCGACGCCGCAGCGAAACTGCTCGGGCGTCTTCGCCAGCCCCATCAGCGCGGCGTAGCCCCCATAGCTCTGGCCCATGATGGCGACGCGCGCCGGGTCGGCGAGGCCCTGGCCCACCGCCCACGCGACGGCGTCGGTGAGGTCGTCTTGCATCGCGAGCCCCCACTGCCGGTTGCCCGCGTTGACCAAGCGCTTCCCGGCGCCCGTCGAGCCCCGGAAGTTCACCTGGAGCACCGCCGCGCCCCGGTTCGCCAGCCACTGCGCGTTGGCGTGAAAGCCCAGGCGGTCTCGCCACCACGGCCCGCCGTGCACCAGGACCACCAGCGGCAGCTTCGTCGGCGTCAGCCCACGGGGCGTGGTGAGGAAGGCGCGGAGCACCAGCCCGTCTCTCGTCGGAATCGTCACCGGCGTCATCGTCGCGAGCGTCGCCGGGTCGAGCTTCGGCAGCGCCGCGCCCAGGGGCGTCGCCTGCTTCGTCTTGCGCTCCCACAACACGTAGGTGGTGGGCTGCGTGTCTCCAGAGAAGGCGACCACCCACCGCGCGTCGGCGCGATCGGTGCTCACCACGTCGAAGTCGAGCGGCGAGACGGCCTTGAGCGCCTCGGCCTCGGCGCCGAAGACCCACTCCAGCGACGTCCACGCGCGGCGGCCCTCGACCTCGAAGGCGACCGCGCGCAGCGACGAGCTGGCGCGGTTCCACAACACGTCGACGACGTCGCTCTTCGCGTTGGTCGCCAGCAGCCGCTCGGTGCCCGTCGCCAGCGCCTTCTCGATGACGCGGTCGGTGTCGCTCGAGATGGTCGACGAGAGGAGGAGCGCGCGCCCGTCGAGGGTGAAGCCGAAGGGCTTGAGGTTCTCTTCCAGGCTCGCGGTGATGAACGGCCGCCACGGGCTCTTCACGGTGTCGCGCACGCGCAGCTCGGTGCCGCCCGAGGCCAGCGTCGCGCGCGCGCCCCGCACCTTGAGGTCGACGTCGACCAACCACTGGGTGACGTCGCCGGGGTTCTGGGTGTCGATCGTCGCGGCGCCGCTCTTCCAGTTCACGCGCAAGACGTCGAAGGCGCGGGCGTCTCTGCGGTTCGACGTCAGCAGGACGGTGTCTGGCGTCTTTGGGCTGGTCTCGAGCAGCTCGTTCTTCGACTTCGGCCAGGGCGTCAGGTCTCTCGCCGCCCTGGTCGCCAGGTCCACCACGAAGACGTGGAAGCGCTCATCGCCGTCGAGGTCCTGCGGGTAGAGCAGGGCGCTGGAGTCCTCCGTCCACCGGAAAGAGCGCAGGCCGCGGGTCGGCTCCGCCGTCAGCGCGAGGTCATCGGCGCCGCCGACCGTTCGCACGAAGAGCTGCACGACGTTCTTCTCGTCTGGCTTGAGGAACGCGACCTTGAGCCCGTCGGGCGAGAGCTGCGGCGCCGCGAACTCGGCGTTCCCGAGCAGCACCGCGCGCGGCAGCAGGGGAGTGCCGGCGTCGGCGGCGGCCAACGAGACGTGCAGGAGGAGCGCGGCGACGAGCGGCATGGGCTGACCCTGCACCACGCGGCGCAGGCGTGGAAGCGCTACGGGGCCAGCCCGTTGGCGACGACCGCGACCCACGCGCCCATCACCAGCACCCCCAGCACCACCCCGGCGAGCGACGCGGCCCTGCCGCCCACTGGAGGCGTCGCGCGTGGGTCGACGCGCAGCAGCCCCACCACGCCCAGCACCACCGCGAGCGGCGCGAACACCGGTAGGAAGAGCCCTCCGATGCCGTAGCTGAGGGCCTGCCGCGCGACGGGGTTGTCGTAGCCGCGGCGCCACGCGCGCTCGAGCTGGGCCGGCGGGACCTCGATGCGGAAGAAGAGCTTCGTGCGCACGTTCGTCAGCGCGCTGACGGTCAGCCACACCGGCAGCAGCAGCGAGACGAGCGCGGGCGGACCCAGGGCCCGAAGCAGCACCACCCCCAGGAGCCCTACCAGCGCGGCCAGGGCCACGCGTGCCAGCCGCACCCGCGCCCAGAAGGCGACCGCGGTGACGGCGTACAGCGCGGTGAAGAGCGCCCAGCCCAGCGGCCCGGCGACGGACAGCTCGGCGAAGTCAACCAGGCCCAGCAGCCCCACCGTCGCCGCCGCCGAGATGAGGCCCGTCACGCCGAAGAGCCAGGCCCACGAGTCGCGCTTTCCCCAGTGCGTGTTCCGGTAGGTGTCGAGGAAGGCGACCTCGGGCCTCGCGGCGCAGTCGGCGCAGAACGTGCCCTGCATGAGGCGCCGCGCGTCGTCGGCGCACACGAAGGTCCCGCAGCGCGAACAGCTGCCCACGGCCGCAACCCCCGGGTGCTTCGCGCACTGCGCATCTGTCGGCGGGGTCATCGCTGGCCGAGACTACAGTGTGCCGAATGAGCGAGCGCGACTTCACCACGAGGGCCTTCACGGTCGGCTTCAGCGGCCCACCGGGGAGCGGCAAGACGTCGCTGCTGTTGGCGCTGTGCCGCGCGCTGGGCGGTGACGTGGCGCTGGGGGTCGTCACCACCGAGCTCACCACCACCGAAGACGCCGAGCGGCTGGTGGGCGCCAGGGTGGTGCCCGCGGAGCGGCTCCGGGCGGTGACGACGGGGGGCTCGCCGTCGGTCGACGCGGCGACCCTGCGCGCCATCGACGAGCTGATGCGCGCGGTGAGGCCGGAGCTGGTGCTGGTGGAGCGCCTCGGCGGTTCGCTCGAGGTGGCCTGCAGCGCCGAGCTCTTCGACTACGTCGTCTGCGTGGTCGACGCGGCCGGCGGAGAGCAGGTCATTCGAAAGGGCGGCGCCGTGCTCACCGACGCCGACCTGCTGGTGGTGAACAAGACCGACCTCGCGGCCCTCGTCGGCGCCCAGCCCGAGCGAATGGCCGCAGACGCCCTCGCGCGCCGAGCCGGTAAGCCGACCTCCTTCACCCAGGCGTCGAGCGGCGTCGGAGTGGAGGAGGTCGTCAGCCACCTGCTGGGGGCCTGGCGTGAGGCGGTGCTGCGCGCCGCTCAGGGCTTCTTGCAGCCGAAGCCCTCGTAGGGCTCGAGCCCGGTCTTGAGCGCGTCGTCCACCGACATGCGGTGCAGCCACACCTCGGCGTCCATGCCCACCGCGTTGGCCTGCAGCGGCAGCCCCAGCATGCCGCGCAGCGCGTTCGCGCCGTTGTTGCTGGCCTTCGCCTTCGCGTCGACCTCGGCGCGGCTGATCTCCTTGCGACCGGCGTAGAGCGCCGCCCACTTCTCGTTCATCGGCACCTTGATGGCCTTCGAGACGTTGCCGGTGCTGTCCACCAGCTGGTCGGCCTCGTCTTCGAGCTCGCTGACCTTCACGTTGGTGTTGAACTCCCGGTAGTCGTAGAGCCGGTGGCCGGTGAAGAGGTTGTTCTTGAGGGTGATGCCCTTGGCGAGCTTGATGTTGTCGACGCCGCCGTAGTCTCCGAACGCGAACACGTTGTTGGTGGCGGTGAGCTTCACCTCGGTGTCCATCTTCAGCGAGTTGCCGCCGTAGGTGGCGATGGCGTCGTGCTTCCAGTTGAAGAGCACGGTGTTGTGGTCGATGACGAACTCGGGCAGCCCGGCCTTCGCCTTCCAGAGCGAGTAGGCCCAGATGCCCTCGCCGGTGTTGTTGATGACGAGGTTGTTCTCGATGCGGGCCTTCGAGTTCTCGTTGCCCCACACCGCGAGCGCGGCCCCGGTCGGCGCGGTGTTCATCACCACGTTGTTCTTCACGATGGCCTCACAGCCCTTGCCCAGCTTCACCGACAGGCCGCCCGACTCGGGCGACGCGTTGAGGTTCTTCGCGCCGTTGGCCTGCCGCGAGATGAGGGTCTGCGCCTCGTCCTTGTACCCGTTGCGGGGCCCGTTATCGAAGATGATGCCGTCGACGACGACCGGCCCGGCGCACTTGTTCGCGTTGATGGTGAGGCGCACCTTGCCCGACTTGCCGTAGTCCGAGACGCCCGAGAAGATGGTGCGGTGCGCGCCCCAGGGGTCGCGCTTGCTGAAGTCGTCGTTCCACCCGCCGATGATGCTGACCGAGACGCCCAGCTCGTCGGTGCCCGACTCGTCGCGGCCCAGGTAGTTGCCCTCGGCGACGTTGACGACGTCTCCGTCGACCAGCTTCGCGGCGAGGTTGCCGAGGTCCTTCGCGGGCTTCTCTTTGGTGCCGTCCTTGCCCTTCCCGCGCGCGACGTTGACGAAGTACTCACTGGCGCTCGCGCTCGAGGCGGCGAGCATCGAGGCGGCGAGCATCGAGGCGGCGAGCAAGAGGATGAAGCGCTTCATGGTGTTTCCCCCGTTCTTCAAGTGGACGGAGAAAGTGTACGCCGGGCCGCTGCCGTGCGCGCGCCAGAGTTCTGACGCGCTCAGAGCGCCAATTCGGTGAACCGAAGCCCCGCCGCCAGCAGGGTCTGGTCGTCGGGCGAGAGCGCGGCGAGCTGCGCGTTGGCCATCGCGTGGGCGGTGGTCTCGAGCGTCTCGGTGTCGACCACCACGAACCCGCCCTCGGCTCGGAACACCGCCCGCCGCCCGCTCTGTGAGACGCGCAGCTCGCCCGGCATGCCCTTCGCGTCGGCCTTCGCCTGCTTCACCACCGCGCCCGTGGCCGGGTCGACCCGCGAGATGGTCAGGCCCTTGTCGATGATCAACACCTGCCCATCGGGGAGCAGCGCCGCGCTGACGCCGTCGAGCGGGTGGCGCTTCTTCGCGCCCGCGGCGCCGACGGTGAAGCGGGTCGTCTTCCCGTAGGTGAGCCACCACCGCCCGTCTCGCGAGACCTCGAGCAGCTGCGCCGCCGCGCCGACGCGCTCGAGCTGCCGACCGGTCTTCAGGTCGAGCCGTTCGGAGCCCGTGCGGGCGAAGTGCCAGAGCCCGTCGGCGGTGAACTGGAGCCTGCGCGCCTCGAAGATCTCGCTCGGCACCGTCCACCGCTCGCGAAAGTCGGGCAGCGTGAAGAGCTTCACCTGCTTCCAGGTGACGACCGCGAGGAGCTCGCCCGGGTCGTCGAGGGCCGCGCAGCTCAGGTCGTTCGCGTCGAAGCGGCCCACCACGGTGCGCGTCACCGGGGACACCACCTGCGCGCCGTTGACGTCGACGACGACGCGGGCGCCGGTCGCGGCGGTGCCGACCGCCAGCGCCCGCCTCAGGGGCCGCACGGTCTCTGGTGACGCGGGGGCCTTCTCGCGGGCCAGCGGGCGGCGGCGCTGCGCGGCCTCGAGCGCTTTCCTCACCGCTTCAATCACGCGCGTGGGCGTGTTCTTGGCAGCGACGAGCTCGAACGACTCGAGGAAGCCCGCGGGCAGGTGTCTGGCGTGATCTTCGTGGGGGACGGGGCCCTCGGCGCCGTCGAGGCTCACCACCAGCCTCGAGAAGCGCCCATCGGCGCCGCGCGAGAACCGCCACGCCGACTGACCCTGGCTGACGCCGACGCGGAGCGTGAGCGTCGGCACGGAGATCGCCTGGAGCGCATCCCACCCGTCCGCGTACGTCATCGCCCGTGCGCTCAAGGCGAGCTCCTGGAGCCGCTCGAGGTTGGGGATGCCGGCGAACCACGCCGACAGCGCTGCGCGACAGGTCAGCCGCGTCAGTCTGGGGAAGCGCGTCGGCAGCGCCTCGCCCAGGCGCCTGAGCTCGCTCGAGTCCGTCACCGACACCTCGAGCGACTCCAACGCCCACGGGCTGGTCGACGAGAGGAGGCTGGGCAGCGAGGGGCCCACCGCGTGCTTGAGGTGCTTGAAGGCCGGCCCGATGAAGCGCACCGCCGCCTCCTGGCCCGCGGGAATCGGCGTCGGCGTGCCCCACTCGAGCGTCTCGAAGGTGGCCCACTCAGGCCGCGCGCCGTACTTCTCGGCGTCAGCCTGGTGCCGGAACTTCGTGCGCCCCTCGGCCGGGAAGCCGCGGCGAAACACCACCTCGGCGCCCAGCACCGGCGCGAGCGCGCCCAGCCACTCCTTCGCGTGCGGCTTCAGCAGCTTGTTGGCCTTGACGTCACCGGCCAGCTGGGCCGCGATGAAGGCGCCGCGCGGGTCGTTCTGCTCGAGCAGCAGATCGGCCAGCACGTGCCTGGGCGCGTCGTCGGTGGGCGTCGCGTACACCGCCGCCAGCAGGTCGCCTTCGCCGCGCGGGGGCGCCGGCTTCTTCGGGGCCTGGCGTGCGAACGCCTTCACGACGCGCGCGAGCGCCCGCTGCTCCTCGGTGGTCAACGCGGCGGTGATGGGCGTGACGCGGGCGACGGAGCGCGCGAACGCGTTCTCGAGCCACTTCTGCATGGTGGCGCGCACCTTCCACTTCGACGGCAGCTCGGTCGCCAGGCGCACGAAGCGCTCGTCGTGCTGGGCCTCCATCAGCGCGAAGGCGGCCGTCCACGCCCGCTTCGACGAGTCAGACGACCAGGGCACGCGCGAGAGCAGGTCGACCAGCACGCGCGAGGTGCGCGGGTCTCTGGACCAGCTGGCGACGACCTCGAGCCGCGCCTGGACGTCGGCCAGCGTTCCCTTCGTCAGCGCCGCGAGCAACGGCCCCCGCTCGGCGGCCGTCGCCTTCTTCGCGGCGGCCCTGAAGTCGTCGGTGTTCCCCGTGAAGTCGCCTGGCGCGCCGTCGAGCGCGACGATGGCGTCTTCGAGCTCGGGGGCCGGCGTCTTCTGCCAGGCCCGCACCAGCGCCTCGAGGGCGAGGTCTGCGGTGGGCGCCTTTGCTGCGGCCTCGAGGAGCGTCAGGGCGTTCGCCATGGCGCGGCAGTGTGCCAGACGATCTCCGGGCAGGCGGAGAATCGACGGCGCCCGCGACGGCGCGCGCGACTTCCGCTACGAGTCGGGGCCTCATGCGACGGTCTCTCGCCTGCTTGCTGCTGTTGGGGTGCGCCTGCCCGAAGAACGAGGCCGCCGCGCCGCCTGTCGTTCCTCCTGCGCCCAGGGCCGTCGTCGACGACTGCACCCTGGCGACGAAGCTCTTGCCCGGCGTTCCCGGCAGCCCCGGCAACCTCATCGCCTCGGAGCGAAACCCCAACGGCGCCAGCGAGCTGGCGACGCACATGCGCCTGATGGTGGACGACGTGCGCGACGCGAAGGCGAAGGTGCTCGCGGGGCAGGCCGTTCCTGCGCTGCGCGAGAGACACCGGAAGCTGCGCTGCGCCTGGCCCACCAGCCCGTCCGACCGCAACGAGGCCTTCGACGCCATGGCCCTGAGCTACCTGTCGAAGGTGGCGGCGCTCGACGCGAAGCCGGCCGACGCCAGGGCGGCCTACACCGCCGTCGTCGGCGCCTGCCGCACCTGCCACGAGGCCACCTGCGACGGGCCCATCGCCGTCATCGACGGGCTCGAGCTCGACGCGAAGTAGGGCCTCAGCGCTTGCCGGTCGTCAGCACCAGCGGCACCTCGAGCTCCTGCTCGCTGCCCAGCGGTGAGAGCACCAGCGCCTTCGCGGTCGTCTTCAGGCACGCCGCCGACTCGGCAGAGATGGGGTCGCCCTTCACCGACGCGCGCTTCACCGCGCCCCTGGCCGACACCACCAGCACCAGGTCCACCTGCCCCGAGGCGTTGGGGTTCGCCTTGAGCCACTTCTCGTAGCAGGCGCGCAGCCTGGGCGTCTGGCGCTTGAGGTCGGCCATCACCTGCGCGAGCGCGCGCGCGTCGGGCTCTGGCGCCTCGACTTCGCGCTCGGCGGGCGGCGCCAGCGCCAGCAGGAAGGGCTGCCCGCCCATCAAGTCGACGAAGCGCTCCTGGGTCGGCTGCCCGGGAGGCGTCAGCTGGACCTTGTGGCGGCCCTCGTCGAGCATGAACGAGAAGGGCGTCGCGCCGTATGAGAGGTCGTCGACCGCCAGCAGCGTGCCCTCGGGCAGCGCGCCCACGTCGAGCCGCGCCGCGGGCGCCTTCGGAGCCACGGGCGCCTTCCAGTCTCCACGCGCCTCGGTCACGCCCGCTTCGAGCGCGGTGCCGTCGGCCCACCGCACGCGCGAGGGCCCGCGGAGGGCGCGCCGCTGTGACGAGCCCTCGTCGAGCACCAGCACCTCACCCGACGCCACGTCGACCATCACCTCGGCCGCCGTCCGCTCGACGCGGAACACGGCGTCGACGCTGGTGACGCGCCGGGCCCCTGCCAGCACCTCGGCGTCTCCGGCGGCGGTGACGGCGCCAGCGCCCAACACCACCATGGCCTGCCCGCCGACGGCGAACGCGCCATCGGCCTCGAGCACCAGCCGCGCGCCCGTGAGCGTCGCCAGCGTCAGGCGCGAAGCCGACACCGCCGCGCCGCTCGTTACTTCGTCCGAGGCGACCAGCGCCCGCCACGCGTCGTCGCCGTACCGCACCTTCGCGTCGGGCGACGCGAACGTCGCCACCATCGTCGCGAAGGGCTTCGGCGTCACCTTCGTCACCGCGACCTTCGTCACCGGCGCGTCCACCGGAGCGCGCTCCCACGGCGCCACCACCACCAGCGCCACGGCCGCGGCGGCGACCACCGGCGCGCCCCACACGAGCCACGCCGGCCAGCGCGAGGGCAGGCCGTCTTCCACCTGCTCCATCAGCCGCGCCTCGACCCGGCGAAACGCCATGTCCGACAGGGTGTAGGGCGTGAGCGCCTTCAGCAGGCGGCGGCGGCCCCTGGCGCTGCGCACCGCGGTGCGGCAGTCGATGCACTGCCCCAGGTGCGCGTCGAGGGTCGCGTCAGAGACGCCGCCGGCCACCTGCTCCAGCTGCTCTTCGCTCAGGTGCGCGCTCATGCCTCGCCTCCTTCGAAGAACTCGGCCAGCGCCGGGTCGTCTTTGGCCAACGCCTCGAGCTCTCGGCGCGCGTAGAACAGCCGCGTTCGCACCGTGAGGATGTTGGTGTCGAGGGCTTGCGCGATGGTCTGCGCGTCCACGCCCTGCAGGTCGTGCATCACCAGCACCGCGCGCTTCTTGGGCGAGAGCTTCTCGAGCAGCGCCTCGACGCGGGCCTGGCGCTCCGACGAGAGCGACACGTCTTCGGGGCGCGGGCGCTCGTCGACCTGCTCAGGCACCTCTTCGACGATGTCGAGGCGGCTGCGGGTGTGCTTGCGGCGCGACTTCATCGCGACGTGCACCGTCACCCGGTACAGCCAGGTGGTGAAGGCGCTCTTGCCCTCGAAGCGCTTGATGCTGCGGAACACCTCGATGAAGACGTCTTGCACCACGTCTTCGAGGTCGGCGCGCGGCACCAGGAACGTCAGCTGCCGCGTCACCTGGCGGTGGTGGGTCGCGTAGAGCTCCCTGAAGGCCGAGACGTCGCCGGCCTTCGCCCGATCGACGGCGCTCGTACCCATCGCTTCCCGCATTCGGGGCGCCTGTACTGCCACGGTCGCCTGACTGTCCAGCCACGTCATGGCGATGGGTTCCCGCCGTGACGCAGCCCATTCATCGATTCGCGCTCGCGTGGCGCCAGCGAACCCGCGTGGTTGCATCACGGCGCTGGCAATGCGAAGGCGCCGCGGCCCATGGCTTCTTCGACCCTCACCCTCGGCCGCGTGCTCTTCCGGCTGCGCAGCCTCACGCCGGTGCCGGTGCTGGCGCTCTGCGTCTGGGTGCTGTGGCGCAGCCGCGCCGAGCCGGGCCCGGGAGGCGCCGACGTCGACTTCGCCTTCGACCTGCTCGGCCTCACCCTCGCCATCGCCGGCCAGGTGCTGCGCTTCTACGTGCTGGGCCGCGTGCCCGAGGGCACCAGCGGGCAGAACCTGTCGATTCAGGCCTCGACGCTCAACACCACCGGGCCCTACGCCTACGTGCGCAACCCGCTCTACGTCGGCAACCTCGGCATCGTGCTGGGCCTGTGCTTCATCGCGCACCAGCCGTGGGTCTACGCCCTCGCGCTCGGCTTCTTCTTCGGCGAGTACTTCTTCATCATTCGCGCCGAAGAGGACTTCTTGCGCTCGAAGTTCGGCGCCGCCTTCGACGAGTTCTGCGAGGTGGTGCCGCGCTGGGTGCCGAGGCTGACGCCCGCGACGAAGGGCTCGCTGCGCGCAGGCGGCTTCGACTGGCGGCGCGCGCTGAAGAAAGAGATCAACCCGTTCTCGGCCTGGAGCCTGGGCGCCATCGGCCTGTGGGCCTGGGAGTCGGCGGCGCGCGGTACCCTCTCGACGGGCTGGCTGGCCGGCTTCGTCTCGGCCGGCGCGATGGTGCTGGTCTCGCTGCTGGTGGTGAAGGCCTGGAAGAAAGGCTGGCTGTTCTCGTGAAGAAGCGACCTCCGCCGAAGCTGATGGGCAAGACGCCGACGAAGACGAAGCCGACGAGGCCGCCGAAGAAGGGCGGGGTGAAGGCGCCGCGTGCGCGAAGAGCCGCCCACGGCGACGAGCTGGTGCGGCGCTTCGACGGCGCGAAGGAGCTCGACGGGCTGCTGGCGCGGTCGGGCGCGCTGGGCGACGTCGAAGACGTGGTGCAGGCCTTCAAGGACGCGGTCGCCAAAGACGTGCCGCCGCAGCCGGTCATCATGGCCCTGTGGGAAGACGAGCCCCGCTTCGACTCGCCCGCCGCCGCCGAGGCGCTCTTCGCCAACCTGCTGGGCCTCTACGAGCTGGTGGCGTCGGGCCAGTCGTTCGACCTCGGCGCCGGCACCGCGGTGGTGCGCACCCGGAAGGCCCGCGCGCCGGCGCCGCCGCCGCTGACCGAGGCGCCCGACACCGACTGGCTCGAGCTGGCCTGGCGGTACCTCGACGACGCCCCGCGGGAGCGCGAGCGCCTGGGCCACGCCTTCGACAACCGGCAAGACGCCCTGGTGAGCCTCATCGACGCCTCCGGCCTCTCGGACGGGGGCTTCGCCTTCGTGCGGGAGCTCTGCTTCGAGGTGTTCGCGATGCTCGAGCTGGGCGGGCGCCACGTCGGGGTCGTCGACGAAGCCCACGTGCCCGATGGCCCACCGCCAGCCCTGCCCGAGGCGCTCCGCCAGTGGGTCGACGACGGCCTGGTGGAAGCCGAAGCCGCCGACGAGGAGCCGCTGCCCGAGGCCGAGCACCCTGACGTGCGCGACCTCGCCCTCCGGTTGGTCGGGGCGCTCTGGCGGGCCGCCGGCGCGCGGTGACTTGACGCTCAGCCCTCGGGTGACCGACCATACGGGTCCTCGGTGCAGGGTCGGCCCCTTCTCTTTGCCGGCTCGCGCCACATCAGGAGTCACCAGCGCATGGCGGGGAAAGACCGCGACGACGAAACCGGCATCAACGGCAAACGCAAGAAGACCTGGCGCGAGCTCGACGCTCAGCGTGGCAAGGGCAAGTACCAGTCTCGACAAGACGACCCCAAGCAGCAGCGCATCGAGCGCTCGGCCAGCTACGAGAAGTACAAGAAGGCCGCCGACTCGCTCTTCTCGGGCGGCGAGCTGCCCAAGGGCCTGGCCGAGACCTTCGACCCAGAGGGCAAGCGCAAGGCCCAGAAAGAGGCCATGCAGAAGGTGTCTGAGGCGCCCGACCGCAAGGCCTGGGTGGAGCGGGTGGTGGCGTTCCTCGCCGAGTACCCCGAGCTGCCTGAAGACCCCTACTTCCTCGACTCGTTGCTCGACCACCCGAAGGACCGCATCGTCGACAAGGCCCTCGGCAAGCTCGAGGCCCTGCAGCGCGACGGCCGGTTGCTCAAGGAGAAGGCGCCCAAGAGCCTGCCCCAGCGCCTGCGCTCGCTCGAGATGACGTCGATGGACCCCGACGTTCAGGGCCGCGCCAAGGTGCTGCGCGCCATCATCACCTGAGCCCGCGTCACCTGGGCCGGCGTCAGTCGTCGTTGTCGGGGTAGTGCTTCTCGAGGCAGTCCTGGCAGAGCGCGTGGCTGAACTTCGCGCTGCTGTGCTGCTCGATGTACGTCTCCACGCGCTCCCACAGCTGCTCCTGGCTGCGAATGCGTTTGCAGTGCATGCAGATGGGGATCATGCCCTGCAGCTCCTGGACGTGGCGCTTCTCTTCCTGCAGCCGGCTGATCTGCTCGGCCAGCGACTGCTCCAGCTTCAGCATGCGCTCCCCGACGCGGAGCCGGGCGCGCATCTCTTCGGGGTCGACCGGCTTCGAGATGAAGTCGTCTGCGCCTGCCGACAACCCGGTCACGACGTCTGACTTCGAAGAGCGCGCCGTCACCAGCAACAGGTACGTGTAGGACTGCGCCGCGCGGGCGCGCACCCGCTCGCAGATCTCAGGCCCGTCGAGGCCGGGCATCTGCCAGTCGAGGAGCGCGAGGGCGGGCG
>JACSRE010000016.1 GCA_014879945.1 Myxococcus sp.
GATCACGTCGAGGCGGTCTTGTCGATCGTCACGCACCGCTTCCGTTGTTCGATCTCAGGCCCTAAGCGCGATTCGCGGATGGATCCATGCTCACCGCGAGATGCTCGGGCTGCTGCCCAGCGAGTTCGTCGACTACGACAAGACAACAGCGTTTTACGAAGCACTGCCAGAGGGCTCGGACGGCGTGTACGGAGAGCAGACCGGTATCGTGCTCTGGTTCTCGGTCGTAATTGGAGACATCAAGGCTGGGCCAGGTTCCTTCAAGGTCTTCGCCGACAAGCGGACGGGCAGGATCCGAGGTCTGCTGAGTTCGCACGAGCCAACAACTCAAGGCTACCTGCCTCCTGTCGTCGGATTCACCGAAGGAAAGGCGTGGGACGCCGTGGAGGCCTATCTGGGTGCCCCACTGCGCGATCGATCGGCTGCGACTCAACTTTGGACCAGTGTTCCTTGGCTGACAGAGAGAACGC
This sequence comes from Myxococcus sp., assembly GCA_014879945.1. Classification (GTDB taxonomy): domain Bacteria; phylum Myxococcota; class Myxococcia; order Myxococcales; family Myxococcaceae; genus Xiheimicrobium. The sequence goes on from JACSRE010000016.1 coordinate 471, forward strand.
CAAAGAAGAAGGAGCTGCTATGGGTTCTGCGGGCTGAGACTGATCAAGGAGATGTTGAGGTCTTCATTGTTTCGCCAACGGGAGTTCTGCATCGGGAAGGCGGCAAGGCGTGGCTGGGCGAGGTGCCGCAAGTCCACCGCGGCTACGGAACGTTCGGGAACATCTATTGGCAATCAAGTGGCGTGGGCGGCTGCAATGGCCCCGGCCCCACTTGCACCAACCCAGCATTCCAAGACTCGTTGGCTTCGCGCGTTGAGGTTCCGCTCTTCGCTGAAATCTGGTCGAACCTTTCTCTGACAAACTGGTCTTCCAGTTACCTCGACTGGCCTTGGACGGGAGCAGATGAGGCGCCTTTGAAGAGCGTGCGCGCCAAGAACGCAATTGGGACCACGCGCGAGCTCGGTGTTGTCGTGGCCCACAATGGCTCCGAATGCACCACTGCCTCAGGCGGATTCACCCCGTGTTCATCGTACACGACACTCTGGATGGGTCCTGGAGATGTCGGCGCCTCAATCTACGGTCATGAGATGGGTCACAATGTAATCAAGGACCTGAAGTCCACCTCGCACAATCAGTTCGTTACAGGCAACGCAGGTCGTGCGGCTGCCCTTACCGAGGCAATTGCAGACTACATCGGAATTGTGCAGGAGGATTTTCGCCTCAAGGCCGACGACCCGAATCCGGCTGCACCGCGCACGGACTTCAAGCTTGAAGCACCAAGCACGAACCTGGTGATCGATTGGAAGTCTTCATCGTGCCAGCCCGCCGTTCCGGTGCGGAGTGCCCGAGGTGCTTTGGGGCGTGGCTGGTTTGAGGCTTGGAAGAAGATGGGGGCGTACCCCACCGCGCATGCGCGCCGAGACGTTCTGTTTCGGGCGTGGCAGGCCTCAATCCTCATCGCCTACTCCTACACGCCCTATTTCCTTCCCGACGCCACGGGATATGGCCGCCGCCCACGTGGCGATGCATCCCTCGCCTCTGTACAGCTATCCCGGCCGACCCTACCCCAATGGTTATCTGGCAGAAGAAGTGCTGAGGGAACTCTCGCCTGGCTGCTGGTAGCCGCTTGAAGTTCTGGAAGGCGTTGCTCCTGAGCCCTATCCTCGCCGCTTGTTCAGCGGCGACCTCCCCCGCTGGCGACGCCGGCGGAGACGATGCCGGCGGTCCTGGCTCAAGCGTCGATGCTGGCGAGACGATGGATGCTTCCGTTGACGGTGGGCGCGACGGTGGCGTGCTCGACGCCGGACTTGGTGGGTTGTGCGAGACTTGTGGGCCTACAGTCGCCTGTGAGAGTGGCCTCGAGTGTCGACTGGTAGGTGGAGGATTCGGTTACTGCGCGCGTTTCTTGCCCACCTGTCCTGGGCTGGGTCCGGACATCGCTGCGCTCACGCTGGACTACGGGCGACCTTGCAGAGCGGGCGGCATCGCCTGCAGCATTCGCGCTCGTCTTCAGTTCGCCGATGCCGGCCTGGCGGTGACTGGCCAGTCGTTCTTTGGCGACGGCGGCCTCTCGGAGACCTCGGCTCGTTATTCGGCTCCGCAGAGCGTCGACGCTTGGCGCCCGCTCGCCGTCGGATGCTACTCGCCTGACTTCGTGTTTCCAGACGACAGCTGCCTGACTCACTCTGACTACTTTGTTCTCCGCTTTGAGCTCAGCGATGGTGGCGCTACGGGAGTCGAGTTCAGTGGTGGCTCAAGCACCCTCCCTAGCAGGCCGTTCGTTGCGGCTGTCGCCTCCGTCGTTCAAGCTGCCGAGCGTGCACTCGACGGCGGCCCATGAAGTTGTTGGTGCGACTCGGTGCAGCGGAGCTCCTCGCCTGGGCGAAGGTGCACACGCCGCACGAGCC
>JACSRE010000044.1 GCA_014879945.1 Myxococcus sp.
CGACGACGGCTGGAAGACGGTGCACCTCTTGTCGTCGAACGACGTGCCGTGCCCCATCACCAACGGCGCCTTCATTCTGCCGGTGAAGCCGGGCACGCCGGTGGAGTTCGCGCTGCACGTGGGGCTGGAGTGCCACGCCCCGCACGACCGCGCGGGCGCTCGCGAGGTGGGCTCGCTCTGGTTCAACGACCACGGCAAGAACTACCGGCAGGTGACGAAGTAGTCACCGCATCAGCACCGGCGTCGGCGGAGCGACCTTCTCCTCGGGAAGCCGGTTGAGCAGCTGCACCGCGGCGAACCACTGGCGCCCGTCGCGCGACAGCCGGGTGTGGGGCGTGACTTCACCGCGCAGGTGAAGGGCCTTGATCTCTTCGGCGGTGTGCTGCGTGTCTCCGCGGCCTTCGATCATGAAACTCAGGTGAACCATGAGCCCCCCGGGGCGTTGAGGTGATCAGTGTGGATCAACGGCCCGGCCGTTGTCACCCGGGGTCGAACACCGGCCGCCGAGGCTCAGCGGCGCTCCCGCTCCGGGCGCACCAGGCCGGCCTGCGGCGAGCGCACCACCGAGCTGACGGCGTCAGTGAAGGCCTCGGCCGCGGCCTGAACGTCGGCGACCGCTCCGCCCAGGTACCCGCCCGCGAAGTTCGTCTCGGTGGGCGGCCCAAAGAACTTCAACAGCTTCACGTCGGCGGCCTTCAAGGCCGCGTCGAGCCCCACCAGCGCTTCGGTCGGAGGTGCGATGAGGTAGGCCAGCGGGCTGCCCACGGGCACGCCGGCCAGCGGGGCCAGGTAGCGGCCGGTCTCTTCGATGACGTGGGGGAAGAAGGCGGGCGCGCCCGGGCCCTCGAGGGTGACGAAGTGGATCTTCGAGGTCACCGCCTCGCGCAGCGCCCACAACGCCTCTTTCACTTCGTCGGGGTTGGGGCCGGCGAGGGCGCCGAGGATCTCACCCGAGAGCGGGCCCGAGGCGTGCGCGCTGCCCGCGTAGAAGCTCTTCGCGTACACCACGTCGACGTCGGCGAACTTGGTGGCGTGGTCGAGCGCGACGTAGAGCGCGTCGTCCTGGTCGCAGGTGACGAGCCCCACCGAGACGTGGCGTGGGTGGCAGCCCAGCGCGCGGCCCAGGGTCGGCTCGATCTGCTCGAGCAGCCGGCACGACAGGAGCTTCGGGCGCAGGGGAACGAGGGCGGCCATCTCAGTGGTTGGATTGGTGCGGGCGGAAGGCGGGATCGGCGCCGGTGAGCTTCACGCCGCCGCCGCCGGCCGCGAAGGTCTCTCTCATCAAGGCCGCGCACCGCGCCGCCGCGCGCTCGGGCGCGAAGCCCAGGTCGCGCACGTTCGAGATGCAGTCCTTCTCGGCGTTGTCCTGGCCCAGCTTCGGGCCGTAGGCCGTGTAGATGCTCAACGAGTCACCGGTGCCAAGGCCGGGCCGCTCGCCGACGACGATGATGGTCGCCTTCGCCTGGGTGATGACGCCGATCTCGTCTTGCACCGCGATGCGCGCGAACTTCACGAACAGCGGCGTGCCGACCCGAAAGCCGGCGCCCGTGAGGTGGTGGTGCAACGCCTTCATGAGCGCCGGCCCGTTGACCCGCAGCGCCTCGGCCGACAGCCCGTCACCTGCGATCAGCTGCACGTCGAGGCCGCGCTGGCCGTCCTTCTCGCAGCGCTGACGTGACGCCTCGTCGAGGCTGCGCCCCTGGTCGGGGTGGAGCAGGAACTCGGCGTGATCCTTCGCGCGGGTGCGCAGCGGCACCCAGCCCTGCTGCTCGGCCCAGCCGTCGGCGATCTCCGACTCGACCGCGTCGAGCGCGATGGCGTGGTCGGCCCGCAGGCCCAGGTAGCTCCTGGTGAGGTACCGGGTGCCGGTGCGGCCGGTGACGATGCGAGACGGCGTCGAGGCCTTCAGCTGCTCGAGCGCCTCGGGGCTCCTCGGCGCAGGCAACGGCCGGTGGTGCGGCCCCCTCCGGAGCGGTTCTGCCTCACGCACCACCGGCCTTCCTTCACCCGACGACGCTTCGCCCGACTTGACGACCTCGCGAACGACCTCGGCGACCAGCGCGCGCAGCTCGGCCTCGGTCATCGCCCGAACTCCCGAGAGAAGACCGACGCGTCGCCCGCGCGCTCGGTCAGCTTGCCGTTGCGCCACAGCCCCATGCGCTCGAGCCACGCCTCGAACTCGGGGGCCGGCTTGAGCCCGAACAGCTCTCGCAGGGCCGCGTTGTTGTGAAAGCTGGTGGTCTGGTAGTTGAGCATCACGTCGTCACCCATGGGGATGCCCATGAGGTAGTTGACCCCGGCCGCCGCGAGCAGCATCTCGAGGTTCTCTTGATCGTTCTGATCGGAGATCGCGTGGTTCGTGTAGCAGGCGTCGCACCCCATCGAGATGCCCGTGAGCTTGCCCATGAAGTGATCCTCGAGGCCAGCCCGGGTGATCTCTTTGGCGTCGCGCAGGTACTCGGGGCCGATGAAGCCCACGACGCTGTTGACGAGGAAGGGCGAGTAGCGGCGCGCGAGCCCGTAGGCGCGGGCCTCCATCGTCACCTGGTCGGTGTCGTGGTGCGCGTTGGCCGACAGCGCCGTGCCCTGCCCCGTCTCGAAGTACATGACGTTGGGGCCCTGGGCGGTGCCCTCGCGGCGGGCCAGATCGTACGCCTCGTCGAGCACCGAGACCGACACGCCGAAGTTCTGGTTGGCGCGCTGGCTGCCGGCGATCGACTGGAACATGAGGTCGAGCGGCGCCCCGCGGCGGACCGCGGCCATCTGAATCGTGATGTGCGAAAGCACGCAGTTCTGCGTGGGCACCCGGAAGGCGCGCATCAGATCCTTCACCGCGGTGAGGATGTCGATGGTGCCCTGCAGGTCGCCGGTCGAGGGGTTCACCCCGATGACGGCGTCGCCGTTGCCGTAGCTCAGCCCGTCTTGCACCGCGGCCAGCACGCCCCTGACGTCGTCGGTGGGGTGGTTCGGCTGCAGGCGCGACGAGATGCGGCCCTTGACGCCGATGGTGTTGTTGCACCGGGCGACGACGCGCATCTTCTTGCCGGCCATCACCAGGTCGAGGTTCGACATCAGCTTCGCGACCGCGGCGACCATCTCGGGCGTGAGGCCGGGCGAGACGCCGCTGATGTCGTCACCCGTGGTGCGGTCGTCGAGCAGCCACTCCCTCAGCTCGCCCACCGTCCACCCCTGCACCCGCTGGAGCACGTGCGGCGCGACCCCGTCGACGCAGGCGCGGGTCACCTCGTCGAGCTCGAACGGCACCGACGGCGCCTCGTACAGCTGCTTGAGGGTGACGTCGGCGAGCACCGTCTTGGCGGCGGCCATCTCGCGCATGGAGCGCGCCGCGAGGCCCGCCTGCCGATCGCCCGACCGCGGCTCGTTGGCGCGGCCCATCACTTCTTTCAGGCTCTGAAAGGTGAAGTGCTCGCCGTGAAGACGTGTCGAGAAGGGCACGGGAGCGGGGTTGTCGATCTCTCTGCCCGCTCGGTCAAGCCGTCAGGCGTGGAAGCGGCGTCAGCGCGTCAGCCCGCGTCGGGCGAGAAGACCCGCACCAGCCGCGCGCCGAGGGTGAGCCAGGGGATCAGCGCCTCACCTTCGGGGAGATCGCCCGCGCCGTCGATCATCACCGCGTCGTCCACGAACGAGATCGCCCAGCCGTCGGGCTTCGGCGGGCTGGCGAGGGCCGCGACCACCGCGGGCAGGAGCATGCGCGCGCCCACCTCGGGAGCAGCGCGCACCAGCAGACCCGACGGCGCGCCCGGCCACGGAGGCGGCAGCTCGGTGCGCGTCACCAGGGTCGAGATGGTGCCGTAGTGGCCGGGGGGCCAGTCGACGCCCGGCGCCGTCACCAGCACCCACGACGGCACCTCGTGCCCCAGCGGCAGGCGCACGCGCCAGGCGGTGCCGCCGCCTTCACGCAGCAGGTGCACCGCCTCGAACTCAACGTCGTGGTGGAAGCCGCGCACGATCCACGCGCGCTGGCCCTCGTTCTTGTTCTCGGTCGCCCAGCCGTGCGCGCCGGCGATGGCCTTGCGGCGCACCTGGAGCGCCGCGGCCTGCCGCGAGATGAGGAAGGCCACCGTCACCGGCAACACGACGAAGAGCCCCAGCACCAGCAACGAGGGCACCGAACGCTGCGTCGTCTTCGTCGAACCGCTCATGGGGGCCCAGAAACACCAGCGGCGACCGATCTGCCAGCGATCGATCGCCTCGGGCGGTGAAACAACCTCAACGGGTGGGTCAGGCGGCCTTCAGCGCCGCCTCGACGTACTTCACGCCGTTGGGGGTGATCTGGTTTCCGTTCTTCGTGCGGCGCGCGTAGCCGGCGTGCTCTCGCAGCGCCTTGGCGGCGTTGGGGGCGGCGTACTTGACGCCGAACTTCGCCCAGAACTTCGAGGTGACGCCCGAGCTGACCTCGGCGTCGAGCTCGCGCGCCACGTAGAGGGGGATGAGCGAGCGCAGCAGCTGGTCCTTCTGCTTGCCGGCCTTGACCAACGCCGCCTTCTTCGCGTTCCCGTCGAGCGCGGCCAGCACCGCGCCCAGGGCGTCGGCCGGCGCGGGCTTCGCCGCCGCTGCCTTCTTCGCGCGCTTCTTCGCGGGCGCCTTCTTCGCAGGAGCGGCCCTCTTCGCGGGGGCGTTGGCCTCCTTCGCGGCGGGAGCCGGCTTCGTCGCGGCGGCGGCGGCCTTCTTCGACAGGCCCAGCGCCGTCATCACCTCGTGCACCTTGCGCTCGACGAAGTCCTCGAGGCCGTGAATGTCGAAGAAGCCCTTCTTCACCTGCTTCGCCTTGAACGCCACGTTGCGACCTCCTGGTGCAAAATCGAAGGCGGCTCGTGTAGCAAGACGCCGCCGCAAAGGGCCGAAAAATCGGCTCCGGCGCGATCGCCGGCTGATCAGCGCGCGAGGCCGACCGCGCCGCGGGGTATGCAGTCGCCATGATCTCGACCGTGCTGCTGACGGCCTTGTTGGCCGCGCCACCGAAGGGCCTGGCCGACGCCGAGCTGATCACCTGGGCGCCGGTGGCCAGCGGGGTGTCGACGCTGCTGCCCTTCTTCGCGCGCGCCGGCCAGGGCTCGGTGATGGTGGCGCCGTCGTCGTGGCGAGAAGACGCGCACCCGCTGCTCGAGTTCGACGTCACGCGGCCCGAGTCGATCTCGGCGGCGGGCATCGCGGCGAACGAGGGCCTCTCGTTGTCGGTGCGCGGCCCGGTGAGCGTGGGGTGTCACGGCGTCGCCGACGCGGCGCTCTTCGAGGCGGCCTGCCAGAAGCGCCTCGCGCGCTACGGCACCTTCTTCAAGACGCAGGCTGGCGGCGTCACCACGCTCGGCGCGCGCGACGCGCTCAACCGCGTGCAGGCGGCGGTGCTCGTCAGGGGGAAAGAGGCCTGCGCCGTCTCGGCGTCGGGGCAGACCGTCGAGAAGCTGCTGCCCGAGGTGCAGAAGCAGCTCGGCAAGCCCTTGAGCGGGCCGCACCTCAAGGCCGCCAGCGAGCTCCCGGCCGCGCAGTACTTCATGGTGCCCGAGCGCCCGGGGAACACGGCGGCGCGGCTCAAGGGCTGGGCCACCCTCGCGCTCTCGGCCAAGGGCGACACGCTGACCGTCGACGCGAAGGCGAAGGGCGTTCCGATGGCGACGCTCCAGGCCGGCGGCGCCTCCCCGTTCGCGGCGCTCCAGGTGCCCGGCGTGGCGACCCTGAAGCTGCGGCTCGCGAAGGAGCAGCTCCCGGGGCTGTTGGCGCAGGTCTTCCCGTCTCTGCCGGGCGGCCGCACCCTGACGCCCGCCGCGGCCGCGCTGGCACCGCACCTGACCGGCAACGTGGCCGTCGTCTTCTCGAGAGTGAAGGTGACCTCGGGCCTTCGCAGCGCCCCGGCCCGCTTCTTCGCCGCGCGCTTCGTGGTGCTCGCCGAAGCCGACGACGCGAGAGCAGCGCAGGCCATCGTCGAGGCGATCGACCCGAAGGCGCTCGCGTTCAAGGAGGGCGCGCTCCAGGTGGGCCTCTCAGGCTCCACCGTGTGGCTCGCCAACGAGGGCGACGTGAAAGAGACGGTGCTCGCGGCGCTGTCGAAGGCGCCCGGCACGCAGCGCCACGGCGCCGAGCTCGAGGTCGACCCGAAGGCCCTCGCGCGCGCGCTGGCCGCGGTGCCGCTCTTCGAGATCGTCCAGTCTCCCGAGCTCTCGGGCGTGTTGGTGGCCGCGACCGAGCTGGGGCCGCTGCTGCAGTTGACCGACCGGGTGCGGGGCTGGGCCGACTCCACCAGCGCCGCCTCGCAGCGCGCCCAGCTGACGTGGACGCTCGAGCCCGAGCGCGCCGCGCCGGACGCGGGCCCGTGACGGGGAGGATGAGGTAGAGAGAGCGCCATGAGCGCGCTCCTGGTGTCCCTGGTGTTGTCGGCGGCGGGTGGGGCCGGGCCCCGCGTCATCGAAGACGACTACGGCAAGGCGCTGGCCGAGGCGAAGAAGCGCAAGACGCTGCTCTTCGTCGATGCCTGGGCGCCCTGGTGCCACACCTGCGTCTTCATGCGCGAGCACGTGATCAACCAGCCCGCCTTCAAGGCCTTCGAGAAGGACGTGGTGTTCGCCGGCATCGACACCGAGAAGGTCTCGAACGCGCCCTTCCTCGACAAGTTCCCCGTCAGCATCTGGCCCACGCTCTTCTTCATCGACCCCACCACCGAGACGCTCGTCTTCAAGTGGATCGGCAGCGCCGACGCGGCGCAGATGAAGGGCCTGCTCTCGGCCGCGAAGAAGAAGGACGGCGCCGTGAACGAGGCCGACGCGCTCCTTGCGCAGGGCAGGAGCCAGGAGGCCGCCGAGCGGTACGTCGCCAGCCTGAAGGCCGGCAGCGGTGACGCCTCGGTGCGCGCGACGCTCTCGCTGCTCAACGCGCTGACGGCGGCGAAGCAGCACGAGGCGTGCGTGCGCACCGCGGCCGAGCAGCTGCCTGCGCTGAAGGCCGCCTCGGAGCGCATCAACGCGCTCACCTGGGGCCTCTCGTGCGCGCTCGAGCTGCCCAAGACGGTCGCCGACGCCGACGCGCTGCGGGCCACCATGGTGAAGGAGGCCACCGCGGCGCTCTCGCTCGAGGGCGCGCTGGCCGATGACGTCTCGGGCCTCTACGAGCTGCTGGTCGAGGAGCGAAAGGCCGCGAAGGACGCCGCGGGCGTCGAGGCGCTGGCGAAGGCGTGGCTTGGGTACCTCGAAGCGGCTGCGGCGAAAGCGAAGACCCCTGCGGCCCGCGCCGTCTTCGACCCGCACCGCCTCTCGGCCGCGATGGCCTCGAAGCAGCTCGACCGCGTCATCCCCGCCCTCGAGCAGTCCGAGAAGGAGCTCCCGGCGGACTTCAACCCGCCGGCCCGCCTCGCCCTCGCCCACAAGGCGCTGGGCGCCCTGCCGCTGGCCGCCGCCGCCATCGCCCGCGCGCTCGAGAAGAACACCGGCGGCCCGCGGCGCCTTCGCCTCTTCGAGGTGCAGGCGTCGATCTTCGCGGAAGAGGGTGACGTGGCGGCGCAGCGCAAGGCGCTCACCGAGGCGATCGCCTATGGCGCCACCCTGCCCGCCTCGCAGCGCCCCGCCAACAAGCTCAAGGCGCTCGAGAGCCAGCTGGCGAAGCTCGACGCGCCCGCGCCGACGCCCGCACGCTGAGGCGCGCGATTGACGCGGCGCAAGGCCGAAGAGTCGCTGACATTCAGAGACAAACGTTTATCTTCCGGCGCATGAAACGGGCACCGGCGAAGCGCGCCATCAAGCAGGACCGAGCGGTCAAGACGCGTCAGGAGATCCTCAACTCGGCCATCACCCTCTTCGCGCGACGCGGCATCCTCGCGACCACCATGGCCGAGCTGGCCCGCGCGATTCACATGACGCCGGGCGCGCTCTACTGGCACTTCCCCACCAAGGAGGACCTGCTCCTGGCCGCCATCGAGGAGCTGCACACCCGCTTCGTCGCCAGCTTCGAGCCGATGCTGAACATGGGCGCCAAGTGGACGGCGCACCAGCAGCTCAAGGGCTTCGTCGAGCACACCGGCCGCTTCCTCCAGGACAACCGCGAGCACGGCATCTTCTACGGAATGGTGGGCGCCGAGGCGGCCGAGAACAGCGCCGACGTCGCGCAGGCGCTCCGCGACGCGCTGCAGGTGTACGTGCTCGCCGTCGCCAACATCATCAAGTACGGCCAGACCAAGACGAAGGAGTTCCGCGACGACGTGGACGCGATGACCCTCGCCAACGCCATCATCTTCAGCAACATCGGGCTCGTCGTGCAGCACAACCTCTTCCGCGAGACGCTCTCGTACCAGCCGATGGTGCAGACGCTCAGCACCATGGTGCTCGCCGGGGTCGTGAAGCAGAAGTGACGTCAGAGGGCGGCGTCGAAGGCGCACCGCAGGGCGTGCCGCTCGAAGACGGCGCCCACCACCACCTGGCCTGACGGCAGCGGCAGCGCCACGCTCGAGCCCGAGAGGGTCGCGCCGTCGTCGAGCGCGACCTCGACCACCTCGAGCCGGTCGGCCGCGACGTCGTGGCGAACCCGCAGCACCTGAGACGGAGAGTGGTGCGCGGGGTCCTTCGCGTGCCCGAGGAACTCGAGCATCTTGGGGTGCGCCGCCACCCACAGCGAGCCGTCGGGCGCGACCGAGATGTTGTCGAGGCCCGACCCGGCTGCGTGCTCTACGCGAAGGGTCAGCGCGCCCGACGCCGCGTCACGCGCGTACGCCAGCAGCCGACGCCCGGTCGTCTCGGAGACGTAGACGGTGGCGCCGTCGTTGGAGACCGCCACGCCGTTGGCGTAGCGCAGCCCGCTCGCCGCCACGGTGGCCTTCCCGCCGTCGAACCAGAGGAGCCCCGCCCAGGGCAACCGCAGGAAGGTCTCGGCGGCGCGCCCGAGGCTGTCGGCGCGCGTGCCGGCGTCGAGGGTGACGTAGAACTGCTCCGGGCCCACCGGCGCGACGTCGTTGAGGCTGATGAACTCGGGCGCGGTGAAGGTGCGCACGTGCTTGAGCGCCGGCCCGTCGATGACGTCGAAGGCCTCGACCTGGCTCGAGGTGGGCGTCGGGTGGTTGACGACGAAGAGGCGGCGCGCGCCGTCGGCCAGACGCAGCAACCCCAGGCCGTGCGGGTGAAAGGCGCCCGGCAGGTCGTGCGGGAGCGTCGTGAGCGGGCCACCCGACGGCGCCCACCAGAAGAGCGCCCCGGGGCTCGGCGCTCCGGCCTGCACGCTGCGGAAGTCCTGGCTCGAGAAGAAGACCAGGCCCGAGGCGGCGTCGAACACCGCGTCTTCGCTCCCGGTGAAGCCCTCGATGCGCGCGCAGCGCTCGAAGCCGTGTGGGGCGAGCGTGCTGAACGCGCCGGCGGCGTGGAGCGTCGAGAGCACGAAGCCGCCCAGCACGAGGGCGAGGCCGACGACGACGAGAGCGACGACACGAGCGCGGGGCTTCATCGGGCGCGAAAGAAGCACGCGAACCGCGCCGCCACCAGACCTCGCGTCAGGGGCACGCCCACGACGACAGCGGCGTGTCGGGGTTTCCGGTGTTGCCGTTGTCGTGGTGGAAGCGGGGCCACGGCGACGTCGCGTCGAGCCCCGGCGAGTCCACCACCACGGCCGTCAACGCCGCGTCGTTGCGCGCCGCCACGTAGAGGAGCCCGACGCCGCGGGCGCACTGCTTCACCAACATGCGGTCGCGCACCACGTCGAGCGCGGGGCTGACGGCGCCGGGCGTGAACGCGTTGGCCTGCGTCCACTCCACCTGCGCGGTCGCGGTGTTCACCACCGAGAGGCGCCCGGTGGTGGGGCTCACCAGGTACGCCAGCCCGTTGCCGCCCAGCACCGGCGCGCTCACGCCCAGGGCCCCACCCTCGAGCGGGTCGACGCCGCCGATGGGCGCGAGGTCGGGCCCGAAGACGCCGCCGTCGGCCGTGCCAGGCGCGTACGAGAACCGCCGCAGCGTGCCGACCGCGTCGCCGAAGAGGAAGGTGGGCTGGCTGCGCGGCCCCATCGCGACGAGCGGGCCGAAGGTGGTGCCGGCGTCGCCGGGAATGAGGGCGTCGGCGCGCGTGGTGAGGTCCGCGTTCCACACCTGGAGCGCGACGGTGCGCGGGGCCACCTTCGAGGTGCTGGCGACGACGTCGTCGAAGACGGCGAGGCTGGTGGTGCCCCTGGGGTTGGTGGCCTGCCGCTGGTTCTGGTACCGCGTCGCCGCCATGGGGAAGTAGTCGACGCGCATCATGCCCGACGCCACCCGCTCGGCCGGCCGCCCGAAGAAGAGCCGGGCGGCCGTGCCCGCCAGCGGCGCCGCCACCACCACCCCCAGCGGCGCGAAGTAGTCGGGCGTGCTCGGCTGCGTCGTCCACCCGTCGCACCCCGCGCTGGGCATCGACGTTCCGGCGTAGAGGCGGCCGGCGTTGCCGAGCAAGAAGAGCCGCTCGTCGAACATCGCCCCCAGCCCCTCCCACCGCTCGTTGTTGCAGAAGGTGTTGCCCACCGGCGAGAGGGTGCTGCCCGTCTGCACGGTGTCATAGCGGCGGACCTGCTGGTTGCCGCCCTGCGCATACAGCGAGCGACCGGTGACGATGGGCGGGGTGTAGACGCGGTCGATGGCGACGTCGACGCGCGTCTCGCCGCCGGGGAGGATCTGCCAGAGCGAGCCCGTCGAGCCGGCGTAGCCCACGCCGACGTGAACGCGCCCCTCGGCGTCGAGGGCCGGCGGGTGGAGCAGGTCGAGCCCCGACTGGTTGGACTCCAGCAGCGTGCGCCGCCACTTCCACCGGGTGACGGCGATGGCCACGGAGGTCGGGTCCGAGAGGTTGCCCAGCGCGTCGGGCAGCGGGCCCACGCCCGCGTCGAGCACCCCGCGCAGCGCGTCGAGGCGAACCCGCGCGAGATCGAGCGAGAAGCAGAAGCAGGAGCGCGTCGAGGGGCACGCGCTGGAGCAGGCCTGGGGCGTCACGCTCTGCGCGGGCAGCCCGAAGTCAGCGGGCAGCACCGACACCGGCGACGTCGCCTCGACGCGCAGCTCGACCAGCTCGTCTTTCTTGTGGGCCGTCGAGAACGCCACCACCGGGTCCCGGTCGCTGAAGCCTCCGTCGTTGACGCGCGCGGGCGCCGGCTCGATGGACAACGAGACCGACGGGCGCCGGGCGTCGACGGTGAGCTGGGTGGTCGCGCTGAAGCCGGCGTCGGTGAAGACCGCGCGCGCGGTGAGCAGCCACGCGCCCCCGTCGGCCGGCGTGGTGGCGTCGGCCGCCCAGGCCGCGACCCCTGGCTGGAGCACCAGCGGCGGCGGCGTGAAGTCGGGCGGCGTGGCGACGACCTGCAGGGTGGCCGGCAACGGAACGCTGGCGTCGAGCTCGGCGCGCACCTCGAGGCGCACCGGCCGGCCCCCGCCGTAGACGTCGTTGGCGTCGGGCCGCACGAAGACCAGCGCCTGCACCTGGAGCGTGCACGCCCTCAGCGCCTCGTCACAGGCGAACCCCTCGGGGCACGAGAGGCAGCTGCCGGCGTCGAAGGGCAGGCCCGCGTCCATCACGCCGGCGTCCTCCACCAGGCCCGCGTCGGGCTCGCCGGCGTCGGGTGCCCCCGCGTCGTCCACGGGCGCGCCGGCGTCCACCGGGCCCGCGTCGAGCGAGGGGCCTGCGTCACCGGGCAGCCCCCCATCGCCCGCGGCGGCGCGCTGCACGCACAGGCCCTGGGCGCAGACGCCGTCGGGCGCGCAGTCGGCCTCGGTGCGGCAGACGGCGACCGGCTGGCACGACGCGGCCGCCACCATCGCCACGCCGAAGAGGACGCGCCGGTGTGACGTCACGGCAGCGCTCCCGAGATGACGGCGACCCCGCCGCCCGGCGTCGGCGCGAACGAGACGACCGCGTCGGTGGGGCCGGTGACGAGCACCAGCAGCCCCGCCACCGCCGCCGCCGCGCCGGCCCCCAGGCTGACGAGCCCCACCAGGTGCAGCGTGTTGGCGGCGTGCGCCTTCGCCAGCGCGTCGGCGTCGGCCGAGGGCGGCAGGAAGCCGCGCGCGTCGGTCATCAGCGCCCGCGCCTGGCCCTGCGCCACGAACAAGAGGACTCCGCCCGCGGCGGCCGCGGCGCCGCCCACCCCCAGCAGCGTCGCGCCCAGCACGGGGCGCAGCGACGGCGCGGGCGGCGGCGGGGCGGCCGGGGCCACCACGGCGGGCGCGGCCGCCACCACGGGCGGCGGAGGCGGCGGCGCCGTCACCACCGGCGCAGGCGCCGCGACGGCCTCCTTGAACCCGGGCAGGCGCTTCACGTCGAGGCCGGTGACGACGTCGACCAACACCTGCTTCACCACCGTCACCAGCGGCCGCTTCTTGTCGCCCCGCGGGTGCTGCACCGAGAAGCTGGCCATCAGCTTGCCGTCGTCGCGCACCACCCGCGCCGTCACCACGAAGACGGCCGCCTCGGTGAGCTCTACCATCGCGTACACCGCGTAGAGCCCCGCGCCCTTCACCGCGAGCGCCGCGAGGCAGTCGTTCGAGGTGCGGCAGTCCTTGCGGCCCACCTCGGCCAGCGCCGCGTCGAGCTCGCGCCGGGTGGGCGTCACCACCTCACCCGCCTCGCGCACCGCCTCCACCCACGCACCTCGGAGCTTGTCGCCCACCGAGACCAGCTCGGGCCTCGGGTCGAACTCGAGCGGGTGCGGCACCACCGTCAGCGAGCGCGTCTGTGCCAGCGCAGCGCACGGGAGCAGCAACGAGAGGGCCAGCAGCTCAACGCGAAGAGGCATGGCGACGGACCTTGTCGAGAGCGCGGAGCGCGCCTCGGCAGTCACGCCCGACCATGGCATTTCCGAACTCGTCGTCCAAGCTGCGAAGGACCGCCGCCGGGAGGCCCTTCCTGGCGGCCTCGGCGCTCAGGGCCTGCATGTCGCGCCGCGCCAGCGCCTTGAAGGCGTCGTCGAAGGTGCACGCGGGCACGGGCCTGGCCACCTTGCGCACCTCTTTGGGGGCGCGCACGTCGAGGGGCGCGAGCTCGTCGCCGTCGAAGGCCGCGGACGGCTCGCCGGGGGCGGGCACCTCGGCGGCGGGCTGAGGGGCAGGCGCGACGGGCTCCGGCACCGCTACGACGGGCTCCGGCACCGCCACGACGGGCTCCGGCACCGCCACGACGGGCTCCGGCACCGCCACGACGGGC
>JACSRE010000021.1 GCA_014879945.1 Myxococcus sp.
GCGACGGTGGGGTTGGCCACCTCGGGGTCATCTTCTCCTGAGCCCGCGCCTTTGCGGGCCGTGCCGGTCTTTCTCGGAGGCGCCATGGTGCAGGCGCGACGCTAGCAGGCCGGGTGCGGAATGTGCGCAGACTCACCGGGCGGGCAGGCGCCGCCAGACGCGCCCCCACGCGAGGAGGCTGGACCTCGAGGTGGGGGTGCTACGGTGCCGGCCGCCATGAGCCACACCCTTCTGTCCGTTCCCCTCGTCGAGCGCCTGCTCGCGGCCGCCATGGAGCGCGGCGCGGAGTTCGCCGAGGTCTACGCCGAGCGCAGCGAGAACACCGCCGTCACCCTCGACGAGAACAAGGTGAAGAGCGCGCAGTCCGGCCTCTCGCAGGGGGTCGGCGTGCGCGTCATCGCGGGCGCCAAGGTGGGCTACGCGTACTCCGACGACCTCGACGACGAGGCCCTCTTCCGGGCGGCGCGCACCGCGGCGTTCATCGCGCACGGCGGCGGCAGCGAGCAGGCGTTCTCGGTGGCGCGCACGCCGCTGCCGACCTTCTATCGACTCACCCAGCACCTCTCGAACGTCGAGGTCGAGGCGAAGCGCGATCTCATCGTGCGCGCGAACAAGGCGGCCCGCGCCTTCGACAGGCGCGTCAAGCAGGTGATGGCCTCGTACGCTGACACCACCAAGCGCATCCTGGTGGCCAACACGCAAGGGCACCTCGCCGAAGACACCCAGGACCTCTGCCGCATCAACGTGATGGTGGTCGCCGAGGGGGCGAAGGGCGAGCGCCGCTCCGGCAGCTTCGGCGGCGGCGGGCGGGTGCCCTTCTCACACTTCGACACCTTCACCCCCGAGCACGTCGCGCGCGAAGCGGCCCGCCAGGCCTGCGCCACCCTCGGCGCGCACGAGGCGACGGCCGGCGAGCAGACCGTGGTGCTGGCGCCGGGCTGGAGCGGCATTCTGCTCCACGAGGCCGTCGGCCACGGGCTCGAGGCCGACTTCATTCGCAAGGGCACCTCGCTGTTCGCCGGCAAGCTGGGCGAGAAGGTCGCGTCGGAGCTCGTCACCGTCATCGACGACGGCACCATGGCCAACGCGCGCGGCTCGCTCAACGTCGACGACGAGGGCAACCCCACCCAGTTCAAGGTGCTGATCGAGCGCGGCGTGCTCAAGGGCTACATGTACGACTCGCTCAACGCGAAGCTGATGAAGCAGCAGACGACGGGCAGCGGTCGGCGCGAGTCGTTCAAGCACACGCCGCTCCCCCGCATGACCAACACGTACCTCGCGCCAGGCGAAGACACGCACGACGAGATCATCCGAGGCGTCGACGGCGGCATCTACTGCGCGAACTTCGGCGGCGGCCAGGTCGACATCACCAACGGCAACTTCGTCTTCGAGGTGAGCGAGGCCTATGAGATCAAGAAGGGCAAGCTGGGCCGCCCGCTCAAGGGCGTGACGCTCATCGGCGTCGGCCCCGAGGCGCTCAAGAACGTCAGCCGCGTCGGCAACGACCCGATGCCGGACCCGGGCATGGGCACCTGCGGGAAAGACGGCCAGGGCGTGCCGGTGGGCGTGGGCCTGCCGACGGTGCGCATCGACAAGATGACGGTCGGTGGAACGCGGGTGGCGGGAGGCAAGCGGTGAGCACGAACTACGAACAGCTGGCGAAGAAGCTGGTGGCGCGCGCGAAGAAGATGGGGGCCAGCCAGGCCGAGGCCTTCGTGCAGATCGGTCGCGAGGCCTCGTGCCGCGTTCGCGACGGAGCGATCGAGTCGCTCACCCAGGCGACCAGCAAGGGCGTCGGCCTGCGCGTGATCGTGAAGCACCGCCTGGGCTTCTCCTTCACCAGCGACTTCGAGCCCGCCTCGCTCAACGCCTTCGTCGATCGCGCGGTGAAGCTCGCCGAGGCGGCGGCGCCCAACCCCCTCAACGGCCTGCCCGACCAGAAGGACCTGGGCGACTTCCCCGACGTCGGCTCGCTCTACGACGCCGAGGTCGCCAGCCTCGCGCCCGACTGGAAGATCAACGCCGCGCTCGAGATGGAGAAGGCGGCCCGGGCCGACGCCCGAATCAAGACGATCGAGTCGGTCGAGGCCGGCGAGGGCGTCTCCGAGGTCTTCCTCGCGTCGTCGGCGGGCGTGATCGGCTACTCCCAGGGCACCAGCGTGTACCTGTACACCGGCGCGGTCGCCGAGGCGCAGGGGCAACTGCAGAACTCGTGGTGGTACGACGCGCGCCGCTTCTTGAGAGATCTCGAGTCACCCGAGCACGTGGCGAAGGAGGCCGCGCGACGGGCCGTACGCATGCTGGGCGCGAAGAAGGTGAAGTCGCAGAAGGTGCCGGTCATCTTCGACCCGATGATGGCAGCGAGCTTCATCGGCGGCATCGCCGGCGCGGTGAACGGCGACGCGGTCTACAAGCAGTCGTCGTTCCTGGCCTCGAAGCTCGGCCAGCGCATCGCGCCCCCGTTCGTCACCATCGTCGACGACGGCTTGATGCCCAAGGGCCTGGCGACCTCGCCCTTCGACGGTGAAGGCGTGCCGACGCGCCGTTCGCCGCTGGTCGAGGGCGGCGTGCTCAAGACGTTCCTCTACGACGCGTTCACGGCCCGCAAGGCGAAGACGCGCAGCACCGGCAACGCCTCGCGCGGGTACCGCAGCCTGCCCTCCATCGGCACCCACAACCTCTACCTCGAGCCGGGCACCCGCACGCCCGAGTCGCTCATCAAGGACGTGGCGAACGGCTTCTACGTCACCACGATGCTGGGGCACGGCGCCAACCTGGTCACCGGCGAGTACTCGCGCGGCGCCAACGGCCTGTGGATCGAGAACGGGGAGCTGACCCGCCCGGTGCAGGAGGTGACGGTCGCCGGCAACCTGCTCGACATGCTCAAGCGCATCGACGGCATCGGGAGCGACCTCACCTTCCGCGGCGCGGTGGGCGCGCCCACCTTGCGCTTCACGGAGCTCACCGTCTCAGGAGAGTGACTCACGATGGCTGCGACGAAGAAGAAGGCGCGCGCGCCGCGACGCAAGAAGGCCGAGGCCGGCTCGAAGGGGCTGCCCCCCAGGGACATGCTGAGCGGCACCGGAGGCCTCGCCGCGCTCGAGCAGCTCATCGTCGATGACGGAGGCGCGGTCATCGGGCGCTACCGCGACCCGCTCGGCGGGCACGGCGTGGTGATGGCCGCGCTGCCCATCGACAAGGTCGAGCCGACGGCCTACCAGCGTGACCGCAGCGAAGCGCACGTGAAGAAGCTCGCCAACGCCATGGAGCGGGTGGGCACCTTCCTCGACCCCGTCATCTGCGTGCGGCTCGACGGCAAGTACTCCTCGCCCAACGGCAACCACCGGCTCGGCGCGATGAAGCTCATCGGCGCGAAGAGCATCGTGGCGCTGGTGCTCCCCGACCCCGACTTCGCCTTCAACATTCTCGCGTTGAACACCGAGAAGGCGCACAACCTCAAGGAGCGCTCGCTCGAGGTCATTCGCATGTACCGGGGCCTGGTCGGCGCGCGCGGGCGACAGAAAGAGACCGACTTCGCCGCCATCTTCGAGGAGCCGCACTTCGCCACCTTCGGCGCCGTCTACGAGAAGCGCCCGCGGTACTCGGCCGGGGCCTACTCGCCGGTGGTGAAGCGGCTCGAGGGCTTCTTCGACGAGCCCATCGAAGACGCGCTGCTCGAGCGCGAGAAGCGGGCCGACCTGCTGCTGACTTGGGACGACGAGGTGGTGCGCGTCGTCAACGCCCTGAAGGACAAGGGCCTCTCGTCGCCCTACCTGAAGAACTACGTCGTCGCGCGCGTGAACTACCTGCGCTTCAAGAAGGGCGGCGAGTTCGACTTCGAAGAGACCATCGGGAAGATGCTGGCCGCCACGAAGAAGATCGACCCGGCGAAGGTCGGCAAGGACGACATCGCGAAGATGGGCGGCGGCGCCCCGGCCGAGAGCGACGAGTAGGCTGCGCACGAGGCCGGTCAGAGGTGTGAGGTGGGGTGTGGTACCCTGTCCGCCGTCGGGCCGCGCGTCTCGAGGTGTCGGAAGTCATGCAGCTCAGAGCCCTCTTCATCTCGCTGACGCTGCTGACCTCGTGCGGCGTCAACCCGCCCTCGGGCACCGACCCCGAGATCTGCGACAACCGCAAAGACGACAACCGGGACGGCAAGGTCGACTGCCTCGACCCGCAGTGTTTTCAGAGCCCGAAGTGCGGCCTCGTCACCCGGGAAGACTGCACCAACGGCGCTGACGACGACGCCAACGGCAAGGCCGATTGCGAAGACGCCGCCTGCGAAGGCGAGAGCTGCGGCTCGGGCTGCCTCTGCCTCGAAGGACGCCGCACCACCGGGAGCGGCGGCGGGAGCGCCGGAGGGTCGAGCAACGGCGGCGGCTCCGGCGGTGGCGGCGGCAATGTCGGCGGTGGCTCCAACGTCGGCGGCGGCGGCTCCAACGTCGGCGGTGGCTCCAATGTCGGTGGCGGCTCCAACGTCGGGGGTGGCTCCAACGTCGGCGGCGGCGGCAATGTCGGTGGCGGCGGCAACGTCGGCGGTGGCGGCAACGGCGGCGGCGGCTCAGGCCTGGGCGGTGGCTCCAGCGTTGGCGGCGGCTCGGGGGGCAGCGCGCCGACCGAGTCGAACTGCGCCAACAACCTCGACGACGACGGCGACAACGCGACCGACTGTGACGACACCGACTGCGTCGGCGTCACCTGTGGCATGGGCTGCACCTGCGCGCTGAACCGACGCGTCGAGGTGAACTGCTCCGACAACCTCGACAACGACGGCGACGGCCAGTCTGACTGCGCCGACGCCGACTGCGTGGGCGCCGGGACCGAGGTCTGCGACGACGGCATCGACAACACCTGCGATCGCGCCATCGATTGTGGCGACCCCAAGTGCGTGGGCAACAGCGTGTGCGCCAACCTGCAGGACGGCCGGGCGTGCCGCTCGTCGAACCAGTGCGCCTCGGGGCGCTGCCTGACCGAGGCCCTCGACGGCGTGCCCAACGGCTCGTGCACCAACGCGACGCCCTGCAACGTCTCGGCGCAGACGGGCTGCAACGGCGGGCGCTGCGTCGCCATCAACGGCCAGGGCCAGTGTCAGCCCCCCTGCACCGGCACCGGCCTGGGCGCGTCGGGCCGCTGCCGCCTCGGGTTCGCGTGCGTCGACTCCGACTCGAACGCCAGCAACGGCAACAACACCTGCCGCGCGCTGTGCTCGAGCGACCAGGAATGCAGCGGGAGCGGCGCAGGTTACGGCTGCAACCCATGGAGCAAGCTCTGCCAGAGCAAGGACCGAGGCCTCTCGAAGTACGGCGCGGCCTGCACCCAGAACGCCCAGTGCGAAGGCGGGATGTGCGTACGCGGCCCGTCGTTCCCCAACGGCTACTGCTTCGGCGCCTGCCGCGGCGACACCCGCACCTGCGCCACCAACGGCCTGTGCAGCTTCGACGCCACGTACGGAGACAACCTGGGCTTCTGCTACCAGGCGTGCGCCGGAGCAGGCACCGCGTCGACGTGCCGGGTGGCCGACAACTACAAGTGCTGGCCACTCTCACAGGGCGGCGCCACGGCCTGCATCTGCATCGGCCCGGGCGGCCCGTGCTCCATCGGAGGCAACGGTGACTGCTGCAGCGGCATCTGCCAGGTCGGCTCATGCCGGTGCCGCCCTGCCTTCGACACCTGCGTCTCTGACCGTGAATGCTGCTCGGGAAGCTGTATCCTCGGGTCGTGCAGCCTCTGACCCCGTGACCACCACCGTCCTCGTCGTCGATGACGACCTCGCCAACCTCGAGTCGGTCTGCCGCATCTTCCAGAAGGAGGGCGTGGCCACGCTGAGCGCGCCCGACGGCTCGAAGGCGCTGGAGCTGTTGCGCAAGCCCGAGGTGGGCGTGCTGGTGACCGACCTGATGATGCCCGGGCTCGACGGCCAGGCGTTGCTCAAGGCCGCGCGCGCGATGCGGCCCGACGTCGAGGTGGTGCTGATGACCGCCTACGCCACCGTCGAGACGGCGGTGAACGCCATGCGCGACGGCGCCTACGACTTCATCACCAAGCCGCTCAAGCGCCACTCGCTGGTGAAGGCCGTGCAGAAGGCGATGGAGAAGCAGGCGCTCTCGGCCGAGAACCGCGACCTCAAGGCGCAGATCGCCGCGATGGGCCAGAAGAGCATCGTGGGCAGCTCGCCCGCCTTCCGCGCCTTCATGGATCTGCTGGAGCAGGCCTCGCCCTCGACGGCCACGGTGCTGCTGCAGGGCGAGTCGGGCACCGGCAAGGAGCTGGCCGCGCGCTTCATTCACGAGCACTCACCGCGCGCGAAGAACGCCTTCATCGCGGTGAACTGCGCTGCGCTTCCCGAGAGCATTCTCGAGGCCGAGCTGTTCGGCGTGGAGCGCGGCGCCTTCACCGGCGCGGTGGCCCGCAAGGAGGGCCGCTTCGAGCGCGCCCACGGCGGCACGCTCTTCCTCGACGAGGTCGGCGAGATGAGCGCCTCGGCCCAGGTGAAGCTGCTGCGGGTGCTCCAGGAGGGCGAGCTCGAGCGTCTGGGCGGCACCCAGACCATCAAGGTCGACGTGCGGCTGGTCGCGGCCACCAACAAAGATCTGATGACCGAGGTGAAGGAGGGCCGGTTCCGCGAAGATCTCTACTACCGGCTCAACGTCGTCGAGGTGCGCATTCCCTCGCTGGCCTCGCGCCGCGAGGACATCTCGCTCCTGGCCGAGCACTTCTTGCGCAGGTTCGCCGCCAAGAACGCCAAGCTGCTCAAGGGCTTCTCGGACGAAGCCCAGGCGGTGATGGAGAACTACGCCTGGCCCGGGAACATCCGAGAGCTCGAGCACGCGGTCGAGCGGGCGGTCGTGCTGTGCCGCTCTGACACCGTCAACGTGGGCGATCTGCCCGAGGGCGTGCGCAAGGGGCCCATGGGCGCCGCGCAGCAGATCGTCATCCCCATCGGGACGCCGATGGAGGAGATCGAGCGGCGGGTCATTCACGAGACGCTGCGGCACACCCGCGGCGACAAGAACCTCGCCGCGCGCATGCTCGGCATCGCCGCGCGCACCATCTACCGGAAGCTCGCGGCTGAAGAAGAGCCGCGGAGCGGCTCCGAGCCCGACCCCGGCTGACGCCCGCTGGCAGCTTGGCGCCGGGGCGCACGACGCGGTCCCCGACCCGGGTGCATTGGCCGCCGACGTGGGTGCGCACCTGCCAAGGCGACGACGTTCAGGCGGCGGGACGGGGTTGGAGTCTGAGGTCACGGACGAATGGCACCGTGGTGGGCCTGCTGGCGCTCGGACTTCAAGCACTTGGCGCTGGCGCGCGCCGCGCTCCGGGGCCGGGCTCCTTTCAACCCGGGAGCCCCCCATGGCAGGTGCAGGTCGCGTCGACACGTCGTCTTCCGCCAACGTCTCGCTCGAGCCGCTCGAGGCGCCCAACCCAGCGCCCCCCATCATCAAGGGCGCGCCACGCGACTGGCCCACCACCACCGAGGCGTTCTCGGAGCGCACCTCCTCACTCTCGACGCCGTCACCCCTGGGACGGAGCGATGACACCCCTTCACTCTCGGCTGAGCAGCTGGCCCGGCAGACGTCGGCCGCCCAGAGGAGCGGCAACGAGGTGCGCGAGGCGCTCCGCGAGTCGTTGCGAGAGCTGGCCCGCAAGCACCCTGACGGGGAGATTCGCGACGCCGAGTTCGCCTTCGGCAGCTTCGAGGCCTCGCTCCAGTCGGGCGCCGCGCTGAAGGCGCTTGGCACACTCTCCAAACAAGACGCGATGCAGGCCGTTCGTGAGGAGCTCAAGGCCGCGTGGCCGAAGCTCTCGGCTGACGAGCTCTCAGACCTCGGCGACGACGTGCAGCGCCAGATTCAGAGCTCGCTGCGTGGGCAGTCCGCCTGGAAGATGCAGAAGGCCGCGGTGGCGATGATGGACAAGACGAGCGCGCACCTTCGCGCCATCGCCAACGACCCGAAGGCGACCGCCGAGCTGTTGAGCCAGCTCCAGCGGCTGCCCACCGCCGAGGCGAACCGCTTCAAGGAGCTCTACGGCCTCAATGAGCCCAGTCGCCAGCACGCGATGACGCCTGAGGTCGCCTCCGAGCGGTTGCTCGCCCGCGCGAAGCTCATCGACACCGAGAGCCGCAACGTCAGCCGAACCGGCGGCGACCGGATCTTCATGGCCGTCGCCGAGCACGACACCCGCAACGCGGTGATGACGTCGATGGGCGCGGCGCCTGGCTCCTGGCTCGAGCGTGCGTCCGCGTCGGCGCAGGAGGCCGGGAAGACGCAGGCCTCGAACCTGGCGGCCCTCAAGGTCGCCACCTCGGTCGCGACGGCCTTCTTCACGGGGGGCCTCGGCCTCACCGGCGTCGCGAGCGTCGCGGTGGCGTCGGGCTCGTCGATGCTCGTCGGCGCGCCGGCGCTCGCCCAGGCCTTCCACCACGTCGACGCTGCGCGCGTCGGTGAGTCCGCCGGCACGATGGCGGAGGGCTCGGTGGACGTCGCCCGATCGGGCCGCAACCTGGCCGCTGCTGGCTTCGCGCTCAGCGCGGCGGCACCCGTGGTGATGGGTGCCGTGCCGGGGGTCGCGCACGCGGTGCACCACGCCGAGCGCGTCGCGGCAGCCCACCTCGGCGACGCCGCCGCGGCGGGGCTGGGCCACGCCGTGCCGCACGCGGTCGTCGAGGTGGTCGAGCTGAAGGCCCACGGAGAGCGGACCGGCAGCGCGCCTGGAACGACCACCGGAGAGCGGCTCGACGCGGCAAGGCGAGGTGGCCGATGAGCTCCTCGATCACGACGCTCCTCGAAGAGGCCGGCGCCATCGGGCACATCGTGCTCCTGCTGAGCGCGGTCGGCGCGGTGCTCGCGGTGGTGATGCTGGGGCTGACCGTTCCCAGGCGCGCGGCTCGAGCGGCCGTCCTCGCAGCGGGCGCGGTGCTTGGCCTCGGCCTCGCGGCGGTGTTGCTCGGGGCCGCGGGCCAGCAGGCCAGCCTCGTCAGGGCCTTCGACGCCATCGCCCACGCACCACCAGACGAGCGGCCGGAGCTGGTCGAGCGCAGCGAAGCCGAGGCGCGCTCGAGCCGAACGCTGGGGCTCCTCGGTGGCGGCCCCCTCGTGGCGCTCGCCGCGGCCGCGCTGTCAGTCACCTTTCTTCGCAATCCCCGGAGGACTTCATGAACGACGAGCTGGAGATGGGTTTGGTGGAGTCGGTCACCCACGCGATGCGCCAGGGCGGGCCGTTCATGATGCCCCTGGCGGGCCTCGCAGTCCTGGCGACGCTGTTGGGCCTGGGCTTCCTCGCGGTGACGCTGGTGCGCAAGCGCGGCGCGACGGCGTTCGGGCTGGTGCTGCTGGGGCTCGTCGGCGCCACGTTCGTCGTCGACGCCGCGGGCGAGGCCGTCGAGGTTCGTCGGGCACGCGCTTCGCTCGAGGACTTCGACGAGCAGCAGCGCACGCCGACGATGGAGAAGCTGATGGCGTCGGGTCAACTGCGCCTGCGTGACGCGGCCCTCACCGGGGCCGTAGCGCCCACCTTCCTGGCTTGCGTGCTGCTGAGCCTCGGGCTGAGCCGAAGCCGCCGCTTCGAGGCCCACGACGTGCGGGCGTAGCCGGCCGTCGTCGACTTCGACCCGAGGGACCGGCGGAGCAGACCGGCGGTCCTCCTCGACGAGCAGCGGTGGTTCGCGCCGCACGCTCGTTCTGAACTCGACGCCTCGCGTCGTTTCGCGCTTTGTTTCGTCGCTGAGACCGCGGACGACGACCGGCGATCGAGGGCCACACCCATGAACCTGCCGACCCACACGGGGGCCCCGCCGAGGCCCACATCGAACGCCCAGGTGAGCCAGGTGCTTGATGGACGGTAAGGCGATCGCGGCAGCCATCAAGACGGCGACCACCAGGCGGGCGCAGGAGAGCGGCGCGGCGGCGCGCCGAGCGCTCTGGGCGTTGATCGAGGCGCCCGCGCCCATCCCTCGAGCGAGCAGCTACTACGAATGGCTCGCCGACGAGGTGAAGTACGACACCCACTTCCGCTGGGCGAACGGGGCCTTTCGCAGCGCGGGCGTGTGGGCGAGCCTGGGCCGAATGGACGTGGCCCACCTGCCCGGGTTCGCGAGCGCCCTTCGCGCCGTGGTGGAGCAACCGGGCAACCTGCTCGACCGCCCGGTGCTCTGGTTGGTGTGCGCAGGAGCGCCCCGCGGCGGCCTCGACGCGCTCCTTGCCCGGCCCGAGCCAGCGGCGTCACAGGCGATGATCCGCCGAACGCAGGCCGTCGCCGTGCTCTGCCTCGCGCCCCGCGCCGCGACGCCCGCGTTCACGGCCCAGCTCACCGCGCTCGCGAGCGACCCCATCGTGCTGCGGGCCGCCCACCGGCTCTGTGCCGACGCCATCGAGACGGTGA
The DNA here is from genome assembly GCA_014879945.1 of Myxococcus sp. Classification (GTDB taxonomy): domain Bacteria; phylum Myxococcota; class Myxococcia; order Myxococcales; family Myxococcaceae; genus Xiheimicrobium. Next base: position 10,381 of record JACSRE010000021.1, read on the forward strand.
GCTTCTGGGACCTGGAGCTGATGACGGGGCTCCTCGGGCTGCTGCACGTCGAGGGCAGCGAGGCGAGCCGGGCCGCGCTCACGAAGGTGCTGGCCTTCCTGAAGACCGAGACCCGCGACGCCAGGAACGTGCTGCGCCTGGCAGACGCCCAGGCCGTGCTGGCCTCCTACGGCGCGCTCCCGGCCGGAGGGCCGCCTCAGGCCGAGAAGCGGCGGCGCACGCCGAGCCGGCCGAGGGCCACCCCTGCGCGCGGGCGAGCGGGCAAGGCGCGCGCCGTGAGCCGACGAACCCGGGCGCCCTGAAGCGCGCGGCCCCTACTGAATCGCGCGCGTCTGTTGGTTGACCCGGGTGCTGTTCTGCACGCACCCGTTCGAATCACAGAACGAGAACCGGCCGCCGACGAAGAGCGCGTCGAGGTACGGCGCCACCACGTACATCGAGAAGGGCGCTCCCGAGGGCGCGCCGCTCGGCGTGAAGGTGGTGTCGAGCGCGCCGCTGGCGCCGTCGAGGCGGGCCACGAAGCTCGCCGAGGCGGGCACGCCCCGGTACGCGGTGAAGTGGCCGGCGACGAAGACGGCGTCGCCGACGGCGGCGAGCCCATAGACGGTCTGGTCGAAGCCGCCGACCCCGAAGGCCGCGACCCTCGCGCCGGTGGAGAGGTCGAGCTTCATCAGCCGGGGCGCTGGAGCGCCGCGGTAGGTGGTGAAGTCACCGCCAACGAAGAGGCCGCTGCCGCTCACCGCCAGCGCGCGAACGGTGTCGTCGGCGCCTGAGCCCGCCATCGTGAAGGTGGCGTCCACCGCGCCGGTGACGGCGTCGAGCTTCGCCAGGCGCGCCGCCGGGACCATCGCCGCGCCGTACCGCGTGGTGAAGTCACCGCCCACGAAGAGGGCTCCACCGTTGACCGCGAGGGCGTAGACGCTCGAGTCGAAGCCGTTGGCCGTCGCGCCCGGCGGGCTGAAGGTGGTGTCGATCGCGCCCGAGACGGCGTCGAGCCGCGCCAGGGCGTTCGCCGAGCCCGCCACGCCCCGGTAGGCGCTGAAGTCGCCGCCGACGAAGAGCGCGTCACCGCTCACCGCGAGCGCGTACACGTCGCTGTCGAAGCCGTTGGCGCCGGGGGGGCTGAAGGCGGTGTCGAGCGCGCCGGTGGTCTGGTTGAGCCGCGCGAGGCGCCGCGCCGAGTTGGCGACGCCCCGGTAGCTGGTGAAGGAGCCGCCCACCAGGAGGCTCCCCCCGTGCGCGGCCAGGGCCGTCACCTGCGCAGACGAGGCGCCGTCGCGCAGGCCCTCGGCCGACGGGGGGCTGAAGGTGAGATCGACCCGCCCGGTGTCGTCGCGGAAGCGCGCCAGCCCGTCGACCTGCTTGCCGCCGTAGTGCGCGAACGAGCCGCCGACCCACAGCCGCGAGCCATCGACGACGAGCGCGTGCACGGCCGCCTGTGCTCCGGGCTCCCGCGACACCCCGGGCGCGTCGGTGGGCGAGGCGCGAAAGCTGGCGCTGAGCGCCCCGGTGGTGAGCTCGAGCGCGGCGAGGCCGGGCGCCGACCGCGGCGCGCCTCGGTAGTCGGTGAAGGCGCCGCCCACCAACAGCGTGGAGCCCACGACCTTCAGCGCGCGCACCTCGCGGTCGAAGCCGCTCACGCTCGGCGGGCTGAAGGTGGTGTCCAGCGCCCCGTCGGCGAGCGACAGCTTCGCGAGGTTCCGCCCGGCGCCCATGACGCCGCGGTACCCGAGGAAGAGGCCGCCCACGTAGATCGAGTCCTGGGTGGTGGCGAGGGCGTAGACCTGGGGGAAGCCGATGAAGCCGTTGTTGGCGGGCGGGCTGAAGGTGGTGTCGAGAGCGCCGGTCAGCTTGTCGAGCTTCGCGATGCCGCGGGCCGAGTTCGCGACGCCGCGGTAGCCGCTGAACCTGCCACCGACGAAGAGGGAGGACCCCGAGAGCGCGAGCGCCGCGACCTGGCCGTCGGTGCCATTGAGGCCGACGCCTACCGGGCTGAAGGTGGTGTCCTGGGTGCCGTCGGTCGCGTTGACCCTGGCGAGGTTGATGGCGCTGTTGTTGACGCCGCGCCAGCGCGTGAAGTTGCCGCCCAGGTAGAGCGTGTTGCCGTCGACGGCCAGGGCCAGCACCGGGTTGTCCACCGCGTTGCCGCTGCCGGTCGGGAAGTAGGTGCCAGGGCCGTTGACCTCTTCGTCGGTCTGGCCCGTCGCGACGTCGAGCTTGGCGAGGTACCAGGTGTTCTCAGGCTCGCCGCGGTAGCCGCGGAACTGGCCGCCGACGAAGAGCGAGGCGCCGCTCGACGAAGGCGCGAGGGCGTAGACGACGTTGTCGAAGCCGTTGGCGCCGGGGGGGGCTGAAGGCGGTGTCGAGTGCGCAGGTGGTGGCGTCGAGCTTGGCGATGAAGTTCGCCGGCTGGCCGCGGTACTTCCTGAAGTCGCCCCCGATGAAGAGCGCGTTGCCCACCTTCGCCATCGCCAGCACCGAGGCAGGGCCTTGCGTGGCGTCCGACACGCCCTCGCGCACGCTGCAGCCGGTGGCTGCACCGGTGAGGTCGAGGCCGACGAGGTTGCCGGCGATGGTCGTCTCGGCGCGATCGAACTCGCCGCCGATGAACCAGGCATCGCCGGCGTGCAGCGCGCTCCACACGGGGCCGTTGAAGCGGTGGGCCATGGGCGCCGGCGGAGTCGGCGGCCATGGCCCACCGCTTCAACGGCCCCGTGT
>JACSRE010000106.1 GCA_014879945.1 Myxococcus sp.
GTGCGCGACCCTTCGGCGCCTCCCATCTTCTCGAGCGACGTCCCCCTCGAAGCGCCGCCGGAGGTGGCGCCGCCGCCCCGCACCAGCGCCCCACACGCCGACCACCCCACCGCCGTGCTCCACTTCTCCCCGGTGAGCCTCTTCGCCACGCACCTGTGCTTCGAGCTCGAGAAGGCCATCTCGCAGAGCCTCTCGGTCTTCGGCGCGGTGGGCGCGAGCCTCATCGCCCAGGTGGGCTTCGACTTCGGGCTGCGCGTCTACGTCGGCGAGCGGGTGCTCGACGGGCCCTTCCTCGCCGCGCAGGGCTCGGTCTTCTACTTCTCGTCGGCGCAGGTGCTGCTGGTGGGGCCGGGCGCGATGTTCGGCTACGTGTTTCGGCCGCGCGGCTCACTGGCGCTCTCCATCGGCGCGGGGGTGCAGCTGTGGCACCAGCCCATCGCCGACTCGAACGTGCGGGTGCTGGGGGTGCTGCCGGGGGCCGACGTCATCTTCCTCCCCGGCTTTCAGCGGCCCGGGGTCGGCGGGTGGGCGCCTCAGCCGATGGTGCGCATCACCGTCGGGCCGACGTTCTAAGGCACGCGCTGGAGCAGCGACCGCGCCCGCGCGATGAGGCGAGGAAGGCCCCGCGGAGTCTGCGGAACGGAGTGACGGACTCGGGCAGGCGCCGCATCGTGCCTGACGGAGCAGCCTGCCGATGACGCGTCGGGCAGCCTGCTCGCGGACCGACGACTCGTACCCGCGCGGCTCCGAGGTCGCAGTCGAGCGCGCGGCGAGCGGCAGGAGCTTGGCGAGCTGAAGCACTCAACAGGGCGAACGACCGTGCGACCGCCTCGTGGCTGCGGGCGACGGGCGCCCTGTCCGCCTTCGGGGGGCGTCACTGGCCCGAGAGCTTGAAGACGAACGGGTACGAGACGGTGAAGCCCGCCTCGGCCTGCTTCGCGGCAGGGAAGCGCCAGGTGCGCACGCGGCCGGCGAGGCAGTTGCCCAGCTCGGGCGAGGCCGCGGTGGAGGAAGCGACCTCAGAGGCGTCGACCAGGCCGGCGCCGGTGACGTGCCACTTCACCACCACGCGGCCGCTCAGCGTCGGCTGCGACGGCAAGAGGCGCTCGTAGCAGAAGCGCACCTGGCTCAAGTGCTCCCGCACCACCCGGCGAATGAGCTCCTTGTCGAGGCAGCCGACGGCCGCGCACGCGACGACAGGCTGCGTCTCTTCGATGACGGGCCCGGCGCCTTCGCCCTTCTTCAACGACACGTCCGGGCCCGAGCCGGGAGGCCCGGAGCGCAGGCCGATGCCGCCGATGCGCAGCGGGCCGCCGAGGTCGCCGCCGCCGCCGCTGCCTCGCAGCGAAAGGCCGCCCAGCCCGTTCGAGGTGCCGACGACGCTCCCCAGCGCCTGGGTCAGCTCCTTCGCCAAGCCGCCGTTCCCCATCACGCCCTGGCCGCCCAGGCCGGCGAAGAGCTTCTTCACGTCGGGCCCGATGGCGCGCGCGCCGCCTTCTCCTCGCGTCACCGGCGAAGGGCGAGGCCTGGGGCTGCCGGACGCGGAGGCCTGCTTCGGGGCCTTCTGCCGCTCGGGGGCCCGCTCGGGCGACGTGGGCGGGCGCCGCTCGGGCTTCTCGGCCGTCACCAGCACCCGCCGCAGCGTCACCGCCGACGCCGAGACGCCGTCGTCGCCGAAGGCGTCGCCCTCCAACGCGAACAGCTCGAAGCGCACCACCACCAGCAGCGCCAACATCGCGGTGGCCAGGAGCACGTTGAGCCAGCGGTAGTCCCACGCGGCGGCCCCGAAGCCGACCCGCGTGGGCGCCTTCATCGGCCACGCCTCGACCGCCACGCTGCCGAACTCGAGCACCACGCCGTCACGCCGCCCGAGCGGCAGCGCCCACCCGTCACCCTCCTCCTGCGCCAGCCCACGGTGAATCACCTCGGACATCGGGAGCGTCACGTCGCCGTTGCGGAAGACCTGGCCGCGCACGCCATCGGTGAAGCGCACCACCGGCCCGTCGGCGCCGAATGAGAACGACGCCTGGCCCGCGCGCGGCACCGTCACGTCGCTGCCCGGCGCGGAGCCCAGCGAGAAGGCGCGCGGGTCGTCGCGGCGGAGCACCTGGGAGCTAATCAGCCGGTCACCCCACCGCACCGAAATGGCCAACGCGCTCGTCGTCATGGGGCCTCCGTGGACGTCTCGACACCGACGGCGCGCGCGGGTTCCGGCGACGACGCAGAAGCTCCGTTCTGGGGTAGACGTCCGACATGCGCGCGCCGTCGGTGTCGAGACGTCCACGGAGGCCCCATGAC
>JACSRE010000198.1 GCA_014879945.1 Myxococcus sp.
CCGTGACGCGCCGCTCAGCCGGGCTTTCCGCCATCGAGCCCCGCGAGCACCTCGCCCACACCCTTGCGCAGCTCGTCGGTCGCGCTGCGCAGGTTGTCCAGCAGGTCCAGCTTCGTCTCGAAGCGTGACTTGATGGGCACCTCGAAGGGCGGCAGGTGCGCCACGCAGGTGTCCTCGAGCTGCACCGGCAGCGCGTCGGTCTTGATGCGAATCTTCCCGCGAATGGGCACCACCAGGTCCACGGGGATGACGGCGCGAATGGGGATCTTCAGGGACCCCAGGCCGAACACCGAGGTCTCCACCACCGTGTCGAGCGGGAGCTCCACCCGCAGCGGCACGTCGGTCTCGATGTCCACCAGCTCGTCGAACGCCAGCGTGGTGCGCAGCTCGATGGGAATTCGCAGCGGCGCCTCGACCTGCACCGGCACCCGGGTGTCCACGTCCACCACCACGGGGAGCTGCCGGTCAGCCAGCAGCCCCTCGATGCGCTCGCGCACCTTGTCGGTCTCGAGGCCGGTGCGCCGCGCCTGCAGCCAGCCCGCCACCGCCACGATGGGCACGCCCCACAGCACCAGCGCGGGCACCAGCAGCCACCAGCGCCAGTCGAGGTCCTCCACGGCGTGCAGGGCCTCGAGCGCCCGGCCTTCGCCGATGACCCACGGCGGCGAGAGCACCGCCACCAGCAGCAAGAGCGGCCCGATGGAGATGTGCGCCATGGCGCCGAGGCGCAGGAGCTGCCGGAGTCGTTGCATCGCGCCGTTCTACCCGCTGCGGTGGCGAAAGCAGGCCCCCACAGCCTGAACGAGCGAACGCCCCGGTTCCCCGCTAGACTGGCGACCCGTGGCTGACGCTCCTCGAACCGACCTGTCCGGCCGAAAGATCGGCGAATACGAGATCATCGCGCGGGTCGGCGTGGGCGGCATGGGCGAGGTCTACGAGGGCCGCCAGCCGCTCATCGGCAAGCGCGTCGCCGTGAAGGTGCTGCTGCCGTCGCTCTCGAACGAGCAGGAGCTGGTGGAGCGCTTCCTCGCCGAGGCGCGCGCGGTGAACGAGATTCGGCACCGCGGCATCGTCGACATCTTCTCGTTCGGCCAACTGCCCGAGGGCGCGCACTACTTCGTAATGGAGTTCCTCGAGGGCACGGCCTTCGACAAGCTCCTCAAGCAGCGCGGCCCGCTCCCCATCGGCGAGGCGCTCGCCTACCTCGAAGAGGTGCTCGACGCGCTCGAGTCGGCGCACGCCGCCGGCATCATTCACCGCGACATCAAGCCCTCGAACATCTTCCTGGTGAACACGGGGCGCGGGAAGGCGTACGTCAAGCTGCTCGACTTCGGCATCGCCAAGCTGGGCGCGCTCGCCAACGGCAGCGACTCGGCGCCGCAGACGCGCGCGTCGATGATCCTGGGAACGCCCGACTACATCTCGCCCGAGCAGGCGCGCGGCAAGCCCATCAGCGCCGCGACCGATCTCTACGCGCTGGGCGTGGTGCTGTTCGAGATGGTGACGGGCTTCCGGCCCTTCCGCGGAGAGAACACGCTCCAGACGATGTGGATGCACGTGGAGGACAAGCCGCCGGTGCCGTCGACAATTCGCGCCGACATTCCCCCCGCGCTCGACGAGCTGATCCTGTGGGCGCTCGAGAAGGACCCCGCCAACCGGCCACACACCGCCGAAGAGATGCGGGCCCACCTCGAGGCCGTGCGGGCCTCGTTGCTGCCTGGCTCGGGCACCACCACGCCGGCGCCCATCACGGGCCGGGGGCCGGTGCTCGGCAACGCCACGCCCTCGGGGCGACAGCGCCCCCTGGGGGGAACGCCGCCACCTCGCAGCGGGAGCCTCAAGCCGCTCGGCGTCTCGGGCAGCACCTCGGCCCGCACCCGCGGGACCCGTGCGCCCACCCCAGCGCCGGTGGCGTCGGGCCAGGAGACGCGCATGTCGCCGCTCACCGCCGGCACGCACGCGGCCGAAGCGAACATGACCCGCCTCGAGCTGGGTCAGCCCCTCGACCTCAAGGGCACCGACCCGGAGCGCGAGGCGATCCCCCGCCCTGCTGCGCGCGAGGCCGCGATCGACGTCGACGTCGACGTCTCCGAGCCGCTCGAGGCGCCCAAGAGCAAGCTGCCGCTGATCATCGGCCTGGTCTCGCTCGTGCTCATCGGAGTCGGGAGCGTGGTGTTGTTCGGTGGTGGTGGCTCGTCGTCGACCGTGGTGGCCGACAAGCCGGTGGTGGCCGACAAGCCCGTGGTGGCCGACAAGCCCGTGGTGGCCGACAAGCCCGTGGTGGCCGACAAG
>JACSRE010000015.1 GCA_014879945.1 Myxococcus sp.
TCCCTCGTGTACCGCCAGTCCGCCGCAAACTTCCCCTGCCCCAGCGCCTCCACCTGCGCCCACGTCGTGTCCGTCGGGTTGAGGCCTCCCGTCGGCACCGCAGCGGCGTCGCAGTGTTGCCGGCGCCACGCCCATTAGTGGCCTGAGGGGATGTCCACGATGGTGATCGTCCGGCCATCGATCTGCAATTCGACCCCGCCGTCCAGAAGCGTAACGTGTGAACAGGGGGCGTGGCCACCGTCCCCATGCTGAAGCCGCTCTTCGCATAGCGTCGTGGCGAGGTAGCGCCTGACCTCGCGGTACGTACAGCTCTCCGAGGCATCAACAAACACCTTGGAACACATCAGATTTGCAACACGAACAGCAACCTCTGCGTGCTGTCGGAATGCTCTTCCTGTCGGTCACGACGTTGCGCAACTCACCTGATGCATCCTGGAACTTCAAGCCCGGCAGATTGGCATCAAGCGCCTGGTAGAGTTCGCCCACATCGGAGCCTCCAATCAGTTTCGCCTCGCGATTGAGCATCGCGTGAGCCCACTCATGAACAATCGTGGCCGCCAGTTCGAGAGGCATTGTCCTCGGGCCGTTGACGAAGTTTGTTCCAATTCGAACGACGGAGTCCGCGAGCCTCTGGGTCTCGCCTCTCCTGCCGGGATCGGACAAGGACGGGGCAACCCCCAACACCCGCACGGCCGGACCGGGATGAACCAGCGAGAAGCGCGGCATCGCCTCAACCTCCACTGTTCGACGATGCCCTTCATCATCAATCACTGCGGTACAGTATCTTGAAAACGGATCTTCAGACGAACTTCCCGTGGCATTCGGGCAACGGCAGCGGTGGCCAGACGCATGGCCTCCTTCATCCCTCTCATCTCGAACGTTCTCGAGTCAGCCAACAACGTCGGCCCCGGCACCTGGGCCAGCAACTCGTCGAGGAGCAGTCGTTGAACAAGGCTCGCCCTGCCGGCCCTGAGGACCTCGCGTTCCGCAGGGCGTCCGGCCGCAGGTCCGCCCTCATCCAACCCACCCAGCCTCGGTTTTCCTGGGTCGCGGCGCTCCGACGTTGCCTGCTGTGCTGCGGCCACGTCCGGGGCCTGCGGCACAACCGGGGGCGGCGTCACGTCGTGACGACCGCGCCGAACGTCGGGAAGAAGACCATGGCCTCTCCTGCCGGGACGCCTCGAATGCGGTAGCCGCCATCGTCTTCGAACGTCGCCTGGGACAGCCCCCAGCCACCGTCGCGCCACCGCCATTGAGCACGAACCGAACTCAGACGCGGAACGGCCAGCACGGCTCGCTCGCCGCCATCGTCACCGGCCTGGCCCGTGAATCAGGCGATGATCTCGATGTCGCGAGGCGGCCCATCGACGCCGGCGTCGACTGCTGTCGAGGCATCTGCAGCGAAGCCTCCGTCGGCTCGTGCGACGGGCCCGAGCCCAGTCGAGAGTTGAGGGGCACCAGCCGTGCAGGCTGAGAGAGGAGCGCGAAGAAGGGAGATGAGTGCTTCATGGGCAACCTGGATTCCGGCTCTCCGCTTCCATTCGCTTGAGTTCAGAGCAACTCGCGAATCCCACCTAGGGCCTCCAGTTGACGATTCACGTCATGAGCCGCCTGCTGAAGTCGCGCCTGGCTACTGGGATCCGACTGTCTGTACTCCTCCAAGAACGCCAGCAAGCTGTTATCCGGGTACACCACCGAACCTGGAAGCACGAGTCGGCTCGCCGCCGCCATGAGCCGAATCAAGACCTCATGGCCGCGGATAATCCCGTCACCATCTACCAAGCGTTGCTCGCCGCCGGAGCGATAGGTATCACGCAGCACATTGCATAGCGACCGAGCTAGCATCAGGGCAACCCCACCCTTCTGTCGATCTGTGGCCGCAGAATACAAGCAAACAAGCTCATCAACAGCGCTACTGTTTGAGTTCATAAGGAAGTCCCTTCACGTCGACACCACGCTCGTTCAAAACTGTCAGTCGAGTGTTTCCTTGCATGACGGTTCCGTCCGCCTTCATCAGCAGACCCTCAGGATTGTTCGGGCCTGGCTCCAGCGACCTGATGATCGTCTCCGTGGATTGCTTCGACCAGTACTCGTAGCTCGCCTTACTCAGCGACTCCTTCGGGTGGAGCAACTTCGGCTCGACGGGCTCTTGCGTGGACTTTGGCGGCCAGTCCCCGGCCGACTCAGACGCCTTGTCATCGCTCGCTCCAGAGCCCTTTGAATCGCCGCTTGAGAAGACCGCAGGCGGCACGAGAACGACCGGAGGCACAGCGGGCGTAGCTGGCG
>JACSRE010000020.1 GCA_014879945.1 Myxococcus sp.
CGAGGCGCCGGTGAGCAACGGCATCGAGAGGACCACCACCAGGAACATCAGCTTCGAGCGGGAGGGAGCGGGCATGGGGCGCCTCAAGGCAAGCGCGGGGCCAGCCGTCGTCACGCAGAGAATCGGCGGTTTGGCGCCGCGCCGCGCAAGCCGGGGTGCAACCCGGGTTGCGCTGGCCTGCGACCGCGGTCGCTAGCGGCGAGCCAGCAGCCAGAGGAACGCCGCCGACACTCCGACCAGCGCCGCGCCCATCACCCACACCCAGGCCGGCACTCCGCGCGTCCCCGGCGCCGCGGGGTGGCGCTCGGCCTTGAGCGCCGCCCTCACCGCTTCCATCGACGGCCGCGCGTGGGCCTGCTTGGCGAGCATCGAGAAGACCAGGTCGTCGATCTCCTGCGGCACCGAGGGGGCGAAGTCGCGCACCCGCGGCGGCGGCTCGTCGAGGTGCATCTTCACCACCTCATGCGGCGCCCCTGGCGCGAAGACCCGCCGGCCGGTGAGCATCTCGAAGAACACCGCCCCCAGCGCGTAGAGGTCGCTGGCCTTCGAGCAGGGCTGCCCGAGGAACAGCTCGGGCGCGCCGTAGGCCATGGTGCCGACGAAGCGCCCGGCGATGGTCCGCAGGTCCTGCCCGGGCTCGGCCGTCGAGGGCGCCTCGGGCCGGGCGATGCCGAAGTCGATCAGCTTCACCAGCCGCTCCCCGTCCGACTCGACGGTGACGAAGATGTTGTCGGGCTTGAGGTCTCGGTGCACCACGCCCAGCGCGTGCGTCGCCTCGAGGCCCGAGACCAGCTGGTTCATCAACGGGAGCGCCTCGTCGAAGGCGATCGCCCCCTGCCCCTGGATCATCGAGTGCAGGCTCTCGCCGACCAGCCGCTCCATCAGCAGCCATGGGCGGCCGTCGGCGAGGTGGCCGAAGCCGAACACGCGCACCACGTTGCGGTGCACCAGCGCCGAGAGCGTCTGCCCCTCGGTCACCATGCGCCGCTTCGACACCGGGTCGCCGCGCAGCAGCTTCTTGAGCACCTTCACCACCGCCTGGGTGCCGAGCAGCGGGTGCTGGGCCTCGTAGACGAGCCCCATGCCGCCCTCGGCGAGCACGCTGGTGGTGACGTACCCGTCGAACACCTGGCCGACGGTGCTGGTCATCGCGTTGACCGGCGCGACGGGCGCGACGCCCTCGGGCACCGTCGCGGCCTCTCGCGCCTTCGGCGCCGCGGCGGCGGCCTTCGGCTGAAACGCAGGCTCCAGCACCGTCGACTCACCGCCCCGCTGCGCGCTGGGCGAGGCCTTCGGCGTCAAGCCCTCACGGTCGAGGTCGGTGGGGAACTCGCTGGGCTCGTCGAACGCCGGGCGCCCCGAGTCCATCACGGTGCGCGACGCCGGGTGCATGGGGTCGGTCCTGGGCTCGACGGGCGACAGGCGCACCTGGTGGCGGGGGCACACCCCAACCGTCACCGGGAACTGTTGCCGACAGACGGGGCACTGACCGGCTGCGATGGGCACGGGACCGCGCTGCTCACCCATCGCGCTTTCGGGTCAAGAGCTGCCGGGCCCGCGCCGAGATGCTCGCCAACTTCCGCGTCACCGTCTTGCGCGACACCTTGTGCTTGGCCGCCACGTCTTGCCGCTCTTCGTCGCCCGCCAACACCGACAGCGCGATGTCGCGCGAGACGGTGCCGAGCTCCTCGAGCAGCTTTCGAGAGAAGTCGCGGGCCTCGTACTGGCCGGTCATGCGCTCCGAGGGGCCCTGGTCACCGCCGCCCTCACCATCGGCCCCCTCGGCGCGGGCCTCGAGCGAGTCGGAGCGCCCCCGGGTGCGCATGATGGTGAGGCAGTGGTTGGTCGCGGTCTGGAGCAACCACCCCAGCTGGGCCCTGGGGTTCTCGATGCGGTGCTGGTTGGCGGCCAGCTTCATGAACACGTCTTGCGTCGCGTCTTCGGCGAGCGCGGCGTCTTTGAGCAACGTCTGACACCGCCGAAACACGGCGCTCTTGTGCTGCTCGTACGCGGCCTGAACCGACGCCGGAAACCCACCCATGCAGCCATTCTCGACCGAGACGGGCCACGCCGCCACCCCTCATCCACAAGGTGGCGGCTGCCCGGAAAAATCCAGCAGGCCCATCGCTCAGTCCGCGCCCTTGATGCACGCCACCGGCCGCAGCCGGCGGTCGACCTTCGCCAGGCCCGCCAGCTCGACCGCCCCCAGCACCTGCTCGAGGTCCTTGTAGCAGGGCCCCGACTCATCGAGCGGCGTCGAGCGGGTGTTGAGCAGCACGCCCAGGCGCGCCATGCGCAGATCGGTGTCCTTCTGCGACAGGTCGCGCCTGGCCTGGGTGCGCGAGAGGCGACGCCCCGCGCCGTGGTTGACGGAGTACAGCGACTCCGAGGCCCCCGGCTCGGCGAACAGAATGGCCGAGCCGGTCTCCATCGACCCGGGGATCAAGATGGGGTGGCCGCGGCCCTCCCAGGCGGTGCCCTTCAGCGCCGGGTGCCTGGCGGGGAACGCGCGGGTCGCGCCCTTGCGGGCGATGAAGCGGCCGCCCTCCTTCTGGATGAGGTTGTGCGAGATCTCGTAATAGACGCGCGCCTCGCCGCCGAAGACGGCCTCGAGCGCCTCGCACACGGCCTCGCCGATGATGAGGCGGTTGGCGATGGCGAAGTTGGCCGCCATGTTGTGCAGGTTCCAGTACGCGCGGCCCATGGTGGAGTCGGCGTCGAACCAGACGTGATCTTCGTGACGACCGCCGTGCAGCCCCAGCGCGGCCGCGCCCTGCACGAAGAACTGCTTGGCGATGTTCCAGCCGAAGCCGCGGCTGCCGGTGTGCAGCATCACCCACACGCGCTGCGCCTCGTCGACCTGCATCTCGCAGAAGTGGTTGCCGCCGCCGAGGCTGCCGAGCTGGTTGCGCTTGTCCCAGGCGCGCTCGGGCACGTCGACGGTGTCGTCCTCGACGGGGATCGAGGCGCGCTCGGCGACGTCGTGGTCGTGCACCAGGGCCTTCGCCCCGTGCCGCAGCACCTCTGAGAGCAGCTTGCCGCCCAGCTTGCGGCCGCTCGCCTGGCCGACGCCGACGCCGATGCGGCGGGTGACCTCGTCGATCCACCGGCGGCGCTTGTCCTTGTCGGCCACGTCGGCCCAGGTGAGCGAGGTCGACAGCTGCACCATGCCGCAGCCGATGTCGTAGCCCGCCGCGGTGGGCAGCAGGGTGCCCTCGGTCTCGATGGCGGTGCCGATGGGCACGCCGTAGCCGACGTGGCAGTCGGGGGTCAGCACCACGCGGGTCGCGCCGGGGAAGGAGCACGCGTTGACGACCTGCGCGAACACGCTCTCCTCCACGCCCTCGTCGCCGTGGAGCAGCGCGTCGGAGAGGAAGATGTGCGCGTCGCAGCGCATCTGCTTGTTCTTCGGCAGCACCCAGTGACCGGGGCCTGACTGCACGAGCGTGGACTTCCAGGACATGGTGACACCTCTGGGCCGGGAGGACGGGCGGGCCTTTCCCGACTGACTGGCGACCCTGCCACGAGTCGGGCCGCGGCGAGGTGGGCAACACCGAACGCCCCCGAAGGAGTACCGTGGCCCGCGCATGCGCGCTCTCCTCCTCCTGCTCGCCCTCTCGGCCACGCCGCTCGAGACGGCCCAGACGCACCTCAAGGCCGGCCAGCTCGACGACGTGCTCTTCGCGCTCGACGGGCAGACGTTCACCGGCGACGACAAGCCGAGGGCCGCCAGCCTGCTGGGCGACGCCGCGAAGGCCGCGGTGCAGAAGAAGGACGAGCTGCTGGCGCTGCAGTTCGCGCAGATGGCGCTCAAGCTCGACCCGAAGCAGACCGCCGCGCTCGAGGCCGCCGCGCGCACCGCCGCCTCGCAGCAGCAGTTCGAGGCCGCCGAGCGCTACTGCGACACGTGGATCGAGGTGGACCCCGCCAACGCCCAGGCCCGGCTCCTGCGCGCGAAGCTGGCCGTGGACAACGCCGACTGGCAGATCGCCCTCGACCAGCTCGCCGACGCGAAGCTGACGGGCGCCGACGCGAAGCTCGCCGCGCAGCTGAAGGCCCGGGCCTCGCGCGAGCTGTCGGACAAGAAGAGCAGCCAGACGGCCATCGCCGCGCTCGAGCGGCAGATCGCCGCCGCCAGCCGGGCCAGAGACAAGCAGCCCTCGAGCTTCCGCGGCGTCGCCGAGCCCAGCAACGACGTCATCGTCTACACCACCTCGTGGTGTGGCTACTGCCGCAAGGCCAAGGCGTTCCTCACCGCCAGGAAGGTCTTCTTCACCGAGAAGGACATCGAGAAAGACCCCGAGGCCTCGAAGGAGCTCGCGCAGAAGGCCGCCGCCGCCGGGGTCAGACCCCAGGGCGTGCCCGTCATCGACGTGCGCGGCCGGCTGGTGCTGGGCTTCGACCAGAACGCCCTCGAGGGCGCGCTGCGCTGACGTTCAGCGGTGGGGCAAGAGGGGCGCGCCGTCGGGAGCGCCCGCGTCGGCCGGCATCGCCTGCAGCATCGCCGCCTCGACCGAGCGCATGGCCTGCGCGCCGTCGAAGCCGCGGAACGCGATGGTGCGCCCGGGCCGCAGCTGCGAGAGCTCGTACAGCGCGTGGTAGGCCGCCAGCACCTCGGGGTCTGCCTTGAGCGCCTCGAGCGCCGCGCCCACCGCCAGCGGGTACTGCGCGCGCGCCTGGGCGACGAGGGTGGCCACCTCACGCAGGGTGTCGGCCTCGAGCTGGGCGACCTCGAGCCGCCCGAGCGCTTCGATCTCGGCGGTCGCCCGCTCGAGCCGCGCGGCGATGGTCTTCGACAGCTCGGTGGCCACCTCGGGCAGCAGCTCGATCTGCTGAATGAAGGCGCTGTCGATCGACAGGCCCCAGCGCTCGGCCTCGCGCGCGATGTCGGCCCGCAGCCGCTCGCCGAGCTCCTGCCGGTCTTGCAGCACCTGCTGGAAGTCGCTCTTGCCCAGGATCGAGATCGACGCGTGCGCCACCACGCTCTGGAGCGCCGTGTCCCAGTCGGTCACCGCGAAGGTCGACTTCACCGAGTCGACGATGTGCAGCTCGACCCAGAGGTCGACCAGCATGGTGGTGCCGCGCGCGTCGTTGACGTGAATGCCCTTGTAGGAGCGGAAGTCGCGGGCCTTCGAGACGTGCCGCACCTGCACCCAGGGGAAGAGCTTCGAGGGCACCATGTGCAGCCCGGGCCGACTGAGCTTCTGGGTGAAGCGGCCGAAGACCGTCACCAGGGCCACGTGCTGGTCGTCGACGCTGACGGTCGCGGCCTTGAACACGGCGGTGAGCGCGCCCACCGCCGCGACGCCGCCCGCCACGCCGCCGAGGAGCTGCAGCCAATCCTGGGTGGTCATCGCGCGCCCTCCTTCACGTCGTTGACGTAGAGCAGCCTCGACTCGGCCAGCACCTCGGCCTTGCGGCGCCTGACGTAGTCGCCGAGCACCTGCTTCTGCTGCAGCTGCGCGAGCGCCTTGCCGAGGGTGGTCAGCTCGTCGGCGGCGGCCTGGGCGCGCGCCGTGGCGATCGCGACGCCCTGGCGGGCCTCGAGCACCTGCTGCCGGCACTCGCTCTCGCTCCGGTAGTGGTGGGCCTCGGCGGCCGAGCGGGCCTGCATCACGGCGTTGAGGGCGTCGCGCAGCTCGTCAGGCGGCAGAATGTCGGTGAGGTCGACGGCGTTGAAGTCGACGCCGTGTTCGCTGCCGATGCGCGCCTGGCAGAAGTCGGCGATGCGGGTGGAGAGCAGCCCACGCTCGCGTCGAATGAGGGCGTAGCTGCCCGCCTCTTGCGGGAGCGCCTCGGCCACCGAGTGGGCCGCGGGCGTAGGGCTGGCCTGCACGTTCGCCAGCTCGTTGCGCAGCAGGCAGGTGAAGAGGGTCGAGATGTGCTCGAGCGGCCGCTTGAGCCCGAAGAGGAACTGGTCGAGCCGGGCGCGGTTGGGCTGGTAGCGCAGCGCCGCGTCGAGGCGCAGCGAGGTGCCGTCGGCGGCCATGGTGCGAATGGCCCCTTCGCCAGCGAGCTCGATCTTCTGCTCCATCATCGAGACCAGCACCACGCGCTCCCACGGCCACTTGAAGTGCAGGCCTGGCCCGCGGGTCGCCAGCGCCCCGCCCGGCGCGCGCTCAGCGGCCCCGAAGCGGGTGACGACGGCGACGTGGCCCTCGGGCACCCGCACGCCCGAGGCGCGAAAGCTCCAGGCGGCCGCGAGCACCAGGCCGAGAATGAGTCCGCTGATCAGCATGGGTGGTTCACTCCTTCACTCAAAAGCGTTTCCCGGTGGCGACCGTCCACTGTTCGTCCCACGGGGCGTGGGCCGTCGCCGCGGTGGCCGGCGGCTTCTTGCCGCTCGAGACCGCCGCGCGGTAGGCGGCCGCGAGGCCCCGGTTCACGTCGACGACGTCTTCGTTGAAGTGGTGCTGCGCCTCGCTCACCAGGGGCAGGCCGTCGACCCGGTCCATCGAGTCGATGATCGACCCATGCGGCACGAAGCGGCCGTCGGGCACCGTCACGCCCACCACCACCGCGCCGATGCCGATGAAGCAGCGGCTGCCCACCACCGCGTCGTGCACCACCGCCTTGAAGCCGATGAAGGTGTCGTCGCCGACGTAGCAGGGCCCGTGCACCAGCGCGTCGTGGGCGATGGAGACGTTGCGGCCGACGAAGATGGCCCAGCGCTCCTGGCCGACCTGCACGTGCTTCTCTTTGAGGGCGTGCAGCACCACGCCGTCCTGCAGGTTGGTGTTGTCGCCGATGAAGAACGGGGTGCCCTCGTCGGCGCGCACCGACGAGCCGGCCGCGATGTGCACGTTGTCTCCGAGGACCACGTGGCCGATGACCGACGCCTGCGCGTGCACGAAGGCGGTGGGGGGAATGAGGGGGCGGTGCTTGACGTGCGCGAGCCAGCCCGCCGCCGACGCGGGGGCCTCGGCGTGGGGGCGCCGCGCCTGGGCGTCTTCCTTCTTCACCACCGCGCGAATGCCCGGCTTCAGCTCGGCGGCGATGAGGGCCTGCTCGAGGGCGGCCGGGCGGTGGATGAACCGCGAGACCGCGTGCACCAACAGCCCCGCGACCAGGCCCGCCATCAGGTGCCCCGAGACGGTGCCGGCCGCGCTCAGCACGAAGGCGAGGGCCTCGAGCTTCTCTTCGCGCGCCAGCTTGATGAGGGTGCCGACCTCGATGAGGCGCACGCCCACCACGCACAGGAGCCCGGCGAGCGCCGCGAGGGGGGTCCTGGCGATCTCGGTGCTGAGCAGGAGCACCGCGCCGCCGAGGGCCACGCCGTGCAGCAGCGCCGCCAGCCGCGTGCGACCGCCGGCCTGCACGTTCACGCCGCTGCGCACCACCACGCCCGACACCGGCATGCCCTGAAAGAGGCCCACGAAGAAGTTCGCCACGCCCTGGCCGAAGAGCTCGAGCGACGGGTGGTGCTTCGGCCGCTCGGGCGCCATGCGGTCGATGGCGCTGGCCGAGAGGAGCGACTCCACCGCCGCGAGCAGCCCGAGGGGGAAAGTGGCGAGGAAGAGGTCGAGCCACTGGTCGTCGTGGAGCGTGGGGACCACGAGCGACGGCAGCTGGCTCGGCACCGCGCCGACGCGCGTGACGTCCCACCCCAGGTAGTTGGCGACGAAGGTGATGGTCGCGATGGCGACCAGCGCGCCGGGGAAGCGCTTGAACTGCCGCGTGGCCACCACGAAGAGCGCGACGAACATGCCCGAGACGGCCGCCAGCCACTCGACCTCGTGCAGCCACTCGGGCCGGTGCATCATCGAGGCGAGCTCCGAGACCCGGTAGTCGAAGCCCAACAGCTCGGGGATCTGACCGTCGAGGAGCTTGAGGCCCACGCCGGTGGTGAAGCCGGCCAGCACGCTCTCGGGCACGTACTTGCCGAGGTGGCCCGCGCGCGACAGCGCCATCAGCAGCTGCATCACGCCGATCATCACGGTCGCGGCGGCGACGCCGGTGGGGCCGAAGCGCACCGCGATGGCGAGCACCATCACCTGCAGCGCCGCGGCGGGGCCGGTCACCTGGAGCATCGCGCCGCCGAACGCCGCCGCGAGGATGCCGCCGAGGGCGCCAGCGACCAGGCCCGCGCTCGCCGGCATTCCCGAGGCGATGGCGAGGGCCAGGTTCAAGGGCAGCGCGACCGCGCCCACGGTGAGCGCCGAGAGCGCGTCGGCCAGCACCGTCTTCCCTTTGAAGACCTCTCGCCAGCCGCCCACCCACGCCCGGCCCATGCCCTTCCACTCGGCCGTCAGGACCGCGAGTGACGGGGGCGCGGCTACCTGTTCTCGTTGGATGGCCATGCGGCGGCGGACCCTAGTCGCGCCGCCTTCGAAGCCGCCGGAGAAGATCGTTCAAATATTCGATAGCTCAAGAAGATTTTGGCTTCATGTCCGAACGAGAGGCCCGCCGGGCGCGCAGCCCTCGCATGGAGCCAGACGAGGCCCTCGAACGCGGGCACGGCGGCCTGGTCTCTGCGCATGCTGGGTGAACGCCACCGGGGCTTGAGCGGCGGCCAGCCTCCACGCTGCCCCGCCCCCTCGAGGCTTCCCTTGAGCCGAGTCAGGCCATCGGTCCAGTCACCCGCTGAGCGACCGACTGTCCTTGACCCGGGCCAATCAAGCGGGAGGCGCGAAAACCTCTCGCGTTCCTTTTTTGACAGCCGGCTGATCCTGAGCGATACCGCGCTCATCGGTGAAGCGCATGCCCGCTTGTCGCGGCGCAGAGCGCGGGGGGTTTCTCGGCGTTCTGCTGCGCTTCTCCGGTCAAGTTTCCCTTTTCCTCCAGTCGGTAGGGCCCACGGTGAAAGCCGCGTAGGCTCGCGGCGTATGGCTGCCATGTCGGCTGAGCGCCCGCGCTTCCTACGCGATCTCGACACCCTGATTCGTGCCCGGTACCCGTTGTTGTACCTGGTGAGCTGGGAAGAGCAGCGCGTGGACGCGTTGCTGAGTGAGCTCGCGCGCTCCCACGGCAAGGATCTGCTCGAGTGGACGGCGACCCGCGGGCTGCGCGCCCTGACCGGCACGCTCAAGCTCGCGCCCGAAGACACCCTCGAGCCGGCCCGCGCCCTGGTGGCCATCGCCCGGCTCACCACCCCGTCGCTGGTGGTGCTGAAGGACTTCCACCGCCACCTCGACGACCCGGTGACGGTGCGGGCGCTGCGCGAGCTCGGCTTTCACCTCAAGACCCAGTTCACCACCGCCATCGTCGTCGCCCCGACGCTCAAGCTGCCCGACGAGCTCGAGAAGGACGTCTCGGTCATCGACGTGCCGCTGCCCTCGAAGGCCGACCTGCTCGACCTGCTCAAGGACATCGCGCGCGTGGTGACCAAGAACAAGCGCGCGGTGGTCGAGCTCAACCGCGAGCAGGCCGACGCGCTGGTGAGCGCCGCGCACGGCCTGACCATCGCCGAGGCCGAGAACGCCTTCGCCAAGGCCATCGCGCAGGACAACCGGCTCGACTCGGGCGACATCAAGATGCTGCTCGAAGAGAAGAGCCAGGTGGTGCGCAAGAGCGGCCTGCTCGAGTACCAGGCGACCGATCAGTCGCTGGCCGACATCGGCGGGCTCACCTCGCTCAAGCGCTGGCTCAACCGGCGGCAGGGCGCGTTCTCGGAAGACGCCCGCGCCTTCGGCCTCCCCGAGCCCAAGGGGGTGCTGCTGCTCGGCGTGCAGGGGTGCGGAAAGTCCCTGACGGCCAAGTGCATCGCGACGTCGTGGCGGCTGCCGCTGGTGCGCCTCGACATGGGGCGCATCTACTCGGGCATCATCGGCTCGTCGGAAGAGAACCTGCGGCGGGCGATTCGGGTGGTGGAGTCGTTGGCGCCGGTGGTGCTGTGGGTCGACGAGATCGAGAAGGGCCTCGCGGGCGCAGGCGGCGGCGGCAACGACACCGGCGTGTCGGCGCGCGTCTTCGGCACGCTCTTGACGTGGCTGCAGGAGAAGACCGCCCCGGTCTTCGTGGTGGCGACCGCCAACCGCATCGACTCGCTGCCGCCGGAGCTGCTGCGCAAGGGCCGCTTCGACGAGATCTTCTTCATCGACCTGCCGACGGCCCAGGAGCGCCGGGAGATCTTCTCGCTCCAGCTGCAGCGGCGCGGGCGCGCCCCGGCCGAGTTCCCGCTCGACGGGCTCGCGACGATGACCGAGCAGTTCAGCGGGGCCGAGATCGAGCAGGCCGTGGTGAGCGGCATGTACGAGGCCTACGCCGACAAGGTGCCGCTCGAGCCCCGGCACCTCGAGGTGGCGATCAAAGACACGCTCCCCCTCGCGGTCACCATGGCCGAAGACATCGAGCGGCTGCGCCAGTGGGCGCGCCGTCGCACGCGCCCCGCGTCCTGACCCATGAGCCGCGACTCCCGCTTCGACAAGCTCGAGACCCAGCGCGCCGAGCGGCCGCAGGAGGAGCGCCGCGCCCTCGGCGAGCGGTTCGCCGAGGCGCCCGTGAGGAAGGACGAGCCGGTCGCGACCGCGCCGGTGCAGGAGCAGGCGCTGGCGCCCGCTCCCGACGGGCCCGAGGTGATCGCGCCGCAGCTCAAGCGCTTCGAGACCGACGGCGCCAACCACCTCTCGCTCGACACCGACGAGCTGGTGCGGCTGCCGTTCTTGCGGTGCCCCGAGTGTCTGCGCGACTCGAGCAAGTTCGATCGCCGGTGCATCTTCTGCCAGGCGTCGCTCGAGACGACCCAGGCGCGCGAGCTCAACCTGCAGCTGCTGGCCGGGTACGATCTCGAGCGGGAGCGCGCGCAGCTCGAGCTGCGCCAGCGTCACGAAGACGGCATCAAGCAGCTCGTCGAGGACGAGTTCAAGAAGCAGCTCGAGGTCGAGCAGGAGGAGCAGGTGCGGCTGCGGGTCGGCGCGAAGGCCGGCGCCGTCGGGGCCGCGGTGCTGTGCTTCGCCATCGCGCTGTGGGCCCGCTCCTTCTGCGTGTCGGGCGCGCTGTTCGTCATCGGCCTGGCGTTGGTGGTCGCGGTGCTGCCGCACAGCGTGCACCGGGTGCTCGGCGCGTCGATTCGACCGCGGTGGCGGTTCTAGCGCTCCGGGTACTCGGCGCGGCGCCGCGCCGGGGCCTCGTTGCCGGGGCCACAGCGGCCGCTCAGCGGGTGAACTCCGGCAGGCGCCCATCGAGCACCACCCGGCGGTCCAGCACGTCGGTGAACGGCGCGCGCCTCGCGATGATCAGCGTGCGCTCACACTCGGCCCACACCAGCGGCCCCAGCACCTGCCAGTTGGGCGGGTCGACCACCGTGAGCCGGAGCTGGCCGAAGGTGAAGCCCATCGGCGCCTCGGGGGTCGGGGTGACGGCGGCGACCGCGCGCGGGAGCGCCAGCTCGAGCGAGGCGCGCAGCGCGGGCTGGAGCCTGGTGTCGGCGGTGGGGCCCAGGAGGATCGCGAAGCCGTCGGTGTGCGTGCGCACCACCTTCGCGCGGGGCGAGAGCTCCTTCATGGTCGCGACCATCGCGCGCAGCGCGGCGTCACCAGCGGGGAAGCCGTGGCGCATGTTGAAGAGGGTCAGCTCCCTCGGGTCGACGACCAGCGCCTCCATCACCCAGCCATCGGCGTGGCCGTGCGTCGAGAGGTCGTACTCCTCTTTCATCAGCGAGCCCTGGTTGAGGGCCAGCGCGTGGAGCGCGCCCGTCGGGTCGGCGTGGCCGGCGCGGTGAAGCTCGGCGTCGACGACCTGGTCGACCAGCCACGTCGGCGCGTCGGCCCGGCCCTGGACGCGGGGGAACAGGCTCAGCAGGGCGCGCTCGCTCTTCTCAGAGATGGTGAAGGGCATGGCGCGAGAGGTAGGCCCCATGGGCTCGGGACGCAACCACGGCGTCACGGCAGGGTGGTGACCGCCTTGCCACCGCTGCCGACGCCGAGCAGCCCGCACCTCGAGGTGCCGCGCAGGCGGTTGATGGTGCCCAGGGGCCGCATGGCCGCGTTCATCAGCGCCCACACGTTGCCGTTCCAGAGGGCCAGCGGCGCCCGCCCGTTCGAGTCCGCGCCGGCGGCGTACACCTCGGTGGCGCTGAAGACCTTGAGTCCGTAGACCGAGAACGGCGGGGCGGGCCGCGCGGTCCACACCGCGCCGTCCCACTGGAAGAAGGCCTCGCCCGCTGCGAAGCCGAGCGTCGGGGTGGGCACGTCGATGGCGTAGAGCTGCGAGTTGGCGTTGTTCGACGCGACCACGGCGCTCCACGACAGGTTGCTCGAGTCGTAGGCCCACACGCGGTTGCGGAGCTGGGTGGCGTGGTCCCAGCCGGCGGCAAAGGTGAACGCGGGCGACGGACCACTGAGCTCCCAGATCTGCCCGGCGCCAGACAGCTGCTGGCTCGAGGGCGCGCCGCCGTCGGGGCGCACGCGGGTGACCGTCGCGACCCCAGCGGAGTTGACGCTCATCGAGTCGAAGGAGCCGACGAAGATGGCGTCGTCGTAGGCCTTGATCGCCGTGCCGATGCCGGTGGTGAGCGCGTTGACGCCGCTGCACTGCATCGGGCCGGTCCACCGCACCAGCGAGCCGGTGCCAGTGGAGAGAAAGACCGCCTGGTCGACCGGCCGTACCGAGACGCCGTAGAAGTCGTGGCCGGCGCAGCTGCCCCCGCCCACCATCGTCACCCCGCCGTCGGAGATGTCGTACTGAGCGATCGCGCCGCCCATCCCCGCGAGGATGAAGCCCGAGCCGTAGGGCTGCAGGTCGTTCCAGGTCGTCGTGCCGATGGTGAAGTAGCGCGCGGTCACGTTGGTGGGGCACCCGCCTGCGGAACCACCCGCTGCTGCGCCGCCTGCCGAGCCGCCTGCCGAGCCGCCTGCCGAGCCGCCTGCCGAGCCGCCTGCCGAGCCGCCTGCCGCGCCGCCTGCCGCGCCGCCTGCCGAGCCGCCTGCCGAGCCGCCTGCCGATCCGCCTGCCGCGCCGCCTGCCGAGCCGCCCGCCGAGCCGCCTGCCGAGCCGCCTGCCGCGCCGCCTGCCGAGCCTCCTGCTGCTGAGCCTCCTGCTGCTGAGCCACCGGCTGCGGACCCACCGGCTGCGGACCCACCGGCTGCGGACCCACCGGCTGCGGACCCACCGGCT
>JACSRE010000184.1 GCA_014879945.1 Myxococcus sp.
GCCACCGCCGTTCCGGCGCGTGTGGTGCAGACCCTCGCCCAGGCGCCACCGCCGTTCCGGCGCGTGTGGGGCAGACCCTCGCCCCAGGCGTCATCGCCGATACGGTAAGCGCTGCACGCGCGAACTCGACGAGCGCTCCGGCCCGGCTCGGCGTTAGCGTGGGGCGCATGAGCCCCGTGGTGATCGTCGGTGCCGGAGTCTCTGGGCTGGCCTGCGCGCAGGCGCTGCGAGCCGCCGGTCGGCCCGTGGTGGTGCTGGAGCGCGCACGCGGCGTCGGCGGGCGGTGCGCCACGCGACGCGTCGAGGGCGTTCCGCTCGACTTCGGGCCTACGTTCCTCCACGGGAGCGCCCCCGACTTCCTCGCGGCGGTGCGCGCGGCGTCGAGCGCTCCGCGGGGCGGGTGGCCCACCATCGTCGAAGGGCAGGGGCAGCCGTGCCAGCCCGACGCGTTCACGCCTGGCGAGCAGCGCTTCGCCCTCGAAGAGGGGGTGGTCGCCTTCCCTCGCGCGCTCGCGGCGGGCCTCGACGTGCGGCTCCAGCAGACGATCACCCGCCTCGAGCCCGCTGGCGAGCAGGTGCTGCTCGAGACCGCTGCCGGTGAGGAGCACCAGGCGCCCGTGGTGGTGCTGGCGCTCGCCGCGGAGCAGTCGAGGAGCCTGCTGTCGACGATGAGCGCGCCCCCGCCGGTGGTGCGCGGCGCCGCCGCGCTGCTGGGGCTCTCTCGCAGCCAGACGTGCCTGGCGCTCCTGGCGGTGTACCCCGAGGGCACGCCCGCGCCCCCGTGGCAGATCTGCTACCCCCGCTCCTCGCGGGTGTTGCAGCTGGTGTCGCACGAGACGTCAAAGCGGCCGGCCGGCGGCCGGGTGGCGTTGGTGCTCCAGGGGCGGCCGGCCTGGTCGCGCGCCCACCTCGACGACCCCGCGTGGAGCGACGCCCTGTTGGCCGAGGCCGGCGAGGTGGTGGGCCCGTGGGCCGCGACGCCGATGGCGCGCTCGGCGCACCGCTGGCTCTACGCCCGCAGCGATCGCTCGTCGGAGCTGGTGGCGCCGCTGCTGCTGGAGCTGCCCGGCGGCGCGCAGGTCGGCGTGTGCGGAGACCGGTTCGCCCCTGGCGGCGGCGTCGAGGCGGCGTGGCACTCTGGGCGAGCGCTGGCGGCGCGCATCATCTCGCAGGCGATGGAGACGACATGACGATCGACGCGTTGAGCGCTCTGGTGGAGCGTGATCAGGACCACGAGTGCGGTGGCTTCGGGCGCACGGGGGCGTGCGTGAAGGTCGCCGCGGTGGCCGATCTGCCCAGCCGCTTTGGAACGTTCCGGTTGGTGGGGTTCTGGAACAACCGCGACGCCAAGGAGCACGTCGCCATGGTGGCGGGGGACGTGCTCAATGGCCACGACGTGCCCGTGCGCGTCCACTCGGAGTGCCTGACGGGTGAAGTGATGGGCTCGCTGCGCTGTGACTGCCGCGATCAGCTGACCGCCGGGCTCGAGGCGATCGCGCAGGCCGGGCGCGGGGTGCTCCTGTACATGCGGCAAGAGGGCCGGGGCATCGGGCTGCTGAACAAGATCCGCGCGTACGCGCTGCAGGACCAGGGGCTCGACACGGTGGAGGCCAACCTCGCCCTCGGCTTCCGTGACGACGAGCGGGACTACTCCATCGCCGCGCACATGCTGCACAGCCTCGACATCAAGTCGGTGAAGTTGATCACCAACAACCCCGAGAAGCTGCGGCAGCTCGCGGAGCACAAGGTGGTGGTGAGCGGCCGCATTCCACACCTCATTCCGCCGAACGAGTTCAACCGGTTCTATCTCCAGACCAAGGGCACGAAGAGCGGCCACCTGGACCTCGGCCGCACGCGCCTGGCGGAGCAGGGCGACAACGCTCAGGTCGAGGGGGCCGCCGCGGCCGGGCCCACGGAGAAGCCCTAGGCCGAGGCGGGGGCGGGCCCTTCACCACCCGCTGCTCGAGCCGAGGGCGCCGGGCTCGACACCATCACCGAGGTCTTCGAGCGCTTCGTGGTCGACGCGCCTGGCTCGGCGGTCCTGGGCTGCCTGCTGTGCAACACCGCGGTCGAGCTGCGCCCTCGCGCCCAGGGGGGACGGGCGGCCGTGGCCAGCGCGCAGGAACCAGGCGTGGCACCTGAACGCCCCGTGGATGCGCCGGTGGGCAGCCCGGGAAGGGCCGAGGTTGGCGCGGCTGCCCCGCGATGGCCGCCACCTTCGTCGCGTCGCGCGCCCCTCGCCCGGGCCTTACGCAGCGGGCTGCTGCACCAGCGCCAGCCACCGCGCGCCGCGGTCCTTGCGGGCCAGGCGATCAGCCCGGCGCTCCATCGCGTCGGCGGCTGCGGCGCGCTCCGCCTCGTTCGCCGCGAGCAGCGCCGGGACCTGCAGCTTCTTCCCCTCATGGTCGAGCGCGACGAAGGTCAAGAGCGCGCTGGTGGTGAGCTTTCGCTCGCCGGTGTGTGGGTTCTCGCTGAAGACGGTGACGCCGATCTCCATCGAGGAGTTGAAGGCCGCGATCACCCTCGCCTTGAGCGTGACCGCCATGCCCACCGTGATCGGCGCGTGGAAGTGCAGGTCGTCCATCGAGGCCGTCACCACGGTCTGGCGACAGTGGCGCTGCGCACAGACGGCGGCGCAGATGTCGATCCACCCCATGACGCTGCCGCCGAACGCCGCGCCCAGCGCGTTCGCGTCGCCGGGCAACAACAGCTGCGTCATCTCGGTCACCGACTCAGAGGCCTGCTTGGGCTTCAGCTCGCTCATGCGATGCCCATAGTCACCCCAGGGGGGCGTCGGCCAGCAGGACGGCTTCCTGGTGAGGCTCAGCGAGAGTGTCCGCAGTGGGTTGGGCTGATGATTCCACGAGTGGCGTGGGGCGCGACGCAGCTGGAGGCGCGCCTTCAGCTGTTTTCTGCTTCGACGTCATGTGGTTGGACGGACGGGAGGAGGGGCGCGCGTGTCGGGCGCGGAGCTGCGCCTTGTCTTGCCTGCTACGCGGGCCAGCCGGCGCGGCCCAGAGGCGCGTCGCGCGCTACGGCCCTGGGCGCTGCAGCCCGCTGGCGTGCAGCCTCAGAGACGGCTCCACGCGCACCACGAACCTGAAGCGCGTTCCGCGAGGCTCCTCGATGACGTCGCCCGGGAGCAGCCGCGTCGGGACGGCAGGGCGCCCGTTGAGCAGCACGCCGTGCTCGACCGGCACCAGGCACCACTGCGGCGCCTCCTGTCGGATCATGAAGGTCTCTCGCACTCCCTCGCGCCGCACGCCCGGCGCCATCGCGCGGAGCCTTGTCGGGGTCGCGCCACCGACCCACACGCCGGTGTGGAGCGGGATTCGCCCGCCCTCGTGTGGCCCGATGATCTCGAACTGCACCGCCTGCGACCGTCGCTCGACCTCGAGCCAGGCGTGGCGCACCAGCGGCAGCACCTCGACGGGGGCGGTCTGGAGCCGTGGAAACCGGGCCGACAACCGATCGAGCAGCGCCTCGCGGAAGTGCGACGCGGGCAGCGGGGTCGAGAGGTAGCCGAGAGAGAGGGCCTCGAGCGCAGGGAACTCCGCGCCGCTCAACAGCCCTCGCAGCGCCGCCGCCGCGTCGCTCTGCAGCCGGCTCGGAGTCGGCATGGTCCAGGTGCAGAGATCGACGGTCAGCGTGCGCAGCCACCGGCAGACGCGCAGCGACGCGAGGCGGCCGAGCAGATCGACGTCTTGAAAGGTCGCGTCGCTCGTGCACCGCACCCGCGCGTGCTCCACCAGCCCTGCGCGCCAGTCGAGCTCGACCCGCCCCGCTTCACAGAGCGGCGCCAGCCCCTCGAGGCACGCCGCGTCGACCACGCCGGTCGTCAGCTGCTCGCCAAGCCCGTCACCGCGCTCGCTCAGCCGGTCAGCCCAGACCTGCCGGGCGTGCGGGTCGTGCGGCGTCTGGTCGAGCGCGCCCTCGGCGTCGGGGTCGCGGTGCTCGACCCGGTCGAGGAAGACCAGCAGCGTGCCGTAGAGATCGATGACGTCGCCGTGAACGAGCCGCGCCCGCGTGGTGCGATGCCCGTTGACCCAGGTGCCGCTCGAGGAGTTCCGGTCCTCCACCGTCCACCCGTCTGGCCCCCGCACCAGCACGCAGTGCACCCGCGCGACCTGCTGCGCCGAGATCGAGATGGCGTTCTGCTTGGTCCGCCCGATGCTGACCCGATCGGCGTCGTCAGGCAGCTCGAGGCGCTCGCTCTCGAAGGTCTCGAGATCGACGCGCTTGAGCCACGCGGGCGTCACGGGAGCACCTCGAAGCGAAAGGTGCCGGCGCCCTGAATGCCGATCAGATCGCCCGGCAGCAGTTGGTACACCGAGGTGGTGTGGTTGTTGACGCGCACCTCACCGCGCAGGCGCCCCGCGAAGAGCTTCCACGAGCCGTCACCCGGCGCGAAGTGACAAGGGTTGCCGTCGGCGATGAAGGGAATGCCCGGGGGCGACTCGAAGTGGAGCTGGGTGTGCGTGCCTCGGCGAACCCTTGTCACCTGGGTGAGGGGGCGAAAGCCCTCGGTCACGCCGATCAGCCGCGCGCCGTCGACGGTCGAGAGCACCCGCAGGCGGGCGTGGCGAACGCTCGCGAAGACGTCTTGCCCTCTCAGCCGGGGCACGCGCTGGGCCAGCTCCTCGATGCACGACAGGCGCTGGGAGCGGTCTCCGAGGCGGTAGCCGAGCGACAGGCGCTCGAGGGTGGCCGGCACCGTGGGCAGGCTCGCGATGAGGCGCTGCGCGTCGATCAGCTCGTCGAGCTCGAGGGGGCGTGGGCCCGCGCGCAGCCTGGGCACGTCGATCACCAGCTCGCGCAGGAACTGGGCGACGCGGGTGCGCAGCAGCGTGCTGACGGCGTCGTGCCAGTCGTAGGGTAGCTGGCCGACCACCTGGCGAAACGTCGCGCGGCGGGCCAGGCCCAGGTGCCAGTCGATCTCGAGCTCGCCCTGGAACAGGCGCTCGCCGAGGGGGCCCAGCCATGAGGCGTGATCGAGGCGCCCACCGCTGCGCGCCGCCGCCATGCGCTCGCCCAGCGGGTCCCCGCGCTCCAGCAGCCAGTCGGCGTACACCAGCCACGGCTCGAGCGCGTCGGGCTCGCGGGCGATGGCGTCTCGCAACAGTGGGTCGTCGGCGCGCACCTCGGAGCGGAACCTGAGCTCGACCCGCCCGAACTGGAGCAGATCGCCGTCGAAGAGGGCGCGCGGGTACCGAATGGGCCTGCCGTTGACCTTCGTGCCCGCCTCGGTGCCCAGGTCCTTCACGCGCCAGAAGACGCCGTCGCTCGACACCTCGCAGTGCCGGGCCGAGACCAGCGCGTCATCGAAGACGAGCGTGCACTTCGGAGAGCGGCCGTAGACCATCACCGACTTGCCCTCGGGCAGGTCGATGACGTCTCCAGGAGGGTTGAGCCGCTCGAACCAGCACTTCACCCCGGCATCATGCGCTCAGGGCGAGGCGCGGGTCACTCCTCCTTCTCGCGCTTGTGCTCGCGCTCGGCGCGGTACCGGTCGTTGAAGCCCAGCATGCGCTTGCGCAGCCGAATCGACTTCGGCGTGACCTCGACCAGCTCGTCCGAGCCGATCCACTCCAGCGCCTTCTCGAGGCCCATCTCGACGGGGGGCGTCAGCACCACGTTCTCGTCGCGGCCGGCGGCGCGAATGTTGGTGAGCTTCTTCTCGCGGCTGGCGTTGACGTCGAGATCGTTGGGGTGCGCGTGCTCGCCGATGATCATGCCCTCGTAGAGGGGCACGCCGGGGCCGACGAAGAGCTTGCCGCGCTCCTGAATCGAGAAGAGCGCGTAGGGAATGGAGTCGCCGATGCGGTCGGCGATCATGGCGCCGTTGGAGCGACGGGGGATGTAGCCCATGTGCGGCTCCCAGCCGTCGAACTGCGACGACATGAGGCCTTCGCCCTTGGTGATGGTGAGGTACTGGCTGCGGAAGCCGACCAGGCCGCGCGCGGGGATGCGGTAGGTGACGCGGGTGCGCCCGCCGCCCAGCTGCACCATGTCGACCATGCGGCCACGGCGGGGCCCGAGGCGCTCGGTGACGATGCCGATGGCCGTCTCGGGCAGGTCGCAGATCACCAGCTCCATCGGCTCGTGCTTGACGCCGTCGATCTCTTTGATGATCGGCTCGGGGTTCGAGGCGGTCAGCTCGAAGCCCTCGCGGCGCATGGTCTCGATGATCACGGCGAGCTGGAGCTCGCCACGGGCCACCACACGGAAGGCGTCGGGGCTCTCGGTGTCTTCGACGCGAATCGAGACGTTGCGGTACGACTCCTTCTGGAGGCGGTCGCGCAGGTTCCGCGAGGTGACGTATTTGCCCTCTTTGCCGGCGTAGGGCCCGTCGTTGACGCGGAAGACCATCATCATGGTCGGCTCATCGACCTTGATGCGGGGCAGGGGCTTGGGGTTCTCGGGCGAGGTGATGGTGTCGCCGATCGACATGCCCTCGATGCCCGCGACGCAGACGATCTCGCCCGGGCCGGCGTCGGTGATCTCGACGCGCTTGAGGCCCGAGAAGCCGTAGAGCTTGACGATCTTGCCCTGCTCGACCTTGCCGCCTTCGCGACAGATGGCGACCGGCATGTTGGGGGCGAGGCGACCGGAGCTCATGCGGCCGATGCCGATGCGGCCGACGTAGTCGTCGTAGTCGAGGTTGGCGATCAGCAACTGGGTCGGGTTGCCCTCGACCGGCGCCGGCGGAGGCGAGATGTGCTCGACGATCTTGTCGAACAGCGGCTGCAGGTTGGGGCTGGGCTCGTCGAGCTTGAGCGACGCCTTGCCCTCGCGCGCGATGGCGTAGATGACGGGGAACTCGAGGTCTTTCTCTTCGGCGCCGAGGTCGATGTAGAGCGAGTAGACGGCGTCGAGCACGTCGGGGGCGCGCGCGTCTTTGCGGTCGATCTTGTTGATGACCAGCATGGTCTTGAGGCCCAGCGCGAGCGCCTTCGAGAGCACGAACCGGGTCTGCGGCAGGGGCCCTTCGGCCGCGTCCACCAGCAGGAGCACGCCGTCGACCATGCGCAGGCCGCGCTCGACCTCACCGCCGAAGTCGGCGTGGCCAGGCGTGTCGACGATGTTGATCTGGTGGTCCTTCCACAAGATGGCCGTGTTCTTGGCCATGATGGTGATGCCCTTCTCGCGCTCGAGATCGTTCGAGTCCATCACGCGCTCGGCGACGTGCTCGTTGGAGCGGAAGGCGCCGCCCTGCTTCAACATGAAATCGACGAGGGTGGTCTTGCCGTGGTCGACGTGGGCGACGATGGCGATGTTGCGGATCTTTTCGCGGGGAAACATGGCGCGGCCTCTACACGGGTTGCGGGGGGATGAATAGAGGTACGACGGTTCCCCTTGCCGGTCGTCTCGCCAGGCCATAGGCGGCGCCGACCCATGCTGCTCCCGATTCACGCCGTACCCGCCCTCCACTCGGTGGACAGCGAGATCTTCACCCTGCGGTACTACCAGGCCTGCATGCAGTGCACGTTCTGCAGCGACAGCTGCTGCCAGTACGGCTGCGACGTCAACTCGGGCGAGCGCGATCAGCTGCTGGCGATGAAGGCCGAGCTCGAGCCGTTCCTCGGCATTCCCAGCAGCGAGTGGTTCAAGCCCGAGGTGTACGAAGACCCCGAGTACCCCACCGGCAAGTTCGTACGCTCGAACACCCGGAAGGGCGCCTGCGTCTTCTTGAGCAAGAGTGGGCGGGGCTGCGGCATTCACGCCTTCGCGCTGGCCACCGGCCGCGACTACCACCCGTTCAAGCCGATGGTGTGCTGGCTGTTCCCCATCTGCTGGGACAAGGGCGTGATGCGGCCCAACTCCGACGTGAAGGACGATCTCGTCTGCGCCGGCACCGGGCCCAGCCTGTACGACGGCGCGCGGGACGAGCTGAGGATCGCCTTCGGTGACGCGCTGATCGCAGAGCTCGACGCGCTCAAGGCAAAGGTGGACGCGGGGCAGCTCGCCGTCAGCCAGACGGTGCGCGCGGTGCTGGCCGAGGAGACGGCCTAGCGCGCGCCTTCTCGAGCCCGCATCACCACCGCCACCAGCAGGCCCAGGCCGAACCCCGTACCGTGCGCGATCCACGCGACGTCGCCGGCGCCCATCGACGCGAGCCAGAGATCGAAGGCGACGTAGATCACCATCACGAACGGCAGCGGCAGTTGAGCCCGCAAGAGGCCCGGGAGCGGCACCAGCCACTTGCCGCGGCGCTGAAGCACCACCGTCAGGCCCATCAGCCCGAAGACGCCCCCGCTGGCGCCGCCGATGAGCGTGCTGGGGTCGGCGAAGGCCGAGTCGATCAGCAGGGCCAGGGCGCCGCCGCCGAAGAGCATGGCGGGCACCAGCCAGTGCGGGCTCTTTCGCTCCACCGCGTCGCCGAAGAGCCACGCGAAGAGCAGGTTGCCGAGCAGGTGCAGCCACCCCTCGTGGGCGAACACCGCGGGCACGACGCCGATGACCGCGCCTCGATCGCCCCGGTACGCGAGCGCCTCGAACCCGAGCGACGCTGGCGCCAGCAGGCCGGCCCCGAAGCCGGCGGCCAGCGCCAGCACCGACAGCCAGGTCGCGACCGATGGCTGGGCGCCCTCGAGCCCGCTGAGCACGGGCACCCCGACGAGCGCCTGCGCCGTCTGGCCGAGGGTGGGCTGCGCCTCGGGCCTCGGCACGTCCGCCAGGCCCCGGGCGATCTCGCCGCGGGCGGCGTCGTCCATCGAGGCCCAGGCGTCTTGTCGAGCGATCGACTTCGTCACCAGCCGCAGCGACGCCAGGTCCGCGGCGTCGACCCAGAGCTGCTCGCACGAGGGGCACCGCTCGACCCACGCCTCGAGGCGGCCGATTCGCCAGGGGGCCATGCGCTGGGCGCAGTCGGGGCACACGCGGGGCTTGCGCGAGGGCAGGGCGTCGGCGCGGGCCTCGGGTTCGATCACCGTCGAGGTGCCGGGCACCGCGCCCTCGAGCTGGGCGGCGCTCATCAGGCAGCCGCGGCAGAAGGGGCACGCCCGGCCGAGCGCCCCGTCGACGAGCGCTCGCGCGTGATCTGGGCAGTTCGCCATGGGCGTCAATTGAGCGCAGCGCTTCGTGCGGCGCCAGCAGGAGCGAAGCCAGGTAGGCTGGTCAGGTGGAGGTTCGCGACCGCGAGAGCGCGGAGCTGATTCGTTCGCAGGTGTCGCAGCGGCGGCTTCCGCGTGGCGCGCTCCGCGCCGCGTTGCTCCGGGTGCCGCCCGCGGCGCGCGATGCCTGGCTCGACCTGGTGTTCGAGGTCGACGGCCTTCCCGACGACGGGCCCGAGCTGCCGCGAGGCTGCGTTCCCTACCTGCCGTGCGCCGTCGAGGTGCTGCTGCGCGCGGTGCAGGCCGCGCAAATCGACGCCGATGACGTCTTCGTCGACGTCGGCTCGGGGACGGGTCGGGCGGCTGCGGCGGTGCACCTGCTGACGGGCGCCGAGGCCATCGGGCTCGAGGTCCAGCCGGCGCTCGTGGAGTCGGCGCGAGCCCTCGCCGCGAGGCTCAACGTCGAGCGGGTCACCACGATCCTGGGTGACGCCGCGGAGCTGACCGGGTCGATGCGCGCCGGCTCGGTGTTCTTCTTCTACTGCCCCTTCAGCGGCGAGCGGCTCGCGCGCGTCTTCGCCGAGCTCGAGGCCATCGCCCGGCAGCGGCCCATCCGCGTCTGCGCCGTCGACCTCCCACTGCCGCAGGTGCCGTGGCTCGAGCTCGCCGCCCCGCCGTCGGGCGACCTCGCCGTCTACCGCAGCGTCACGCCAGCTTCGCCAGGAACTGCTCGATCTCGGCGTTGACCAGCCCCGGCCGCTCGAGCGGCGCGGTGTGGCTGCCGCCCTGAACGAAGAGGTACTTCGACTGCGGAAGGTGCTCGGCCATGCGCTGGCTCAGCCACACCGGCGTGAACTTGTCGATCTCACCGCCCACCACCAGGCTGGGCACGTTCACCTTCGGCAGGTGATCGAGGGCCGAGTGGTCCTTCAGGGAGTCGAGGGTGCGCACGAAGTACAGCGGGTGCATCTTCGCCAGGTGCTCCATGTACGGGTGGAAGTCGCTGTGGTTGAGCAGCAGGGGGTTGAGCTCGGTGCGAATGCCGAACTCCACCGCCAGCTCGGTGCGCAGGAGCTTGCCGGTGGCCATTCTCGCCAGGCCGGGGAAGCGCTCCACGAAGGCCTTCAGCCGGGGGAAGGCGACGCGCAGCAGCGAGTGATCGTGCCAGGTGTCGAGCGGGGTGCCGTAGGAGCCGCAGAGCAACACGAGGCCGGCGACGCGGGCGGGGTGCCGCCGGTGGAACTCGAGCGCCATCTGCACGCCCATGGAGTGCCCGAAGATCACCGCGCGATCGAGGCGGGTGTGATCCATCAAGCGCACCAGGTCGTCGCAGATGTACTCGACGCCGATGCGGGTGTCGTCGGTGGGCACGCCGCTCTTGCCGTGGCCCCGGTAGTTCCAGTGCATCACGCGGCGGCGCGCGGCGAGGGGCTCCCACAGGTAGCGCCAGATGAACCCGTCGCAGCCCAGGCCGTCGCACAGCACCGCGGGAACGCCGGGCCCCTCGCCGCGCTCCTCGAACCACAGGGGCGCGCCGTCGTCGGTGGTGAAGAACGACTGGTGAAACGATCTCGTCCCGCCGTCAGGCACTGGCTTCCGCCTCCTCGTCGTCCACCGGCGCGCCGGGCTTCTCGAGCCCGTACTTCTGGATCTTGAGGATCAAGTTGGAGCGGCTGATGCCCAGCTCGCGGGCCAGGCGGCTCTTGTTGTTGCGGGTGCGCTGGAGCCCTTGCGAGAGCATCTCGCGCTCGAGCTGTTCGACCGCGTCGTTGAGCCGGCCCGCTGGCACCACGGTCAGGCGCGAGCCCCCGATGACGTTGGTGCCGATGGCGCCGCTGACGGTGTCGCGAATGCGGCTCGAGAGCAGATCGGGGGTCAGTTGCTCCTGCTCGCCGCCGAGCACCAGCATGCGCTCGATCTCGTTCTCGAGCTCACGGATGTTCCCGGGCCAGTGGTAGCTCTGCAGCACCGACATCGCCTCGGGCGCCAGGCCCCGCGCCTTCTGCCCCTCGCGCCGGTGCTTGCGCATGAAGTGATCGACCAGCATCGGCAGATCGTCTTTGCGCTCCCGGAGCGGCGGCACCTGAATGCGGATCACGTTGAGCCGGTAGAAGAGGTCTTCGCGAAACTCGCTCCGCTTGACCATCTCGTTGAGATCTTTGTGGGTCGCCGAGATCACCCGCACGTCGACCTGCTTGGGCACGTTGCCGCCGACGGGCAGGAAGACGCCCTCTTGGAGCACGCGCAGCAGCTTGACCTGGAGCGCCGCGGACATGTCGCCCACCTCGTCGAGGAAGAAGGTGCCGCCGTCAGCGACCTCGAACAGGCCCTTCTTGTCGCGCAGCGCGCCGGTGAAGGCGCCGCGCACGTGGCCGAAGAGCGCGCTCTCGAGCAGGTTGTCGTTGAAGGCCGAGCAGTTCTGCACCACGAACGGCTTGTCCTTTCGGGGGCCGTTGTAGTGAATCGCGCGCGCCACCAGCTCCTTGCCGGTGCCCGAGTCGCCGTTGATCAAGACCGTGGTGTCCGACTGGCAGACGCGCTCGAGGATGCGGAACACGTCGAGCATCGACTGGCTGCGGCCGATGATGTTCTCGAACTTGTAGCGGTCGGACTGCTCCACCGGGGGCGGCTGGAGGCTCTCGTCCTTGCGCGAGAGCTCGGCCTCGAAGTTGCCGATCTCGTTGGCGCCGAACTCGAGCAGATCGCAGATCTTCTCGACCTCGCGCTCGTCCATCACGGGCACGCGCTCGATGGCGCGCTCGAGATCGGTGGTGCCCTGGTTCAGCTCGGCGATCTTCACCTTCAGCTGCTCGGCCTCACGCGGGCTGACCTCGAGGCGCGAGAAGCCCTCGACGAACAACATGCCCTCGTACTCGCCGTTGATGTGCAGGGGCGCGCCCACGATGCTGAAGCCCAGGTGGCACTCGTGGAACTGGCTCCGGCGCAGCTTCTTCGACGCCTTGAACTTCTCGTGCAGCACCCGCACCGAGGAGCAGCACCGGCGAAAGCCCTCTTTCGAGAACAGCGACAGGCGGCAGAAGTCGTTCGGAGGCGGGTTGATCTGCCCCTTGCCCCACTCGATCACCTGGCCGCTCTTGTCGGCGAACGAGAGCTCGGCGCGCCACCACTTCCGCAAGATGTCGCGGAGCATCACGATGGTGTGCAGGTTCTGGTAGCGCTCGTAGTCCATGCGGAGGCCTCGAAAGACGGCGCAGGCGACGCTTGACGGCCAAAGTCGTCTGAACCAACGACAGGTCTAGCTCAGGCTGTCTGAAGAGTGGACAAGAGACGTGCAGGCGGAAGAGGGGAAAGGTATTCCGAGGTCGCATGCGCATCGTGGGCGGGACGGCCAGAGGACGAACGCTGAAGACGCCGAAGGGGTCGGACACCACGCGGCCGACGGCCGACCGGGTGCGCGAGACGATCTTCAACGTGCTGGGGCAGACCTGCGAGGGCCTGCGGGTGCTCGATCTCTTCGCCGGCACCGGCGCGCTCGGGCTCGAGGCGGTGTCGCGGGGCGCGACCCTGGCGGTGTTGGTGGACAGCGGCCGTGAAGCGGTGGGCCTGTGTCGAGAGAACGCGAAGGCGCTGGGCTTCGAGGCGCAGGTCGAGATCCTCAGCCAGCCGGCGGTCAAGGCGCTCGCGGCGCTCGCTGCGCGGGGCGCCCGGTTCGAGCTGGTGTTCTCCGATCCACCCTACGTCGCGCGGGCCGGGCTCGAGGTGCTCGCGGCGCTCGAGGCGCTGGTGGAGGAGGGCGGGGTGGCGGTGATCGAGCACGAGGCCGCCGAGGTGCTGGGCGAGCACGTCGGCCGTTGGCGGCGCGAAGACCAGCGAACGTTCGGCGCGACGCAGGTCTCGATCTTCCGGTTGACCGACCCGGCGGCGTGAACGACTCTGTGCGCCGATGTCCGTCGCCATCTACCCCGGCTCGTTCGACCCGTTGACCAACGGCCACCTCTCGCTGATTCAGCGCGGGTTGAAGATGTTCGACACGGTCATCGTGGCCATCGCGGTGAACCCGAAGAAGACGCCGCTGTTCACGGTGGCCGAGCGCAAGGGCTTCATCCGCGACGCCTTCCCTGACGAGAAGCGCGTCGAGGTCGACGACTTCCAGGGGCTGCTCGTCGACTACGGCAAGCGGCGCAACGTGAAGGTGATGCTCCGCGGTCTGCGGGCGGTGAGCGACTTCGAGTACGAGTTTCAGCTGGCCAACATGAACCGCAAGCTCGACCCCGAGCTCGAGACGGTCTTCATGATGACGGGCGAAGACTACTTCTACGTTTCGTCGAACCTGGTGCGCGAAGTGGCCAGCTTCGGGGGCAACGTCGACGGGCTGGTGCCCGAGAACGTCGCCGCAGGGCTTCGCGCCAAGTACGCCAAAAAGGAATGAACGCCGTCATGATCAAGCTCGCCAACCGACTCAAGAGCGCCAAGCCCTCGCCCACGCTCGCCCTCAACGCCAAGGCCAAGGCGCTCGCCGCCAAGGGCGCCGACGTCGTCTCGTTCGCGGCCGGCGAGCCCGACTTCGACACGCCCGCGCACATCAAAGACGCCATCAAGGCAGCGCTCGACGCCGGCTTCACCAAGTACACCGCGACCGGCGGCATCCCCGAGCTCAAGGCCGCCATCATCGACAAGCTCAAGGCCGAGAACCGCCTCGAGTACGCGCCCGATCAGGTGCTGGTGTCGGTCGGCGCCAAGCACTCGCTCTACAACATCTTCCAGGCGCTCCTCTCGCCGGGCGACGAGGTGATCATCTTCTCGCCGTACTGGGTCAGCTACCCCGACATGGTGCGCTTGGCCGACGGCGAGCCGGTGATCGTCGAGACCAGCGCGCACAACAACTGGGCGCCCGACCCCGCGCAGCTGCGCAAGGCGCTGACCCCTCGCACCCGCGCGGTCATCTTGAACAGCCCGTCGAACCCGACCGGGGGCGTGTACTCGCGGCAGACGCTGCTCGACATCGCCGAGGCCGTGCGCGGCCATGACTGCCTGCTCATCTCGGACGACATCTACGAGCGGCTGCTCTACGTCGAGGGTGGCTTCCAGAACATCGCCAACGTCGCGCCCGACCTCGCCCCTCGCACGGTGGTGGTCAACGGCTTCTCGAAGGCCTACGCGATGACGGGGCTGCGGCTGGGCTACGCGGCCGGCCCGAAGGAGCTGATCGCGGGCATGCAGATGGTGCAGGACCAGTCGACCTCCAACGCCACCTCGGTGATCCAGAAGGCGGCGGTCACCGCGCTCAAGGGGCCGCAGGAGCCGCTGGACGCGATGGTGAAGGAGTACGCCAAGCGCCGGGTGGTGATGGCCGATGGGCTGAGCAAGATCTCGGGGGTGAAGTGCCCCCGGCCCGACGGCGCCTTCTACTGCTTCGCCGACGTCGGCGAGCTGATCGGCAAGTCGTACAAGGGCCAGACGATCACCGGCTCCATCAAGCTCTCCGAGATGCTCCTCGAGGACTTCCTGCTGGCGGCGGTGCCGGGCGAGCCGTTCGGCGCCGACGGCTACCTGCGCTTCTCGTTCGCGACCTCACAGGCCATCATCGAGAAGGGCCTGGGGCGCCTGGCCGAGTTCACCGCGAAGGTGAGCTGAGCCGGGCCTGACTTCAGTCGTGGTAGGCGACGATCTGCCACGTCGAGCCCACGCTCTTGAGCACCACGACGGCGGCGCGGCCCGAGAGGTTGGCGACCGCGATGAACTGGCCCTGGGCCTGACGCCACGGCCAGCTCTTGAGGCGGGCGGGCGGCTGCCCGTACTTCTTCTCCATCTCGGCGGGGGTCAGCACCTCGATGCCGTAGAGCGCGATCAGATCGGTGCGCTTGCTGCGCAGGTGCTTGGCCCAGGTCGACCGCAGCTCGACCGGCCGCTCGATGCGCCGATCTTCGAGCATGAACGGCACGCCCACGTACTCCACCACCCGGCCGGCGTCGCCCGTCACCAGCGCCTCGAAGAAGCTGCGTGAGACGACCAGCGCCTGCTCGGCGTCGGTCAGCGAGTAGTAGTCGTCGAGGTTGAAGTCGCGCGGCGGGAGCACCGGGCTCCCGGTCAGCCCTTCGGCCTTCTTCCGGATCTCGTCCGCGGCCTGCAGCCGCTCGGGCGCCGCCAGCTCCTTGAGCTTGCTCGCCGCCCGCGCCAGCTCGTCGGCCTGGCGCTTCATGGCGGCGATGGCCGGGTCGGCGCTGCCCCCCGAGCCTCCGGGCGCCGGGGTCGGCGCTCCGTCCGGCGCGGCGACGGGCTCCTCGGGCACGGGCGTGTCGGCCTCGGCGGGGTCCTGCGCGAGCACCAGTCCGACGGTCAGGGCGATGGCCAACATGGGGCGGGACCGTAGAAGAAACGGCCCCGCCCCGCGAGCACCTCACGTCAGCCCCGCGCGCGGGCCGGGAGCGCCCAGAGGTACCCGACGGCCGCGAGCGCGCACGCCAGGAAGCACAGGCCCCAGAAGGGCACCAGCCCCGTCACCACGATGAGCCGCGGGCTGATGATCGGCGCGGTCACCACCGCCAGGCTCCAGGTGAGCCCGAAGGCGCCCTGGTAGCGGCCCCGCAGGTGCGCCGGGGCGCGATCGGCCACCACCGTCGAGTTCACCGGCGCCATCACGATCTCCCCCAGCGTCCACACCGCGACCGTCAGGGCGAACGCCGGTAGCGCCGCCGCGAAGGCCGTCAGCCCGAAGCCGACGCCGGTGACCAGCGCCCCCAGCGCGAGCGGGCGGCCTGGGCTCCCGCTGGTGACCGCCCGCAGCACCAGCGGCTGCAGCAGCACGATCAACACGCCGTTGGTCGCCAGCGCGATGCCGAACGCCTCGGGCCCCAGGCCCTTCTCGGTCATGTCCTGCGGCAGCGAGGTGAGGTGCTGCATGAAGACGAAGGCCGTCACGTAGCTGAGCCCCAGGAAGGGCACGAAGGCGCGATCGAGGAAGGGTGTCAGCAGTGAGCCGCGCAGCCCCTCGGCGCGCTCGGGCCTGGTCTCGGGCACCCCGAGGAAGATGACGCCCGCGCAGGCCAGCGTGGTGGCCGCGTCGGCGAAGAAGAGCACGCCGAAGCCGCTGCGCGCGACGAAGCCCCCCACCAGCGCCGCGAAGGCGAAGCCGAGGTTGATGGCCCAGTACTGGGTGCCGAAGGCCTTCACGCGGAACTCGGGCGCCACCAGGTCCGCCACCAGCGCCTGGCTGGCGGGCCGGAACAGATCGGCGGTGAGCCCCAGCACGAAGACGAGCGCGCCGATGAGCGACAGGTCGCGCGCCTGCCCGAGGGCCACCATCACCAGCGACGAGGTCACCAGGCTCACCAGGAGCGTGGCGCGCCGGCCGATGCGGTCGGCCAGGGTGCCGCCCAGGGTGGTGCCGGCGAGCGAGCCGACGCCGTAGAGCGCGAGGATGGAGCCCGCCTCGACGAGCGTCGTGCCCCGCTCGCGCGTCAGGTAGACGGTCATCAGCGGCACGATGAAGCTGCCGGTGCGGTTGATGAGGAGCCCCGCCCACAGGAACCAGTAGGGCCGCGGCAGGCCCTCTGTGAAGCGGTTCAGCGCGCTGCGTTCAGTCACCGAGAGCGAAGTCATGCGGCCACGACGCGCCGCGTGCAAGGGCTCTGACGGCGCCCACCCGGCCCCGGGCGAAAAGGGCCTGCTTCGCCTCGGCGGGGCAGTACAGTCATTCCTCCATGTCCTCCGAGATCCGCTCACTGTTGGCGGCAGCGCAGGAAGCCGAAGCGAAGGGCGACGTGCCCCGGGCGGTGACCCGGCTCCAGCAGGCCGCCGCGTTCTACCGCGCCCGGCGAATGGACCGCCGCGCCGCCCAGATGGACCGGCACATCGACCGCCTCGAGGGGCGCGCCGTCACCGAGCCGCTCGACACCATTCACGACTCCGGCATCGCGCTCTTCGACGAGGTCGACGACGCGGTCTCGCACGTGCTCGAAGACGCGCCCTTCGGGAGCGAGCGCGCGCTGGGCGATGACGGGCTGGGCTTCGGCGATGAGCTCTTCGAGGCGAGCCGGCGGCCGTCCAGGGTCTTCCGGCCCGATCCGGCGTTCGATCGCGGGCCCCAGCCGGCCGACCCGGCCATCGACGCCTGGTGCTCGTTCTGCTGTCGGCCCAGGGGCGAGGTGGGGCCGTTGATCGCAGGGCCCGCCGGGGCCTTCATCTGCGCGGGCTGCGTCACCCTCAGCGCGCGCCTGATGGCCCTGCCGGCGCCCGAGCTCCAGCCCACCGCTCCGAGCCGGCCGCCGGCGCCGCGCGTCGCCACCGAGCTCCCCGGCCAGCGGAGCGCGCGCGCCACATGGGATCGCCGCAAGCCGCGGGTCGCCCTGGTCGTCGGCCCCGAAGGCGCCGGCAAGTCGGTCTTCCTCAAGAGCCTGGGCGAGCCGGTGACGAGGCCGTTCTCACGCGCCGACGGCGACACCCTGCTGGTCGATCTCTCGTCCCCGCTGTCTGCCGACGAAGAGGGCGCGCTCCAGCGCTGGCTCGAGGCGCACCCTCGGCGTCAGGCCGTGCTGGCCGCGCGGGGCGACGCGCCGACGCCGGTGCTGGTGCTCCAGGGGGAGCAGGGCGAAGAGCCCGTCTACGACACCGAGGCCCTGCACCGCGCCGTCGCCGCGCACCTCTCGCCGCAGGTGCTCTCGCTGGTGGACTCGGTGCTGCCGTTGCCGTCGCCCGATCGAGACGCGCTGCTGCACCTGGCCCAAAGCCTGCTGGCGGCGCGGGAGATCGAGCTCCCCGAGGGCGCGCTCGACGCGGTGGTGTCCCTCGCCGAGCGGTCGGGTCGCGGCGCGCGGGAGCTGGCGGCGTTGATCGCCAGAATTCCCTCGGGCCGCTACAAGAGCCCCTGATGCGCGCCGTCACGTGGCACCGGCTCGGTCGCGTCGAGTACGCCGACGGCCTCGAGCTCCAGCACCAGTTTCAGGCCGCGCGGCGGGCGGGGGCGGTCACCGACACCTTGCTGCTGCTCGAGCACCCCCCGGTGCTGACCCTGGGCCGCGGGGCCGACGGGGCGAACGTCTTGAAGCCCCGCGAGGCGCTCGAGGCGATGGGGGTCGGCGTCTTCGAGACCGACCGCGGCGGCGACGTCACCTACCACGGGCCAGGTCAGGTGGTCGGCTACCCGTTGCTCCACCTCGAGCCGGGTCGCCAGGACGTGCGCCGCTACGTGCGCAGCCTCGAAGAGGTGATCCTCCGAACGCTTGGCGACTTCGGCATCACCGCGGCGCGCATCGAGCGGTGGCCCGGGGTGTGGGTCGAGCAGTCGCGGCTCGGCGGCCCGCGGAAGATCTGCGCCCTCGGCGTGCACCTCAGCCGCTGGTACACGCGCCACGGCTTCGCGCTCAACGTCGCGCCCGAGCTCGCCCACTTCGAGCTGATCGTCCCCTGCGGCATCACCGAGGCCGGCGTCACCTCGATGGCCCAGGAGCTGCCCTTCGCCGCGCCCTCGATGGGCGAGGTCGAGGCGCGGCTGGTGCACCACTTCGGCGAGGTGTTCGAGAGCGAGCTGGCCGCCGGCGCTCCGCCCACCCAGACCGTCAGCGTGACGCTGGTCTCGCGCGCCCGTGATCGGGTGTTGCTGCTCAAGCGCACCGAGGCCCGCGGCGGCTTCTGGCAGCCGGTGACGGGGCGGGTGCAGGCGGGCGAGCGCGCCGATCACGCGGCCGTCCGCGAGCTGAAGGAAGAGACCGGGCTCGACGCGGCCGTCGAGCCCCTCGAGCTGCCGCACGCCTTCGCCCTGGGGCCCCTCGACGGCGCGCCGAAGGTGGCGGTCGAGCACCCCTTCCTGGCCCGGCTCGACCCTGCCGCCCCGGTGCGGCTGTCGCCCGAGCACGAGGCCTTCGAGTGGGTGAGCCCCGAGTTGGCGGTGGCGCGCGTGCCCTTCGAAGGGCTCAAGCGGGCCGTGCGCGCGGCCACGCGTCGTTGAAGAACACGCCCTCGACGCGGCCGCTTGCCCGGTATGGTGCGCCGTCCCCGTTGGCCCTCGGAGCTCCCATGTCGCCGCTCATCGTCGCCGTCGGTCTCCTGGTCTCGGCGCCTCCCACGGGCGACGCGGCCGCGTTCGAGCAGCTCAAGGCGTTCGAGGGCAACTGGAAGGCGGGTGAGAAGGAGAACGCCAGGTTCGTCTCGCTCCGGGTGATCTCGAACTCGACCGCGGTGCTCGAGATGGTGACGGGCGCCGACCGCACGAAGGTGCTGAGCGCCGCCGTCTACTACCTCGAGGGAGGCAGGCTGGTGCTGGCGCACTACGGGGCCGGCGGCGCGCCGAAGCTCGAGGCGAAGCCCGGCGGCAAGCTCGAGTTCGAAGGGCGGGGCGGGCCGGTGAGCTCGGTGCGGCTCACCGTGAAGGGCAGCGCGCTGCTGCACGAGACCGTCACCACCACCGGCAAGACGGTGCTGGAGCTGACGCGCGAGTACGTCGACACGCTCAAGTAGGCGCGGGGGCTCGCCGTCGGTCGCGCCACTCGAGCGCGCCGATCACCAGCGTCAGCACCGTGAAGAGGAAGGCGATCAGGTACCCCTCGGCGAAGCCGCGGTTGAGGTGCTGGTAGGTGTAGAAGCCGATGTAGGCGGCGAGGAGCGAGAGCAGCATGAGGAAGAAGTGCTTTCCCTGCCGCGACGC
Source organism: Myxococcus sp. (assembly GCA_014879945.1). Classification (GTDB taxonomy): domain Bacteria; phylum Myxococcota; class Myxococcia; order Myxococcales; family Myxococcaceae; genus Xiheimicrobium. The sequence continues at coordinate 19,654 of JACSRE010000184.1, forward strand.
CAGGCCCAGCGCCAGCAGCGCCAGCATGTTCCAGTAGTACATGTTCACCGTCAGCCAGGTGAAGACCAGCAGGGGCCCGAGCGTGAAGGCCTCGACCGGTGAGGCGCGGCGCACCAGCACCGCCACCACCAGCGTGAAGAGCACGCGCGCCAGCAGGAAGCCGAACCCGTAGTCCTTGATGTCCACCTCGGCCAGCGACTGCTTGATGACGGGAGGGAAGACGCCGCTCGAGAGCCCGCCCTCGCCGGGCCCCACCAGCTGGAGGAACACCGTCTTGAGCGAGTGCTGGTTGCTGTAGAACTTCTCGGTCTGGGCCACCTGAATGCGCTCGGCGTACTCGGCCCACGCCGAGGTCCCGAACATGGCGGTCGCGATGGCCACGCACGCGAGCCCGGCGATGGCGGCGTTGCGACCGAAGGCGAACCACTCCTGCTTGAAGCGCCGGGTCTGGAGCCACTCGAAGCCGACGCGCACCAGGAGCGCGACCCCGAAGAAGAGGGGGAACAGCTTGGTGGCCACCGCGTACCCGAAGAAGGCGCCGGCGGTGCCCCACTTCTCTCTCTTGAGGAACACCACCGCGAGCCCGAGGGCGAAGAGCCAGTCCCACCGCAGGAAGCTGCCGCTCAGGTAGTCGAAGACCACCGGCACGCAGGCCCACATGAAGAGCGCCACCCCGGCCAGGCGGAACCCGAACGTCTCGTAGAGCGCGATGAACATCGCCAGCATCAAGAGGAGATCGAGCGTGCCCAGGAGCGACTGGTTCTGCTTCGACAGCGGCACCATCGAGGCGATCGGGCCCGCGATGATCGACCACGCCGGCGAGTTCGAGTTGCCGTGATCGTTCATCACCGTGGCCCACGGCATGCCCGGCCAGGTCTGCGCCATGGTCGTCCAGTCGGCCTTGAAGGCGGCCCAGCGCTCGTCCGAGAACCGGGCCCGAATGCGCGGCGCCTGGGTCAGCGCCTGCTCGACGGGGATCTCTTCGAACGTGCGGTTGTCGCGCGTCTTCGACACGCCCGCCATCACGTTGACCGTCTCGCGGTCGGCCATGATCGCGGCGGTGTAGAGATCGAACCAGCCGACCTCCCTCTGGTACTTCGCGCCGAGATAGAAGTGGAACTGCTCGTGCTGGTGCACCCAGGCGATCGCGTCGTTGCGCACGCCCAGCCAGACGAAGCCGAAGGCGATCGCGCCGGCGACCAGCGAGGCCATCACCACGCCGGGCAGCCGGAGGGAGCGGCCGAGGTCGGCCATGGTGGTCGCGAAGCCCTTCGCGCGCTCACTGAGCTCTCGGCCCGTCGTCGAGCGCACCATCCACGCGCAGAGCCACACCACGCCGATGGCCGCGAGCTCCCAGCCGAAGCTGGTGCCAGCGCGCCCGACGCCCCAGTTGGTCCACCCGAAGACCATCACGGTGACGAGGGCGGTGTAGGCCAGGTGCTTCTGGCGCTCCCACTTCTCGGGCGTGAGGCGATCGATCACCAGCAGGGCCATGAAGGCCTCGATGGTGATGATCTTCAGAATGCCAGACAGGTAGTGGCTCATCGCGATGTCCTGCCTTGCGCGGTTGGGGCCCGGGCCGTATTGGAGCGCGACGCTGTACCCGTCAGAAAAACAGGAGTCATCATGAGCGTTCAGGAAAGCGACATTCTCAAGGCCCTCTCGACGGTCATGGACCCCGACCTGAACACCGACGTCGTGAAGGCCGGCATGGTGAAGAACCTCCGCGTCGACGGCGGCAAGGTGAGCGTGACCATCGAGCTCACGACGCCGGCGTGCCCGATGAAAGAGAAGATCAAGGGTGACGCCGAGGCCGCGCTGAAGGCGGTGGCGGGGCTCACCGAGCTCAAGCTCGAGCTGACCGCCAGGACGCGCGCCGGGCCGATGGGGGCGTCGAAGGAGTCGCTGCTCCCCGGCGTGAAGAACGTGGTGCTGGTGGGCGCGGGGAAGGGCGGCGTCGGCAAGAGCACCGTCGCGCTCAACCTCGCCTGCGCCCTCGCCAAGCACGGCGCCCAGGTCGGCCTCCTCGACGCCGACTTCTACGGCCCCTCGATTCCGTTGATGACGGGCATCAAGCGCAAGCCCGTCAGCCGTGACGGCAAGAACCTCGACCCCCTCGAGGCGCATGGCCTCAAGGTGATGTCGATCGGCTTCCTCATCGAGGCCGATCAGGCGCTCATCTGGCGCGGGCCGATGCTGCAGGGCGCGCTGATGCAGCTGGTGCGCGACGTGAACTGGGGCGAGCTCGACTACCTCGTGCTCGATCTGCCGCCGGGCACCGGCGACGTGCCGCTCACCATCGCCCAGCAGGTGCGCAGCTCGGGCGCGGTGCTGGTCACCACGCCCCAGGACGTCGCGCTCGCCGACGTCGTTCGCGCCAAGCAGATGTTCGACAAGCTCCACGTGCCGGTGCTGGGCATCGTCGAGAACATGAACCAGTTCATCTGCCCGCACTGCAACAAGGGCACGCACATCTTCGACGTGGGCGGCGGCCGGCGCGCGGCCGAGATGATGGACGTCGCGTTCCTCGGCGAGGTGCCGCTCGATCTGAAGATCCGCCAGGGCGGAGATCGCGGCATTCCCGTCACCGTCGGCTACCCCGAGAGCGACGAGACGAAGGCGTTCATGGGCATCGCCGGCAAGGTGGCCGCGCGCATCTCGCAAGAGAACATCACCCGCGCGACCGCGGTCGTGAAGCTCCCGACGCTGTAGTCAGGGGGCGCGCACGAACGCCGCGCCGACGCTCGCGGCCAACAGCTGGTGGGCCTCGGTGGTGCCGACGACGGTGCAGCGGTGCGGCGCCAGCCCGGCCTGGTGACACGCCTCGAGCAGCAGCCCGGGGAGCGGGGGCCGGCACCAGCAGCTCGGCGGTCCCCCTCCGTGTGGGCAGAGCAACGCCGTCGCCGACAAGCGGGCCGCCTGGGCCTCGACGGCCGCGCGCTCGGTCTGGGTCCACGCGAAGACGAAGGTGGGCTCGGTGGCGGGCGCGCAGCTCGAAGCGCACTCGAGCGCGATGAAGCGGCCGGCGGCGCCTTCGCGCGGTGCGCGATGGAAGGGGCGCGTCTCGAGCCAGTCGAAGCCCTCTTTCCGCACCGGCGCCTCGAGCTCGCGCACCGTGCGGAAGTGGGACAGCGGCGTCAGCCCGGTGTTGTCCCGCTGCTGCTTGAGCTCCTCGGGAGCGAGCAGCCGGCCGTGCGCCGCCAGCATGCGCGAGATGACGTTCACCTGCGCCTCGTGGAGCGGCACGTCGAGCCACACGCCCCGCACCTTCGCGCCGCGCTGCTTCGCCGTCTCGATCACCGCCGCCCGGGACGCGCGCGTGGTGTACGTGTTGTCGAGCACGACGTGGGTGGTGCCCGACGCCAGCGCGCGGCCCATCGCCTGCGCGACGTCCTTCAGCGTGCCGCCCAGTTGATCGCGGTTGAAGCGCTGAAACCCGTCGGCGACGTAGGCGTCGACGAGGCGTGACTTCCCCGCGCCCTGAACGCCCATCAGCATCACCACCTCACCGCGCGGCCGGGCCTCGAGGGGCGCGACCACCGCGGGCGGCCCGAGCGCAGGGAAGGCCTCGCGCAGCCGGGCGCGCTCGCCGGCGTCGAAGGTGACCGTGGCGGCGCGCGCGGCGTCGGTGATCGTCTCGGGCCGCCGGGCGCCGGGGATCACGCAGAGGCGCTCGTCGAGCTCGAGCAGGGCCGCCAGGGCGATCACCGCCGGGGTGACGCCCTTCGCGCGCGCCAGCTCGCCCAACAGCGCCGACGCGTCCAGCCTCCCCAGCCGCCGGGGCCCGCCCAGGGGCGTGTGGGCCATCACCTGCAGCCCGCGCTCCAGGCACCGCCCCAGCACGCCCGAGCGCCGCGCGCGATCGTCGAAGATCGACAGCCCCTGCTGCACGACGGAGATGGGGGCCAGGGCGAGCGCCTCGTCGAGCAGGCGCACCGTGACGTTCGAGAGGCCGATGGCCCTCGCCAACCCTCGCGCGAGCACCTCGTGGAGCGCGCGCACCGAGGTGGCCCAGGGCACCGCCGGGTCGGGCGCGTGGAGGAGGAACAGATCCGCCGGCCGCCCCAGCGCCTCGACGCTCCGCGCCGCGTCTTCGAGGATGGACCTCGCGCGCCCGTCAGGCCGCCACGCGCCGCCGGGCCGACGCAGGCCGCCCTTGGTGACGACGATCGCTCCACCACCGCGAGCGTGCGTCGCGAGGGCCCTGGCGATCAGCCGCTCGTTCTCTCCCAGGGCGGCGCCGGCGCAGTAGGCCGTCGCGGTGTCGAAGAGGGTGACGCCAGCGTCGAGCGCGGCGTGGACCACCGCCACGGCCTCCGCCTCTGGCCGTGGCTCGGTCGAGAGCCGCATGCAGCCGAGGCCGACGCGGGGCAGGGCGGGCATCACGCTCCGTCAGGTCGCGGGCTTCTTCTCGGCGGTCTGGCCGCCCATCAGCGGTGAGGGCGCCACCAGGTACTCGCCCCAGCGGCCCTTCTCCTTCTCTTCGAGCTCGCGAATGCGGGCGCGAATGTCGAGCCACTCCTGCGGGTCGATCGAGAGGAACACCTTCACCAGGTGTGGGTCGAGCTGGGTGCCGCCGAGGCGGCCGATCTCGGCGAACGCGACCTCGGGCGCCGCACCCTTGCGGTACGGGCGATCGGAGGTGATCGCGTCGAAGGTGTCGGCGATGCAGAAGCAGCGCGCGCCGATCACGATCTCTTCACCCTTGAGGCCGCGCGGGTAGCCGCGGCCGTCGTAGCGCTCCTGGTGCTGGTAGACGATCTTCGCCGACTCCTGCAGGTAGGGAATGTTCGCGAGCATGCGGTAGCCCATCTCGGCGTGCTTGCGCATCTCGACCCACTCCTCGGGCGTGAGCGGGCCGGGCTTGAGCAAGATGGAGTCGCGCACGCCGATCTTCCCGATGTCGTGCAGCAGCGCGCCCTGCTCGATCTGCAGGAGCATGTCGCCCGCCAGGCCCGCGCCCTCGGCGATGCGCCGGGTGAACTGCGCCACCCGCCACGAGTGCCACTGCGTCTCGGTGTCGCGGTAGTCGAGGGCGCGCACCATGCCCTCGAGCAGGCCGTTGGTGCGCTCGATGACCTGCTGCTCCAGCACGGCGTTCAGCGACGCGAGGCGCTCGTTGCGCTCGGCGAGCTCCCGGGCCAGCCGGCGGTTCTCTTTGACCAGCCGGTAGTAGTCCACCGCCTGCTGAATGCCGAACTTCAGGTCCTGCAGCTGCCACGGCTTGCCGATGATGCGAAAGACCTCGCCGCGGTTGACGGCGTCGATGGCGACCTTGAAGTCGTTCGCGGCGGTGATCATCATGCGCACCGCGTCGGGTCGCTTGGCCCGCAGCACGCCCAGGAGCTCGATGCCGTTGAGGTTCGGCATCATGAAGTCCGTCAGCACCAGGTCGAAGTCGGTCTCTTGCGCGGCCGCCAGCGGATCGTTGTGCACGATGACCGGGTGCCCCATCGACTGAAGCACGCGCGTCAACACGTCGGTGATCGAAGGGTCGTCGTCGACCAGCAGAAAGCGTTCCATGTCGTTGAACTTCCTCGGCAATCTCGGGCGGGGAGCGCAGTCTACCCTGTGCCTCGGGTTCAAGCGGCGAAAGTGTCGGGGCAACGCTTTTCTGGCCGGTAGCGGCGGGCGTCGTCTACCATCGGGCGACCTTATGCCCAGAGGCACCACGCGCGGGAAGCCGGCTGCACCTTCGACGCCTTCTTCTGCAGGGCGAGTGCCCGTGATCGTGATGGGCCTGGGCGCCATCGGGCAGGAGATCGCGAGGGCGGCCCTCGCCAACGACGAGGTGGAGCTGATCGGGGTCGTCGACTCGAGCGCGAGGATCGCCGGGCGACCGCTGTCGGAGCTGCTCGGTCAGGCGGCCGCGTCGATGAAGGTGCACGCGGCCCTGGGCCCCGCGCTCGGCCGTCGCAAGGGCGTGGTGCTGCTCCACGCGACCGGCTCACGGCTGCCCCAGGTGAAGGATCAGCTGCTCGAGGCCATGGCCCTGGGCCTGCACGTGGTGTCTACCTGCGAGGAGCTCGCGTTCCCCTGGTTCAACCACCCCGAGATCGCCGACAAGCTCGAGGCCGCGGCGCAGAAGGCGGGCGTCTCGATCGTCGGCACCGGCGTCAACCCCGGCTTCGTGCTCGACCGGCTGGTCGCGACGCTGGGGCAGGTGTGCGGGGCCGTCAGCCACGCGAAGGTCTCGCGCACCGTCGATGCCCGGACCCGTCGCGAGGCGCTGCAGCGCAAGGTCGGGGCGGGCCTGTCGGAAGACGAGTTCTTCTCGCTCGTCGATCAAGGCCGCATCGGCCACGTCGGCCTGGTCGAGTCGGCGGCCCTGTGCGCGCTCGGGCTGGGCCTCGACTGTGACGACTACGAAGAGGAGCTCACGCCCGTCTTCGCCGACGAAGACATTCCCGGAGGGGCGTTCCTGGTGAAGAAGGGCCAGGTCGCGGGCATGCACCAGGTGGCCGTCGCCCTCGACGACGGCCAGGAGCGCGTGCGCCTCGAGCTCACCATCGCGCTCGGCGCCGAAGAGCCCGGCGACGTCATCGAGATCGACGCCGACCCGAAGGTGCGGGTGTTGATCCCCGGTGGGTTGCCGGGCGATCGCGCGACCGCGCACCTGGTGGTGAACGCTGCCCCCCGTATGACTGCCTCGCAGCCCGGGTTGTTGACCGTGCTCGAGCTCCCCGCCGGTCGCTGAGGAGAAACGCCGACATGCTCGATCGCGCCGCCGTAGGAAGAACGACGCCTCCCACCCTGAACGAGGTCGAGCGCGGCGCCATTCGCCGCTTCGCCGAGGCCCTGGGTGACTACAACCCGATCTACTTCGACGCCGAGTACGCCCGCGCGTCGGGGTTCTCGAACGTGGCGGCGCCGCCCTCGTTCCCCATCTCGTTCGCCGCCGGCAGCGATCTGCGGGAGCTCGTCGGTGTGCCCTCGCGCAACCTGCTGCTGGGCGAGGTGAGCTTCGAGTACGAGCGCCCCATCGTGGCCGGCGACCGGCTGCTGGTGACGAGCCGGGTCGCCGAGATCTCCGATCGGGCCGGGCCCGCGGGCCGCGTCGAGGTCGCCGTCGTCGAAGACGAAGGCCGCGATGAAGAGGGGCAGATGGTCTTCCGCGCCCGCAGGTCCTACGTCGTTCGCGCCACCCGGGAGTCCTGATGCCGCCGCGCAAGCTCTACTTCGAGAACGTTCGGGTCGGCGACGAGCTGCCCGCCATGGCGAAGTCGCCCATCGACCGGGTGCAGCTGGCCCGCTACGCCGCCGCCACCAACGACTACAACCCGCTCCACGTCGACGAGGTGGCCGCGCGCGCCATCGGCATGCCCTCGGTGGTGTCTCCAGCCACGCTCGGCCTGGGCTTCCTCGGGCAGCTGGTGACCGACTGGGCCCGCGGCGGCCAGGTGAAGCGGGCGTCGGCGCGCTTCACCCGCATGCTGTGGCCTCAGGACACGCTGGTCTGCAAGGGCCGCGTGAGCGACCGCTGGGGCGAGGGCGGCCGCTACTTCGTCGAGCTCGACGTCTGGGCCGAGAACCAGAAGGGCGAGCTGGTGGTGCGCGGCAACGTCACCCTCAAGGTCTTCTACTCGTTCGAAGACGAGACCCGCTTCCGCACCGGCCAGCCGCCACTCATCGTCAACGTGCAGCGCCAGTCGATTCTGGCCCAGCCGCCTGCGCCCCCGCCCGCCAGAGCCGCCACCAGGGGCAAGGTCTCGGCCGCCAGGCCGCCCGCCCGAACGAGCAAGCCCGCCAGGGCCGCGAAGAAGCCCGCCAAGGCCGCGAGGAAGCCTGCCAAACCCGCGAAGAAGCCTGCCAAACCCGCGAAGAAGCCCGCAAAAGCCAGCAAGCCCGCGAAGAAGAAGAAGTAGCTTTGCTGTTGTGCCGCGGCGCGTCGAAAACCGTTGACTTGAAAATCAAGTGACGCGCAGGATTGGCCCCGTTACGACGCAGGGTGTCACGAGTCGTGACGAGCACCCGAACTTGAGTCGGGAATGGGCCGTTTCCTGGAGCGACACATGTCAGCTGGAATCAACCGCTACAAAGCCGATCTTCGTGAGTTGCAGTTCGTGCTGTTCGAGCAGTTCAACTTCGCGGAGATCGCCGGCAAGGGCCCCTACGAGGGGTGGGACCAAGAGACGGCGAAGACCATTCTCCAGGAGACCTACCGCTTCGCGCGCGAGGTGCTCGGGCCGCTCAACGGCTCCGCCGACCGCGAGGGGTGCAAGGTCGTCGAGGGCAGCGTCATCACGCCCAAGGGCTTCAAAGACGCCTGGAAGCAGCTCTTCGAGGCGGGCCTGAAGCAGATCGCGGTGCCGAAGGAGCACGGCGGGCAGGGCGCGCCGTTCGCGCTCTACGCCATCATCGAAGAGATCACCTCGGGCGCCAACACCGCCTTCAACATGTACCCGGGCCTGGCCTGGGGCGCGGCAGAGGTGATCTCGCAGTGCGGCACCGAGCACCAGAAGAAGCTCTACGCCGACCGCATGTTCAACGGCGTGTGGGGCGGCACCATGTGCCTGAGCGAGCCGCAGGCCGGCAGCGACGTCGGCGCCGCGGTCACCAGGGCCGTCAAGCAGGCCGATGGCACCTTCAAGATCAGCGGCACCAAGATCTTCATCTCGGGTGGCGATCACGATCTCGCCGAGAACATCGTGCACCTGGTGCTGGCGCGCATCGAAGGCGCGCCTGCGGGCACCAAGGGGCTCTCGCTCTTCATCGTGCCCAAGAAGCGCGCGAACGCCGACGGCACCCTGGGGCCCCACAACGACGTGCAGGTCGCCTCGATCGAGCACAAGCTGGGCATCAACGGCTCGGCCACCTGTGTGTTGAACTTCGGCGAGAACGGCGAGTGTGTCGGCGAGCTCGTCGGCGCCGTGGAGCACCAGGGCATGCCCCAGATGTTCCGCATGATGAACGGCGCGCGCATCGCGGTCGGCATTCAGGGCCTGGCGATCGCCGCGAGCGCCTACTTGAACGCGCTGGAGTACGCGAAGGACCGCAAGCAGGGCGCCAACTTCAAGTCGTGGAAGGACCCGGCCGCCCCGCGGGTGCCCATCATCGAGCACCCCGACGTGCGCCGCATGCTGCTCGAGCTCAAGAGCCACACCGAGGGCATTCGCGCGCTGGTGGTGAAGCTCGCCGCGCACCGCGATCTCTCGCTCATCTACCAGGGCAAGGACGACGAGAAGGCGACCTACCACGCCAGCCAGGTCGACCTGCTGACGCCCATCGTGAAGTCCTACGCCAGCGACGAGGCGTTCCGCCTGTGCGCCATCGCGCTGCAGGTCTACGGCGGCGCCGGCTACCTCAAGGACTGGCCCGTCGAGCAGTACCTGCGCGACGCGAAGATCTTGAGCATCTACGAGGGCACCAACCACATCCAGGCGATGGATCTCGTCGGTCGCAAGCTGGGCCAGAACGGCGGCGCGAACTTCCAGACGTTCATGAGCGACATCGCCACCTTCGTCGAGAAGCACAAGAGCCACCCGATCTTCGGCAAAGAGGTCGCGGCGCTCGGTGACGCGTCCGAGGCGGTGGTCTCGACGGCCATGGGCTTCATGGGCTGGAGCCAGTCGGACAAGGTGACGCTGGTGCCGCTGTCGGCCAACCGGTTCCTCGAGATGATGGCGAAGACCACCGTCGGCTTCGTGCTGCTCGACGCCGGGGTGCGGGCCGAAGAGGCGCTCGCGAAGCTGGGTCCCACCGCGGCCGATCGCGCCTTCTACGAGGGCAAGCGGTACTCCGCGCTCTACTACGGCCGCAACGTGCTGCCGCAGGTGAAGCAGCTGGCCGAGCTGGTCACCTTCGAAGACACCAGCCCGATGGACATCAGCGACGCGGCCTTCGCCTCGTTCTGAGTCGCCCTTCCCAGCGGTCACCGGGCCCGGACGAGCTCCCTCTGAGCGCGGCCGGGCCCGTCGTCTTGTGTGACACCATGCGCGCTCGATGCTTTGGATTCGTCGGGTGGTGACGGGCGTGGTCGGAGCCCTGGCGCTCGGGTGGCTGGCCCTGGTGGCGGTGGCGTTCTTCGCCCAGCGCGCGCTGGTGTTCCCCGCGCCGCAGGTCGTCCTGCCGGTCTCGGCGGCGCAGCTCGTCGAGCTCCCGCACACGGTGCTGCTGGTGCGCCCGCCGCCTTCTCCTGACGCGCTCTGGGTGCTGCACTTCCACGGCAACGCCGAACAGCTCGGCTCGGTGGCGTGGATGGCGGACGCCTGGCACGCGCAGGGCGTGGGATTCGTCGCGGTGGAGTACCCGGGCTACGGGCTCGCGCGCGAGAAGGGCGCGCCTGGCGAGGCGTCGATCGTCGAGGCCGCGCTCGACGCCGTGCGGCACCTGCAGGGGCCGATGGGCATCACCACCGACCGGCTGATCGTCTCGGGGCAGTCGCTGGGCTCGGGGGTCGCCGTGGCGCTGGCGGCGCGCGGCACCGGCAGCCGCCTCCTGCTCTTCACGCCCTTCACCTCGCTGCCCGACGTCGGGGCGCGCGCCATGCCGTTTCTTCCCGTGCGGCTCTTGATGCGTGACCGCTTCGACTCGCTCTCGAGGGCAGGGGAGGTGCGGCAGCCGGTGCTGATCGTCCACGGCTCCGATGACGAGGTCGTTCCGTTCGAGCTGGGGGCGCGGCTGGCGAGCGCCCTGCCGAACGCGACACTGCTTCGCATCGCCGGTGGGCGGCACAACGACGTCGCCGGGCGGGCCGAGGTGTGGCGGGCGCTGGGGGCCTTCATCACCGCGCCCTGAGCGGGCTACTTGCCCGGCGCTTCCCGCACGCCGATGGCGAGCTGCCCCAGGCCCGCGGCCTTCGCCAGCTCCATCACCTCGACCACCTTGCCGTGCGCGACGCCCTCGTCCGCCTGCACGATCACCAGCGTGTCGGGGCTCCTGGCCTTCGCGTCCTCGAAGGCCTTCTTGAGCTCCTCGGCGCTGACCACGTCGCCGCTGAGCACCAGCCGGCCGTCTGCGAGGATCGCCACCGAGAGATCGTTGGTGTTGGCCGCCACGTCGGCCGCCCCGCCCTGGGGCAGGTTCACCTTGAGGCCCGACTTCGCGCCCTGGCCCTGGTTGACGATCACCGAGCTGGTCACCATGAAGATGATCAGCAGCACCAGGAAGATGTCGGTCAGCGGCGTGATGTTGATCTCAGAGAAGACCGCGTCTTCTCCGGTGGGATCATCGGAGCCACCGGGGACCTGGCCCATCGCCATGGACTAGGCGCCCCCAGCCGGCGCGGGGCTCGCGGTGGTGACAGCCGAGGGAGGCGAGGGCACCGGAGCCACCTCGGGCGACGGCGTTCCCTGGCGCGGCGCTTCCCGCAGCAGCTCGACGAACTCCTCGGCGATCAGCTTGAGCTCGACGTTGAGGCGGCCCAGGCGCGCCTGGAAGATGTTGAAGAGCACCACCGCCTCGACGGCCACCACGATGCCGGCGGCGGTGGCGACGAGCGCCTCCGAGATGCCGATCATCACCGCGGCCGACCCGCCGCTGCCGCCCTGCTCGACGTCGACCCCGAGATCGCGGAACGACTTCATGATGCCCGCGACGGTGCCGAACAGCCCGACGAAGGGGGTCGTCGCGCCGATGGTCCCCAGAATCCACAGGCCGCGCTTCATCTTGAGCGCGAGCTGAATGCGCTCTCGATCGACGGCCGCCTCGAGCGGGGCGCCGGTCGTCTTCTGGGCGCGCTCGAAGCCGGCGCGGAAGAGGTCGGCCGACATCGTCGTCGCCCGCTCGGCCGCCGAGCGCGCCGCGGGCACGTCACCGCGCAGCAGGTGCCTGGCGATGGTCTGGCCCAGCTCGCGGGCCTTCGAGCCCACGCCCCAGAGCGTGAGGAGTCGTTCGATCCCGACGCCGAGGGCGAGCACCGACGCGAGCAGAATCACCGCCATCGTCAGGCCGCCGAGGCGGATGTAGTGCATCAGCTCGTCGAAGCTCATTGATGGACCGGAGTCATAGCGGGCCGTACTCTCTGGCGCCATGACGCTGCTCCGCGGAGCTTCGGTTCTGCTCCTCTCGGCTGGCCTGTGCGCCTGCCCCCGGTTGCCCCCGCTTGATTACGGCAAAGACGGCCCCGCGAAAGACGGGGCCGACCTGCTCAAACGGGTGGAGTTCGCCGAGGCGCAGATCTTCTCGGTGCGAGGCGACGCCAAGCTGATCGTCGAGAGCCCGCAAGGGAAGGGGAGCGTCTCGCTCTTCGTGGCGGTGCTTCACCCGGCCCAGCTCCACATCGAGCAGCTCGACTTCTTCGGGCGGCCCGAGGGCATTCTGGTGACCGACGGGGAGCGCTTCGGCCTCTACGACGCCAAGCAGCGCAAGTACTTCCGCGGGCCCGCGTCGGTCGAGAACATGGCGCGCTTCGTGCCCATCGCGCTGCCGCCGCGCGAGCTGGCCTCGCTCCTGCTGGGCCGGGTGCCGCGCGTGCCTGCGGAGTCGTCGTCGCTGGCCGTCGACGAGGCGGCGCGCAGCTACGCCCTGACGTTGCGGCGCGGCGCCATCACCCAGCGCCTCACCGTCTCGACCGGCACCCACCGCGTCACCCGCTCGCGGGTCGAGGGGCTCACCACCTACGCCATCGACGCCGACGCGCTGACCGCCTTCGGCCCGGCCACCTTGCCGCGGCACCTCACCCTCGACGCGCCCAGCGCGAACACCCGGGTCGAGCTCCTCTACAAGGACATCACCGTCAACGAGGCGCCCGAAGTCACCCTCTTCGAGCTCGAGCCGCCCGAGGGCATTCCCGTCGTCGAGGTGCAGGCCAACGGACAGGCGGTCGCGCCGCCGTGAAGTCGTCAGGCGCGCTGCTGGCGACGGCCCTGGTCTTCGTCGCCTGCGGGCGCTGCTCCTCCAGGAGCGCCTCGCCAACGCCTGACGCCGCCTGGCTGGAGGGCCGCGCGGTGCCCGAGGTCGGCGCGACGCCCCGCCGGGGCGGCACCTTGACCGTGCGCGTCGGCGTCGAGCCCAGCGGCTTCACCCGCATTCACGACCGGTACGCCGAAGGCACGATGGTTCGCTACACCACCGGCACGCTCTACGAGACGCTCGGCCGGGTCGACCCGCGGCACCCCGAGGGGCCGCTGCTCCCGTGGCTGGCGAGCGCGTTCACCGAAGGCGAGGCGCTGACCGTCACCTTGCGCCCCGGCGTCACCTTTCACGACGGCAGCCCCTTCAGCTCCTCCGACGTCAAGGCGGTGCTGTCGGCGATCACCGCCGCGCAGAACCCGACGGTGGCGATGCGCGCGGCGCTGGGCGAGCTGGCCAGCGTCGAGACGCCCGACGCGCTGACGGTGGTGATCCGGTGGCGCGCGCCGCCGACGCCCTTCGCGGTGCGGGCGCTCCTGGGCGGCGTGCCGATGATGCCCGAAGAGGCGCTGGCGGGAGACTTCGATACGCTCCCCATTCACCGCGCGCCCGTCGGCACCGGGCCCTTCAAGCTGTCGTCGTTCGTGCCCGCAGAGCGCCTGGTGTTGGCGCGCTTCGACGGCCATCGCGAGCCGGCCTTTCTCGACGGCGTGGTGGTGCGCTTCGTCAAGGACGACACGGTGGCCGCCCAGCTCTGGGAGAGGGGCGAGTTCGATCTGATGACGCGCATCCCGCCGGCGACCTGGCGCGCCGTCGAGCAGCAGCCCTGGGCCTTCACCGGGTACCGGCGCTTCCGCACCGACGAGAACGCCTACGCGTGGATCGGGTGGAACCAGCGTCGCGCGGTGTTCGCCGACGCGCGCGTGCGCCGAGCGCTGGCCATGGCGTACCCCGCAGAGGTGATCTCCCGCGCCGTCGAGCTCGGGCTCGAGGCTCGCACCACCTGCCCCTTCCTGCTCGGGTCGACCAGCTGCGACCCCGAGGTGAAGCCGATTCCGTTCGATCCCGAAGGCGCGAAGGCGCTGCTCGCCGACGCCGGGTGGATTGACGGCGACGGCGATGGCGTGCGGGAGCACGGCGGGCAGCCGCTGGCCTTCTCCTTCCTCATGGTGACGGCCTCGCAGCGGCAGGCGAAGGTGGTGCCGCTCTTCCAGGAGCAGCTCGCGCGCGTCGGCGTGTCGCTCACCGTGGAGCCGGTCGACGCCGCGCAGAGCATTCAGCGCATGCGCACCCACGACTTCGACGCCGCGGCCATGAGCTGGTCGAGCCCCGACGCCGTCACCGATCAGTTCGAGCTGTTCCACTCGTCGCAAGCCGATGGGGGGAAGAACTACGTCAACCTGGCCGACCCCGAGATCGACGCGCTGCTGGAGCAGATCAGGGCCGCCCGCGAGGGCGACGCGCGCGTTGCCCTCGAGCGGCGCCTGCACCGCAGGCTCTTCGACGCGCAGGTCTACCTCTTCCTCACGGCGCGGCCGGCCCTCGACGCCGCCAAGCGCCGGGTGCACGGCCTGACGCCGTCGCTGGCCTGGTACGAGCTCGCGAAGGTCTGGGTGGAGCCCTGAGATGGGCCGCCTGATCGCCACCCGCCTGGGGTTGATGGTGCCCACCTTCGTGGTGATCACCGCCATCACCTTCGCGGTCGCGCACCTGGCGCCGGGCGATCCGCTCCAGCTGGCTGACGAGGAGCAGGCCTCCGCGGCCGTGGTGGAGGCGGCGCGACGCGAGCTGGGGCTCGAGCGGCCGCTCGGGCAGCGCTACCTCACCTGGCTTGGGCGCCTGGCGCGCCTCGATCTCGGGGCCAGCGTCGTCGATCGCGCGCCCGTCACAGAGCGCGTGCGCGAGGCCCTGCCTCGAACGGTGCTGGTGTCGGGGCTGGCGCTGCTGGTGTCGGTGCTGGCGTCGGTGTTCGTCGGCGCCCAGCTCGCGGCCAGGCACGAGCGGCGCTGGGCGCGCGTCGTCTCGGCGGCGCTCACCCTCGCCTCGGGCGTGCCCTCGTTCTGGGTGGCGGTGATGGCGCTGCTGTTGCTCGCGACCCCGCGCGGCGTGGAGCTCTTCCCGCTCCAGGGGCTCTCGTCGGGCCCCGGCGCCGGCGTGCTCGATCTCGCCTGGCACCTGGTGCTGCCCGTGCTCTGCCTGGCGTGGCCCACCACGGCCATGCTGACCCGCTTCGTGCGTGACGGTGTCTCGAAGTCGCTCGAGCAGGACTACGTGCGCGCCGCCCTGGCCCGGGGCCTCGACGCCCGCCGGGTGCTCTGGCGCCACGCACTGCCCAACGCGCTGGTGCCCGTCGTCACCGTCATCGGGCTGCACCTGCCACACGTGGTGGCCGGCAGCGTCGTCATCGAGCGGGTGTTCGGCGTCTCGGGCATGGGCCTGCTGGCCTTCGAGGCCATCGGCACGCGCGACTACCCCGTCGTGATGGGCGTGGCCGCGGTGATGGCCGCCGTCACCCTCGCCTCGATGCTGGTGACCGACGTGCTCTCGGCCTTCATCGACCCCCGCCTGCGCCTGCCAGGGAGCGCGCCATGAGCGCCCGGCTCGGCGCCGCGGTCATCGCGCTGTGGGTGGCGCTCGCGCTGGGGGCCGACCTCCTCGCCTCCGATCTGCCCATCGCGGTGCGGGTGGACGGGCGCACCTACCTGGCGCCCCTCTGGACCCGGCCGGCCGCGCTCCAGGCCGAGACGCAGCCTGGGCTGCGCCGCCGCGCGGAGTGGATGATCGGGACCCTGGTCGAGTTCGGGCCGCGCCAGACGCTCGCCACCACGGGGACGACCCGCACCGACGCGCCGCCCTTCGCGCCCGACGCGCGCCACTGGCTGGGCTCCGACGACATCGGCCGCGACGTGTTCGCCCGCCTGGTGCACGGGGCCCGGGTGACGCTCCTCATCGCGCTCGGCGTGGTGCTGCTGTCGTCGCTGCTGGGGGTGACGCTGGGCGCGCTGGCCGGGTGGAAGGGTGGGGTGGTCGATCTGCTGCTCTCTCGGGCGCTCGAGATCGCCTCGACGTTCCCCACGATCTTCTTCCTGATCGTGGTGGTCGCGGCGCTCCGCACGCCGTCGCTGACCGCGGTGGTGCTGGTGCTGGCGCTGACCCGCTGGCCCGAGCCGGCCCGGCTGATGCGCGCCGAGGTGCTGCGCCTCAAGGGCCTCGACTTCGTGCTGGCGGCCCGCGCGCTGGGGGCCAGCGAGGCGCGAATTCTGGTGCGGCACCTGGTGCCCAACGCCCTGGCCCCGGTCATCGTGTCGTCGACCTTCGCGGTGGGGAGCGCCGTGTTGCTCGAGTCGGCGCTCTCGTTCCTGGGGCTCGGCGTCGCGCCCCCGACGGCGAGCTGGGGCGAGCTGCTCCAGCAGGCCCATCGCTCGCTGGTCACCCCGGGGGCCTGGTGGCTCGCCCTCTTCCCCGGCCTGGCCATCGCGTCGCTGGTGCTCGCGACGCAGGCGGTCGGGAAAGGCCTGGAGCGAAGATTCGACGTGCGCCGCTGACCGGGTAGACTCACCCCTGTTCATGCCTTCGATTCGTCTCGGCGACCTGCTCGTCAAAGCCAAAGTTGTCTCGGAGAGCCAGCTCAAGGCGGCGCTCGCGGAGCAGCAGAAGTGGGGCGGCAAGCTCGGCGAGATCCTCGTGCGCATGAGCCTCGTCACCGAGGACATGCTGGTCAAGGCGCTGTCGAAGCAGCTGAACGTGCCGGCGGTGAACCTCGAGGCGGTGCAGGGGGTGCCCGCGCACGTGCGCGCCAAGATCCCCGCCGACATCGCGCGTGATCTGGTCGCGCTCCCGCTCCAGCTCCGCGAAGACGGCAAGGCCCTGATGGTGGCCATGGCCGAGCCGCAGAACCTCAAGCACCTCGACACCCTGCGCTCGGTCTCGCGCTGCAAGGTGATTCCCCAGATCGCGGGTCGTCAGGCGATCGCCCGGGCGTTCGCGCGCTTCTACGATGGCGCCGGCGAGGTCGACGACGTCGAGGGCAGCTTCAAGCTGGTCGACTCTCAAGGCCACACCATCATCAAGAGCGCCGAAGAGATCGCGGCCAAGCGCACCAGCGAGCGCAAGGCGACGGCCGAGTCGATTCCACTGCCCCGCACGGCCTCGCTGGCCGACGTGCCCGCCTCGAGCGCCCCGGCGACGTCGCTGACCGGCAAGACGCCGGCCGAGACGCTCAAGGCCATCGAAGAGGCGCAGCGCAGAGAGGTCGGCGCGCTCAAGGCGATGGTCGAGCTCCTGATTCAGAAGGGCGTGTTCACGCGCGAAGAGTACCTGGCGAAGGTCAAGCGCTGAGGGCCCATGCGCAAGAAGCTCGGTGAAATCCTCCTCGCGTCGGGCGTCGTGACGCAGGCCGACCTCGATCTCGCGCTGGGCGACCAGATGGGCGGCGAGCCCGCGCGGCTGGGTGACCTGCTGGTGTCGCTGGGGCGGTTGACGCCGCACCAGCTCGCCCGGGCGCTCTCGCAGCAGCACTCGATTCCCTTCGTGCAGCTGCCGCCGGTGCCCGCCGACGTCCTCGGCGCGGTGCCGCTCGAGTTCCAGGTGCAGCACCGGCTGGTGCCGTTTCGCCTCACCGGCGACTCGATGTCGGTGGCGATGGCCGACCCCTCCAACGTCGACGCGATCGAGGAGCTTCGCGCCTCGGTCAACCGCAAGGTGGTGCGGTACGTCGCGTCGGCCGACGAGATCGAGGCGCTCCACAACGGCGTCTCGGGCGTCGCCGTCGACATGCCGGTCGCGCCGAGCGTGGGCCGCGTCGCACCGGGGCGCGGTTCCTCGCCGACCGCCCAGGAGCTGTTCGGCTCCCTCGACCTCGAGGCGCCGGCGCCGCTGGGCGATGATCTGTTCTCGGGGCTCGATCTGCCGCTCCCGACGACCGCCGACGTGCCGCCGCCGCCGGCCGTGGCCTCGGTCTCGCCGGCGCCGTTCGAGCTGAGCGCGTCCGAAGCGAGCCCACAGCGCGACGAAGAGGAGCCTGAGTTCTTCGAGGCCAGGCCCGTCGTGCAGGTCGAGCCGGCGCCGCCGCCCCCTCCACGCATCGCGCCCAGCCCGGTGCCCGCGGCCTACGAGCTCAGCGACGTCGCGCTCGAGGGCCTCGAGTCGTCGGGGTTGACCTCGTCGTCGAGCGGCACCTTCGATCTGACCTCGGCGATCGAAGACGAGACGGCCGCGCGCCCGCCGCCGGCGGAGTCTTCGGGGTCGTTCGAGGTGTCCCTCTCGGAGGCGTCGGGTGACTTCGCCCCGGCCGCCCCGGAAGAAGAGGCCGTCACCTACGAGGTGGTGGAGGAGCAGTCAGGGGACTTCGGGCCCCCAGCGGCGCCCGCCGCCGAGTCGTCGGGGAACTTCGAGGTCGCCTTCGACGAGGGCTCGGGTGACTTCGGAAGGGCGCCTGCAGCGTCGGCTGACGACTTCTTCGCCGCGGCGCCCGCGGCCCCCGACGCGACGACCGGGGCGTTCTCGACGCTCGAAGAAGAGGCCGTGTCGTTCGAGGAGCTGCCCCTGGACTCCACGCCCGAGCCGCTGCCACAGGCCGCGGAGGCGTTCTTCGCCGCGCCAGACACCGGAGAAGGGGAGCTCTTCTCGGACGCGGCGTCGACGGGCGCCGACTTCTTCGCCGAGGCCCACTCCGGCGCCGAGCTGTCAACGGGTGACTCGCTGGTGGGCGTCGACGCCCTCATCGCCGGCACCCCCGCCCCCGCGGCGGCCGAGCTGTTCGGTGACGCCGGCGCCGCCGCCGACGCGTTCGAGCTGCCCCTGGTCCCCCAGTCGGGTGAGTCCTCGGTGCTGGCGATGGACGAGGTCGTCACCGAAGCGCCTCAGGCCGAGCCAGCCCCGGCCGTTCCACAGTCGCTGCCGTCGTGGCTGGGCCCATCGGGGGCCTCGGCCGCCGCGACCGCGCCGGCGGTGGTGCTCACCCCCGGCGAGTGGACCGGGCGCCTCGACGACGTGCCGCCGTCGCGGCTGATCGCGGGCGCCGTGAAGGCCCTGGTGCTCAAGGGGCTGGTGACCGAGGCCGAGATCCTCGAGGCGCTGGCCAAGAAGCCCTGACGCGATCATGAGCCTCGTGGAGCTCGAGGAGCTCGAGGTCGCCGCCGGCTCGGCCACGCTCGTCGAAGGGCTCTCGCTGCGGCTGGAGCCGGGCCGCGTCGCCGCGCTGGTGGGCGAGTCGGGGAGCGGCAAGACGGTGAGCGCGCTGGCCCTCGTGGGGCTCCTGCCGGCTGGGCTGCGCGCGCGGTGGCGCCGGCTCGTCGTCGACGGCGCGCCGGTCTCCGACACGCCTTCGCTGGCGCCGCTGCGGGGTCGAACGCTCGCGTACCTGCCGCAAGACGCCCTGGGCGCGCTCGACCCGGTGATGCGCGTCGGCCGGCTCATCGACGAGGTGCTCGAGACCGTCGCGCGGGTGTCGAACGCGCGCGACCGTGAGGCTGCGCGTGAGGCGCTGCTGGCCGAGGTGGGGTTCACCGACCCGCGCGCGGTGTCGCGGCTGTTCCCCCACCAGCTCTCGGGCGGCATGGGCCAGCGGGTGTCATTGGCGGCGACCCTCGCGGCGAAGCCCCGCGTCCTCCTCGTGGACGAGCCGACCGCCGCGCTCGACGCCTCGCTCCGCCAGAGCGTGCTCGAGGGCCTGCGGGGCCTGGTCGAGGGCCGCAGGCTCTCGCTGCTCTTCATCACGCACGATCTCGCCGCGGCCGAGGCCATCGCCGACGAGGTGCTGGTGCTCTACGCGGGCCGGGTCGCGGAAGCCGGCGCGCTCCCTGACGTGTTCTCGTCGCCGCGGCACCCGTACACGGCCGGGCTCCTCGGCGCGCGGCTCGATCGGGGTGAGGCGAAGGTGATGGCCGGGGCGATTCCTCCGCTGGCGGAGCGGCCAGAGGGCTGTCGATTTCAGCCGCGCTGCGCCCGCGCCTCGGCTGCGTGCGCGAGCCAGCCGGGGCTCTTGAACGGCGTGGCCTGCTTTCACCCGCTGGTGGCGCGGTGAGCCTGCTCTCGGTCGAAGGGCTGACCGTGCAGCACCCCGGCGCACGCCAGGCCGCGGTGCGCGACGTCTCGTTGGCGGTCGAGCGCGGCGAGGTGCTCGGCCTGATCGGCGAGAGCGGCTCCGGCAAGTCCACGCTGCTCAAGGCGTGGCTCGGGTTGATCGCGCCCACCTCGGGGGTGGTGCGCTGGGGCGGCGAAGACCTCTCGACGCTCTCGAACCTGAGGGACCGGCGCCGGCTCATCCAGCCCGTCTTTCAAGATCCCTCCGCGGCCCTCGACCCCCGGCGCTCGATCGCCGAGAGCCTCGCCGAGCCCTTCGAGATCCACCGGCGGCCGGTGACGACCGCCGGCCTCGAGCGGCTGTTGGCCGACGTGCAGCTCCCCGCCGATTGTCTGCCGAAGCTCCCGCGGGCGCTGTCGGCCGGACAGCGGCAGCGCGTCGCCATCGCGCGGGCGCTCGCCCTCGAGCCCGAGGTGCTGCTCCTCGACGAGCCGGTCAGCGCGCTCGACGTGTCGGTGCAGGCGCAGGTGCTCGCGCTCTTGCGTCAGCTCCGCGCGACCCGCGGCCTGACGCTGGTGCTGGTCTCGCATGACCTGCACGTGGTGCGGGCGCTGGCGACGAAGCTCGCGGTGATGTTCGCGGGCCGGGTCGTCGAACGGGGCGCGCTCGCCAGCGTCTCGACGTCGCCGCTGCACCCGTACACCCGCTCGCTGTTCGGCGGCGACGTGATCCCGGCCCTCGACCGCCCCGTCGGCGCCGAGCCGGGCTGCGCCTTTCGTCACCGCTGCCCGTTCGCGACCGACGCGTGCGCCGTCACGCCGCGGCTGTCCGAGGCCCCGCACGCCGCGGCCTGCGTCATGGTGAAGTGACCCCGATGTTCTGGCTCAGCCACCACACCCGCGAAGAATGGCACCGCTGCTATCGGCTGGGGCCGCTGCGGGTCTGCGCGCGTTGCCTGGGCGTCTACCCGACGATGTTCGCCGCCCTGGTGACGCTCTTTGCGGTTCAGGCGCCGCTCGAGTGGGCGCACGACGTGCCCGTCGTGCTCGCGCTCACCCTGCCCGCGACCGCGGACTGGGCGTTCGGGCGGTTTCGGCCCCACGCCTTCTCGAACCCCTGGCGCACCTTCACCGGCGTCTTGCTGGGACTGGGGCTTGGGCGCAGCCTGTTCATCCACCTCCAGCGGCCCTTTCCCGCCGCATTGTTTGCCCAATTCGTCCTCGTGACAGTCGTGGCGTTGCCTGTCATTCTCGCGACTTACCGCCGCTCACGTCGTGCGTAGATCACCCAGGCGCGCCGCTCGTTGAAGAGGGTGCGACACAACGAGGAAAAGGTTGGGACCGCAGACGACCGACGAGCACCTCATGCTCTCGTTCAAGTCGGGTGATGCCCGGGCGTTTGCCACGCTCGTGACCCGTCATCGTCAGGCGGTCTTCAACTTCATCCTTCGTTATGTCGGTCATCGGCAGCGTGCCGAGGACCTGCTGCAGGAGACGTGGCTGAAGGTGGTGCGCAGCAGCAGCGAATGGGAGCCAAAGGCCCGGTTCACCACCTGGGTCTATACGATCGCGAGGAACCTCTGCGTGGACAACGCGCGCAAAGAAACCTACCGGGCCACCGACTCGCTCGACGCTCCGGCGGCGGGCGACGATGGCGCCGAGGGTCGCTCGAAGGGTGAATCGGTGGCCGACGAGGCCGTCGCCACGCCCGATCGCGGCGCGCACAACGCCCGGCTGCGGCCGCTGCTCGAGCGCGCCATCTCGGCGCTCCCTGCCGAGCAGCGCGAGGTGTTTCTGCTGCGCGAGTACCACGGCATCGGCTTCAAGGAGATCGCCGAGGTCACCGGCGTGAACGAGAACACGGTGAAGAGCCGCATGCGGTACGCCCTCGAAGGGCTCAGGAAGAAGCTGGCGGAGTTCGGGGTCGAAGGCGAAACGATGGACGCGTCGAGAACGGTGGCGAGCTGACGATGAGCGCGGGTGTGCACCACTACGAGGAC
This sequence comes from Myxococcus sp., assembly GCA_014879945.1. GTDB lineage: Bacteria > Myxococcota > Myxococcia > Myxococcales > Myxococcaceae > Xiheimicrobium. The sequence goes on from JACSRE010000184.1 coordinate 41,469, forward strand.
AAGCTCCTCGACTACGCGTACGGCGAGCTCTCGGCCCACGAGGCCAGCGCCGTCGACGCGCACGTGCGCACCTGCACGAAGTGCAGCCAGGCGCTGGAGCAGATTCGGGGCGTGCGGTCGGTGTTCGCGCCGCTGCCCATGGTGGCCGCGCCAGACGCCGGGCTCGAGTCGCTGCTGGGCTACGCCGAGCAGCACGCCAACCGGAGCAAGGCGGCCCGTCAGGCGCCCTGGCGGCGGTGGCTCTTCGTGTTGGGCTCGGCCGCGGCGCTGGTGGTGGTCGGGGTGGTCGCGGTGCGGGCGAGCGACTCGTCGCCGCAGCACGCCAGCGAGCTGCTCGCCGCCGCCGAGAAAGAGGCGCGGATGGAGGAGCGCAAGCCGCAGGCCCCCGCCGCCGTTCAGCCGGTCGCCGCCACGCCTGCCGAGGCCGAGCCCGTCGTCGATGCGCCGACGTGGGACGAGCGCACCGCCAAGCGCGGCAGCCGTGAGGCCGGCGCCGAGGCGAAGGCGAAGTCGATCGCGCTGGGTGATCTCGCTGAGGAGCAGGCCGAGCCGGCGCGTGATCGGACTGCCGAGCCCCAGAAGGAGCCAGCGCGGAAGCGCCTCGAGGCGGCGCAGACCAGGCAGCCCGCCGAGAAGTTGGGCGCCGACAAGGGCGGGGCCGACGCGCTGGCAGCGAAGGACCTCACGGGCGCGGGCAGGGCCTCGGCCGCGAAGCGCGAACAGCTCGCGGCAGGCGGTGAAGAGGAGCTGCGCCTCGACTACGGCAACGCGGGCCGCGGCGTGGCGCTCGAGGGGCTGAAGAGCGCCAAGAAGCGGCCGGCGAACAACATCGACGACCAGCTCAACGACGGCACCACCGCGAGGCAGGGGCTCGGTGGCACTGCCAGCGGGCCCGGCTTTGGTGTCTCGACCGGCTCCTCGGGCCTGTTCGCCGCGCCTGCAGACGACGCGCCGACGGCAGGCAAGAAGGCCGACCTTGCGCGCGCCGAGGCGCCGCCACCCCCGCCAGCCCAGGCGTCGCCCGAGCCCAGCGCGCCGTCGAAGCCCGCCGCGATGCCCGCGCCCAAGACGGCCCGCAGCGCAGGCTCGAGCTATGGCTTGCCGCGCAGCGCGCCGTCTTCGATGGACGACGAAGTGGACTCGGCCCTGGTCACCGAGTCGGTCAGCAAGAGCGCAGACGGCGACGCCTCCCGCCAGCGCGCCCAGCAGCGCGACGTCGAGGCGCAGCTCGCGCAGGCCCGCTCCGCCGCGAACTCGGGCGACCGGCGCGCCGAGGTGATGGCGGCCGTGGGGGCCCTCAACGCAGGCGCGACGGGCTACTCACGCGCCGAGGCCCTCAAGCGGGCCTGTGACGGCTACGAAGCGATGAGCGAGTTCGATCGCGCGCAGCCCTTCTGCGAGCGGCTGCTGGCCGAGTTCCCCGGCACCGCCGCCGCCCGGCAGGTCGCCGACCGACGCAAGCAGCTCAAGGCGGGGCCCGCGCGCTCCAAGGCTGCCGCCGACCAGGAAGCCAAGCCGGCAGAGGCGATTCAGGCCCAGTGACACCCGCTCGGGCGGGCTGTGCGATGGAGGCCGACATCGGGTCAGGACGTGTTCTTGTCCTTTGACACTGCTGATCTGCGGTCGCTAGCATCGCCCCCGCGTTTCCCCGCGAAAATCCACGGCAGACCCTGAATCACCGGGAGATCTCTCCACCATGCTCAAAGGCAAAACTCCGCTCATCGTCGCCCTCGGCCTCGGCCTGATCGCCGGCGTGATCGCGTACTCGGCCGTCAAGAAGAAGGAGATGGACGTTCGCAAGGGCTGGAACCTCGTGCCCGTCGTGGTGGCCGCCGTCGACATCTCGGAGGGCACCGTCGTCACCATGGAGATGATCAGCCAGCGCTCCATTCCCGAGCAGTTCGTCACCTCGTCGGTCGTCAAGCCCGACTCCGCCTCGTACATCGTCAACCAGAAGGTGCTGGTGCCGCTGCAGGGTGGCGACCCGCTGCTGTGGAGCCAGTTCGAGACGACCAAGGCCGCCGAGCGCCTCTCGACCAAGGTGCAGAAGAAGGCCCGCGCCGTCACCATCGAGACCAAGGGCGCGCAGTCGGTCGGCGGCTGGGTGCGCCCCAACGATCACGTCGACATCATCGGCACCTTCAAGGACCCCGCGACGGGCGAGCAGGTCGCCGTCACGCTGCTGCAGAACGTGATCGTGCTCGCCACCGGCAAGATCACCGGCACCACCAACATCAACCTCGTGCCCGACGGGCAGCGCGAGTACGCGAACGTCTCGCTGCTGGTGATCCCCGAAGAGGCCGAGATCCTCGTGCTCGCGCAGGAGCTCGGCGCGCTCACGCTGTCGCTGCGCAACGAAGACGACATCGACGTGCTCGAGGAGCGGGGCCGCGCCACCATCAACACGCTGCTGTCGGGTGAGCGCACCAAGGTGCTCCAGGCCAAGCGGTTCAACACCATTCAGGTGATCAAGGGCTCGGCCGCGTCCGAGACCCGCACGGCCACCGGGGCGGAGTAACGAACCATGCTGAAGGGACTCGTCGCACTCCTCGTCACCGGCTCGGTCTTCTTCCTCATCCTGGTGGTGATGGGCGTCTTGTCGAAGGCGTTCGAGCAGTACCAGGAGCGCTACATCGTCAAGTCGATGAACGACCTGTCCGACATGTTCCTCTTCATCGACCCGCGCCAGATGCTGGTGCTCAACATCGCGTCGATGGCGCTGCTGGGGCTGTTCTCGTACTTCGTGATCAACCCCCTGGTGTGCGTCGGCGCCACCGTCTTCGGCTTCTTCCTGCCGATGATCCTCGTGAAGCACTACCGCAAGAAGCGCATCAAGAAGTTCAACCACCAGCTCGTCGACGCGCTCCAGGCCATGGCCAACGCCTTCAAGGCCGGTCTCACCTTCCAGCAGGCGACCGAGCAGATCGCCAAGGACAGCTACCCGCCGCTGCAGCAGGAGTTCAGCCTGTTCACCAAAGAGGTGAAGCTGGGCGTGCCGATGGAAGAGGCGCTCAACAACATGGCCCGGCGCGTCGGCAGCGACGACATGGACCTGGTGGCCACCGCGACCAACATCTCGAGGCAGCTGGGCGGCAACATGGCCGAGATGTTCGAGACCCTCTCGACGACGATTCGTGAGCGGTTCCGCCTCGAGGGCAAGATCGAGGCGCTGGTGGCGCAGGGCAAGCTCCAGGGCTGGGTGGTGTCGGCCATGCCGCTCATCCTCGGCGTGGTGCTCAACTACATGCGGCCCGACCTCATGCAGCCCATGCTCGATCACTGGTTCGGCTACGTGCTCGTCGCCGCGATCATGCTGATGGAGATCCTCGGCGTGATCATCATTCGCCGCATCACCAACATCGACATCTAGGTCAAGGGACGCCCATGGATCCATTGACGACGATCTTGATGGTGTTGACGGCGATGCTGACCGTCGGCGCCGTCGCGCTGTTCACGATGAGCATCTACGCGAACATGCTCGAGCAGTTCGTGATCGAGGTGCAGGAGGAGTCGGCCGGTGGCGTGCAGGGCGCCGGCGCGGTCGCCGTTCGCAAGCTCGGCACCATGAACCGTCGCTTCATGTGGCCGGGCTACGAGTCGAAGATGGGGCGCAACCTCATCAAGGCCGGCGAGTCGAGCAACTGGAAGCCCGAAGACATCATGGCGTTCCAGGAGATCGGGTTCGTCGTCGGCGTGTTGTTCGGCCTCATCATCGCCAACTTCTTCAACCTGAACCTGCTCTGGTCGCTGGTGGGCGCGTTGATCGGCATCTTCTACCCGATCATCTGGATCAACGACAAAGTCACCAAGCGCCACCTGGCCATCAGCCGCGCGCTGCCCTTCAACCTCGACCTGCTGACCCTGTCGGTCGAGGCCGGCCTCGACTTCACCGCCGCGCTCGCCAAGGTGGTCGAGAAGGGCAAGCACGGCCCGCTGCGCGACGAGCTGAACCTGGTGCTCAAGCAGCTGAAGATGGGCAAGACGCGCGAAGAGGCGCTCAAGTCGATGATCCTCCGCGTCGACCTGCCCGCGCTGACCCAGTTCGTCACCGCCCTCATTCAGGCCGACAAGATGGGCACCAGCCTCGGCAAGGTGCTGCGCATTCAGTCGACCCAGCTGCGCATCGAGCGCACCCAGCGGGCCGAGAAGCTGGCCAACGAAGCCCCCGTGAAGATGCTCTTCCCGCTGATCGCCTGCATCTTCCCGACGGTGTTCATGGTGCTCTTCGGACCCATCGTGTTCGCCTTCGTGTTCAACAATGCGGCAGGAACCTAGGAACCGGTCGTCGATGCCTCCTCCGTCGAAGAACCCACCCGCCCGCGCACGCTCGACCGGCCAACAGCCGGCCGCCACCCGGCCGCGCCGCACGGGCACCGCCCCAGCTGCGCGCGCGTCGGCGAAGCTGGTGTGCTGCGCCGGGCCCGCGTCGGGTCAGGAGTTCCCGCTCTCGGGTGACGAGGTCACCATCGGCCGCGCCGCCGACGCCACCGTCTCGGTGCCCGACACCTCGGTCAGCCGCAAGCACGCGCTGGTGCGCAAGACCGACGAGGGCTGGGCGGTGTCGGACCTGGGCTCGGGCAACGGCACCATCGTCAACGGCGAGCAGGTGTCTGAAGAGCGGCCCCTCGAGAGCGGCGACGTGATCACGCTCGGCGACAGTGAGTTTCAGTTCGACGGTGGCGCAGGCGCGGGCGCCCAGTCGGCGGCCCTCGCCGCCGCGCCCCGTCGCCCCCCCGTCCGCACCGCGCGAACGGGCGGCGC
>JACSRE010000111.1 GCA_014879945.1 Myxococcus sp.
TGTCGCTCGCAGCCGGCGCCGGCGCCACGAAGATCACGTCGGAGCCGTAGGTCGCGAATTGGCCGCCCTGGCTTGTCGCCACGGCAGCATCGCTCAGCTCAGGAAGGTCGAAGATGTCGATCAGGCACGTCGCACAGCTGTAGCGCACGCCGCTGAGGAACCCCAGGCGACGCGGAGCGCCAGCCGCGCTGCTCACCGCGCCCGCTCGACCTCGGCGTGCAGCCGCGCGCTCGAGATGACGAGGCGGTTCATCGCGCCCCCGTCGTCGGCGGTGAGGGGCAGAATGAGCCCGCCGTTCATCTCGTCGAGGCGCCGCGCCGCCGCCAGCTCGGCCGGCGGAACCGCCCTGCCGTGGTCGTGGTACCAGGCGAGCCGGTCGGACATCTGGTCGTTCATCGTGGTGATTCGGTCGTACGGGTGCGCGTCGGCCGGGGGCAGCCGAAGCGGCGGAGGCCCTGCCGGGGCTGGCGTTCCACCCGACGGCGCAGCGCCTCCGCGAGAGGGGCCAGCAGGGGCGCCGCCGCCCGGGGTGCGGGGCGCTGGCTCGAACGCGTCGCCCGACAGGCCGAGCGCGGCCGCGGTGCGCCGCCCCACCACGCCGTCGGGAGCGAGCCCATGCGAGCGCTGGAAGGCGACGACCGCCGCGCGGGTCTCTCGCCCGAACCGGCCATCGACGCCCAGTCCTCCCGCGCCGCTGGCCGCCAATCGCTCCTGAATCTGCGTGACGACGGGTCCTCGTGCTCCGACTCGAACTGACATGGGGTTCTCCTGTGGGTGTTCCTTCTCCCGATGACTCGCAGCGAGGGCTCCGTGGGACAGGCCTGGTGCTCGCGAGCTCGAAGGCGGGCTGGACGTCGGCGCGCGGCACCATTGGAACTCGTCGTTGACATCCCGGGAACTGAAAGAGACAAGTTCGCCATGCGCGCGGCCCTGCTCGTGCTGTTCAGCGTCGTCCTCGCCGGCTGTGCCGGCGTGGGCACCGTTCTGGTCGACGACGAGGCGCCTGTCGTCACCATCGTGGGCGGGATGGCGGCGACGGGCACGGGCACCTCCTGGCGCGTCTTCTATTTCGTCGATCGTCGGACGCGGCTCTGCGCGCTCGAGATCGGCGAAATCGGGGGGGTGGTATCCTGTTGCGACGTCTGGCGCCTCAGGGAGGCCCGGCCGCACCTGCGCTGGCTCAGCGCCGAGAAGTGCGCCGACAAGCCGGTCGCCGCTGACCAGAAGTAGCGCAGCCCCGGTCTGCGGAGCCCGTCAGCTCAGCGCAAGTGAACCGAGTACACCCCTCCTCCAGAAGACCCAGGCCGTCGAGCTGGGCGCCGCCTTGTCGGCCTTCGTCGGCGCGCGCTGACGCCGAGGGCGGGTTGTGCGCAATCAAGCTCCGCCGCCCCGACGCGACTTTGGAGTTCGCGTCCTGCTGCCGCGAAATACACTCGCCCTGCAGTCGCTGTTGCCAACTTCAACGCTCGGGGAACTCGATGACTTTGCCGTTGCGATGCCGTGGTCTCGGCCTGTCTGTGCTCGTCTTCGTCGCGCTGTCTGCCTGCCCACCTCCGACGCCTGCGCTCAGGCCCGTCGACACCACCACCGTCAAGCAGGTGGTGGGCGCGGCCGGTGGTTCGCTGGTGCACCCCACCGGCGCAAAGCTGGTGGTGCCGCCCGGCGCCCTGTCCGCTGACGTCGAGCTCTCGCTCACCGGCGCCGCCGCGCCCGACCCCGCGCAGACCGGCGCGCCCGCCGTTGGCCAGGCCTTCGTGCTCGGCCCCGAGGGGCAGACCTTCGCCACGCCGCTCTCCATCGAGGTGCCGGTCGACCCTGCGCTGGTGCAGCAGCGGGGCGCCGGCGTCGACGAGCTGCGCCTGCGGCTGGCCCCGCAATCGACGATGCAGTTCGTCGAGCTCGCCACCACCGCCGACACCGAGCGCAAGGTGCTGACCGCCCAGCTCACCCACTTCTCCATCATCGTGCCCGTCGTCAGCGGGAGCGGCTTCACCTTCAGCACCAGCGGGCTCCCCGCGGCCAGCGTGGGCGTCGCGTACTCGGGCGCCCTCGTCGTCTCGGGCGGCACCGCGCCGTACGCCTTCTCGGTCGTGGCCGGGTCGCTCCCTCCAGGGCTCAGCGTCAACGCCGCGGGCGTCTTCTCGGGCACGCCCACCGCCGCCGGGAACTTCGTCTTCACCGTGCGGGTGACGGACAGCGCGGCCAACGCGGCCGAAGCCGTGGTGGTGATGGCCGTGGGCGGGCAGGGGCAGTGCAACGCCGTGCCGAACTCGGGCGGCCTGGTGGCCGAGCAGCGCGTGGCCGCCGCCGCGCCCGCCCCCGCCGGCGGCACCGTCGCGCTGGGCACCTGGGTGCGCGCGTCGGCCATCATCTACACCGGCATCGGCGGCGCCACCGGGCCCACCGGACGGCAGGTGCGCCAGGCGCTGCGCCTCACCATGGTGAACGGCTCGCTGCGCTTCGACAGCGTCTACCAGGAGCCCGGCGAGGCCATCGAGCTCGTCAGCGGGAGCGCGGCCTTCAACGGCACGCAGCTCACCGTCACCTTCAACTGCCCCCAGCCGGGCACGCGCGCCTTCACCTACTCGGCGACCGCCGGCCGCTTCACGCTGTTCGAGCCGGTCACCGGAGGGCTCCGCGAGATGGTCTTCGTGCCCGAGGGCACCAGCTTGCCCACCGACGGCGGGACGCTCCTCGATGGCGGGTCGCCCACCGACGCGGGGACCGTCACCGACGCAGGCACCGCCTCAGACGCAGGGACGCTCGCGTGCAGCGGGCCAGGCTCGGCCGGGGCCGTGGTGCTCGAGCAGTACGCCGCGGGCCTCAGCCCCCAGGCCACCGGCGGCGTGGTGCCAGACGGCGACTATGCGCTCGTCTCGCAGCTCGTCTACGACGCCGACGCGGGCACCTCGGGGCCGACCGGCGTGCAGCGCGCGCAGACCCTCCGCATCACCGGCACCCAGGTGGCCGCGACGACCGACGACGGCCCGGGGCCGCAGACGACGCAGTACGCCCTGGCCTACGCGGGCCCCACCGTGGTGCTGACCCAGACCTGCCCCGCGGGCTCCGCCACCCAGAACTTCGCCTATTCGATGCTGAGCGGGCCGCAGCTCCGCCTGATGCGCGGCTCCTCGCGCGGCACGGTGGTGTCGCTCTACCAGCTCACCGGCGCCAGCGACGGCGGCGTGGCCTCTGACGCGGGCGTGGCGCCTGACGCCGGGGCGGTGGTCGACGCGGGCGTCGAGGTCATCGGCACGGGCTTCACCGACCTGGTGGACCTCGCGCGCGAGCCGAGCACGGGGTTCCTCTACACCCTGGGCGGTGGCGAGGTGCGCCGCTGCGACACCGTGGCCTGCGGCGGCACGGGCAACGGCACGCTGGTCACCAACGCCTTCGCCAGCAGCCTCACGGTGGACAACGGCACGCTCTACCTCACCACCGACTTCCAGAACGTGAAGCGCTGCGACGTGACCAACTGCACCCTCACCACCTTCGCCGCGCCCGGCGCCAACACCTACCCGGCGCACCTGGTGGTGGCCAACGGCTACCTCTACTGGATGGCGGAGGCTGGCCCGTCGCGACGAATTCAAGCCTGCCCCCTCAGCGGCTGCGGGGCCGGGCCGACGGGCGTCTACACCGGCGCCGAGCTCGACGGCGTTCCGGTCTCTGGCGTCGCCGTCGACGCGTCGGCGGTCTACGTGGCCAGCTTCACCGGCGGGCTGTGGCGCATTCCCCTCTCTGGCCCCGACACCGCGAGCGGCCCGGCGGTCAACCTCTCGGGCTCGGCCTACGGCACCGGCGGCCTCGTCGTCGACGGCACCACGCTGGCGTGGGCCGAGAGCAATGACAACCGGGTGCGCGCCTGCTCGCTCCCGAGCTGCGCGAGCACCTTCACCGTTCGCGGCGGCCTGGTGACACCCACCGGCCTCGCCTTCGACTCGACGTGGGTCTACGGCGTCGACCGCGGCACCCCCAACGGCTCGGGCGGCTTCGTGGCCGGCACGGGGCGGGTCTGGCGCTTCAGGAAGTAGCGCCTCGAGGCCCTCGCGGCTCGTTCCCGGCGCGTTCGCCGACCGAGCCGCGGGCGCGCGTCGACGCCCTGGCCGCTGCGGCAACCCGAAGAGACGCCACGGCTACAGCAGGCTGCACACCTCGGGGTGGGCCGTCACGATGGCCTGCACGCTCCGCAGCATCAGCTCGCACTCGGGGCGAACCTCGGCCGCGCGGGTGCGCAGGGGCCCGTAGTGCCCGGCTGCCCCGCCCCGTACCCGGAGCATCACCGCGGCGTACTCGGCGGCGAAGCCCGGGCACTCCTTCTCGAGGCGTTGAAACAGCAGGCCGTCGGCGCCGGTGCCCCAGTTCTGCCAGTTGGCGGCGCTGCAGGTGACGCCCTCGGCGTAGGCGCTGAGGAAGCACCCCGTCGTCGAGGCGCGGTAGCGGTCGAAGAGCAGCGGCAGCTCCGGGCTCGAGGTGCGCGAGTCGTAGCTGGTCTGCCAGGCCCCGGCCTCGGCGCTGTCCGAGGTGGTGTTGGTGGCCGAGGTGTCGCGGCCGGTGCAGTGCTCGCCCGAGCTCTCGCGCATGCCCAGGCCGAGCAACAGGGTGTACGTGTGCCGGAAGGTGTCGAGCCCGGCGACGCTGTTGTCGAGGTTCAGCGCGGCGAACTGGGCGCTGTACCAGGCGAGCGCGTCGCGCTGCGTGTTGGTGGTCTGCGCCATCGAGACGACCGCCACGTCGGACCGCGTCGGCTGGCAGACGCCCCGCGCGAACGACAGGGCGACCCCCTTCGCGTAGCCGCGCGGCATCTGGCCCCGGCTCGGCCACTGGTAGCGGTAGCAGGCGGAGCCCACCGCAGCCGAGGTGATGGCGTCTCGCCAGACCCCTGCGTCGAGCGCTGCGCCAGCGTCGAGGGCGGCGCCCGCGTCGGTCGGAGGCGTGCCCCCATCGATGGCGGGCCCGGCGTCGGCGAAGTGCCCCGCGTCGGCGAAGTGCCCCGCGTCGGGCTGAGGGCCGGCGTCACCGGCCGCGCCGCCGTCTTCGCCCTCGCCTGCATCGGGGGGAGGCACCCCGGCGTCGTGCGCTGGTCCCGCGTCACGCATCGGCAGACCAGCGTCGACGGCCTCCACGGGAGCCCCGCAGGCGCCCAGCGCCAGCGCGACGACGAGTATTCGTGACGAGGACACGGGCACTCCTGGCGCGAACGGCCGGGTGACGTTGTCAGCTCCGGGCGCGGTGGGAAAGACTGCGCCTCAACAGACTGCGCCGGAGATCCTCGAAAAGCCGAAGGGGCTGGGCTACACCCGCACTCCTCATGGCAGACGACGTCAGCAGAATCGTCGACGAGATCACCGACCGCGTGCGCCGCCGGCTCGACGCCCTCAAGGCCGGCACCGAAGCGCCCTGCACCGCGTCGCCTTCGATCCCTTCGAACGGGTCGACCTCCACCGGGTCCGCGCCGAAGACGGAGGACTGCGCGCCGTCGTGCTTCCAGTGCCCCAACCACGACAACTGCGGCACCTCGCAGTCGGTGCGCCACGGCCTGGCCTCGCGCGTCTCACCCGACCGCCTGCGCACCAGCCAGGACATCGCGCCCTTCATCGACCACACGCTCCTCAAGCCCGAGGCGACGAGCGACGAGGTGCTCAAGCTGTGCGACGAGGCGAAGAAGTACGGCTTCGCCACGGTGTGCGTGAACGCCATCAACATCGGCACCGCGGCGCGCGCCCTCCACGGCTCGAACGTCAAGCCCATCGCCGTCGTCGGCTTCCCGCTCGGCGCCACCATCGCCTCGGCCAAGGCCTTCGAGACGCGCGAGGCGGTGCGCTGCGGCGCCAAAGAGATCGACATGGTCATCAACATCGGCGCGCTGAAGGCGAAGGACTACGCGCTGGTGCTCCACGACATCCAGGCCGTGGTGAACGCCTCGAAGCCGGTGCCGGTCAAGGTGATCCTCGAGACCTCGCAGCTGACCGACGACGAGAAGATCGTCGGCTGTGCGCTCTCGAAGGCGGCCGGCGCGGCGTTCGTGAAGACCTCGACGGGCTTCGCCAAGGGCGGCGCCACCGCCGAAGACGTGGCCCTCATGCGCCGCATCGTCGGAGACGACGTCGGGGTGAAGGCCTCGGGCGGCGTGCGCTCGACCGAAGACGCGATGAAGATGTTCGCGGCGGGGGCCAACCGCATCGGCGCGTCGGCCTCCATCGCCATCGTGATGGGCACCAAGTCAGACTCGAAGTACTGACCTGACGCGGCGGCTCGCGGGAGCTCCTCGGCTGACTCGCGAGAGCGCAGGCCGCCGTCGATGGGCCAGCGCGCAGACTGCTGCTGAGGCCGCTCAGGGCTCCGAGGGCGACGACGGCTCGGCCGGGGCCGTGCGCCCGTCTTCGAGCTTGAGCACGAAGGTCTTCTTCTCGCCGGCCTTCACCGGCACCTCTTCTTCGTGCGAGTCGCCTTTGTGCTCGAGCCGCACGATGTGTTTGCCCGCGGCCACCTTGAGGGTGATGGGCTTCTCTCCGCTGGTGCCGGCCTTCTTGCCGTCGACCTTCACCACCACCCCGGGCGGCGAGACGTCGATGATGAGCTGCGTCGGGCCCGCGGCGAGCACGAGCGAGGCGGTGAGCGCGATGGCGAACATGAGGACTCCCCCAGCGATGAGTTGGCGCACTGTACCTCGCGCGCGCGGCAACTGAAGCGGCGGCGCCGATTGGGGGTATGAAGCCCGGTCATGGACACCGACCGGTTGCTTCGCGACGCGCAGGCCTGGGCTGACGCCGACCCCGACCCCACCACCGCGGCCGAGCTCGAGGCGCTCATCGCCGCGAAGAACACCGCCGAGCTCTCTGACCGCTTCGCGATGGCGCTCGAGTTCGGCACCGCCGGCCTGCGCGGTGTGCTGGGCGGCGGCACCAACCGCATGAACCGCGCCGTCGTGCGGCGCACCACGCTGGGCCTGGCGCGCTACCTCAAGGCGACGGTGCCCGACGTCACCACCCGCGGCGTCATCATCGGGCGTGACGGCCGCCTGCTCAGCGTCGAGTTCGCGCAAGACGCCGCCGCGGTGCTGGCCGCCGAGGGCATTCCGGCCTGGGTGTTCCCCGACGTGGCGCCCACGCCGCTGACCGCGTTCGCCGTGGTTCGCCACAACGCCGCGGCCGGCATCATGGTGACCGCCAGCCACAACCCGCCCGAGTACAACGGGTACAAGGTGTACTGGGGCAACGGGGCGCAGATCATCCCTCCCCACGACACCGGCATCGCCAGGGCCATCGACGCGGTGGGGCCGGCGAAGGACGTCGCGCTGATGAACGAAGACGAGGCGCGTCGCAGGGGCCTGTTCCACGACGTGAAGGACAGCGTCACCCGCGCCTACCTCGACGCCATCCTCGCGCTGCGGCCGACCCGCCAGACGAAGGGCCTCTCCATCGTCTACACGGCGATGCACGGCGTCGGCGGCGCGCTGGTGCTGCAGGCCCTGGCCGAGGCGGGCTTCGAGCACGTCGCCCCGGTGCCCGAGCAGCAGCAGCCTGACGGGCGCTTCCCCACCGTTCGCTTCCCCAACCCCGAAGAGAAGGGCGCGATGGACCTCTCGACCGCGCTCGCCAACTCGGTGAAGGCCGACCTGGTGCTGGCCAACGACCCCGACGCCGATCGGCTGGCGGTGATGGCGCGCGACGCCAGCGGCGCCCTGGTGATGCTCACCGGCAACGAGGTGGGCGTGCTGCTCGGGCACTTCCTGCTGACACAGCAGAAGACCGAGCACCCGCTGGTGGTCACCACCATCGTCTCGTCGGCGCAGCTCAAGGCCATCGCCGCGGCGCTGGGCAGCCGGTACGCCGAGACGCTCACCGGCTTCAAGTGGATCGCCAACGTCGCCCTCGACGAGCTCCAGCGCGGCGCCAACTTCGTCGTCGGCTACGAGGAGGCGCTCGGCTACTCGGTGGGCCCGGTGGTGCGCGACAAGGACGGCATCGGCGCGGCGCTGGTGGTGGCCGACATGGCGGCGTGGTGCAAGGCGCGGGGCCTGACGCTCTTGGGCTACCTCGAAGAGGTGCAGCGCGCGCACGGGCTGTTCGTCGCGAAGCAGTTCAACGCCACGTTGCCCGGCGCCTCGGGCGCGGCCACCATCAAGGCGGTGATGGACGGCTTCCGCGCCAGGGCCCCCGCCGCCATCGGCCCGGCGCGCATCACCGCCACCAACGACTACCAGCTGCAGACGCGCACCGAGGGCGGCACCGTGAGCCCGCTGTCGCTGCCGCCGTCGAACGTGGTGGCCTACGAGCTCGAGGGCGGGCACCGCGTGACGCTGCGCCCGTCGGGCACCGAGCCGAAGATCAAGTTCTACTTCGAGTGGAGAGAGACGATGACGCCAGGTGAACCCATGGCCGACGCCAAGGCGCGCGCGATGAAGCGCCTCGACGCGCTCGAGGCCGCGTTCCTCCCGCTGGCGGCCGAGCGGGGGCTGCCCCGATGATCGCGCTCCCGCTCGTGCTGGCCTTGTCGTTGGGGGCCGACGCGCCGCCACCCGCCGCGGCAGCGTCCACCCCGTCCACCCCGTCCATCACCCAGGGCCAGCGGTGGTCGGTGGTCGGCGCGCTCACCGCGGGCGAAGGCGGCAACGTCATCGAAGGCGGGCTCGGCTGGCCGGGCCTCTCCGGGAGCTTCTCGCACGGCGTGGCGAAGCACTTCGACCTCGGGGTGCGCATCTCGTTCAACTACGGCCTCGAGGGGCTCGTCACCCGGGTGTTGCCGGGCGCGAAGCTCCAGGGCCTGGTGAAGTTCCGCGTCTTCGAGGCCAACGCGCTGTCCTTCGGCATCACCTTCGAGCCGGGCCCGCTCTTCGCGGTGGACCGCTTCGGCAACGGCCTGGTCGGGTTCGCGCTGCCGCTGGGCTTCAGGTTCGGCGTGGCCGTCTCGAGCGCCATCACCCTCGGGTTCTCGTTCGACGTGCCGCTGTGGGTGCAGTTCGGCGGCGGCGGCGGCGTCAACGTGCCGCTGCTCCCGGGCCTGGGCCTCGAGTACTTCATCAAGAGCGAGCTGCTGGTGTTCTTCAAGACGCGCATGGGCCCGACGGTGCGGCCCAGCGGGCTGCTCGAGCTGGCCTTCGACGCGCACCTCGGCGTCGGCTACCGGTTCTGACAGGTCGGTTTTCCGAACGCGGGCGCGCGCGGCTGGCAAGGTGCCGCGCATGAGAGCCCGCGCCTACGCCACCACCGCCGCCGACCAGCCCCTCGCGCCCTTCACCGTGGAGCGCCGCGAGGTGGGGCCGGCCGACGTGCTCATCGAGCTCATCGCCTCGGGCATCTGCCACTCCGACCTCCACCAGGCGCGCAGCGAGTGGGGCCCGGCGAAGTACCCGATGGTGCCCGGCCACGAGATTGTCGGACGGGTCGCCGCCGTGGGCGCGCAGGTGACGCGCTTCAAGGTGGGCGACCTCGCCGGCGTCGGCTGCATGGTGGACTCGTGCCGCGCCTGTCGGCCCTGCGCGCAGGGCGACGAGCAGTTCTGCGAGCAGACGCCGGCGTGGACGTACAACGGCACCGAGATGGACCGGAAGACGCCGACCTTCGGCGGCTACTCCACCCACGTGGTGGTGACGGAGCACTTCGTGGTGAAGGTGCCCGAAGGGCTCGACCCGTTCGCGGCCGCGCCGGTGCTGTGCGCAGGCGTCACCACGTTCTCACCGCTGCGGGAGTGGGGCTGCAAGCAGGGCGACCAGGTGGCGGTGGTGGGCCTGGGAGGCCTGGGCCACATGGCGGTGAAGCTGGCCGCCGCGATGGGCGCCGAGGTCACGCTGCTGTCCACCTCGCCGGGCAAGCAGGCCGACGCCACGCGCCTGGGCGCCGCGAACTTCGAGCTCTCGACCGACCGCACCACCTTCAAGAAGCTCGCGCGTCGCTTCGACCTCATCATCGACACCGTGTCGGCCGCGCACGACTACAACGCGTACCTGAACCTGCTGCGCCCCCGCGGCGCGATGGTGGTGGTGGGCGTGCCGCCGACGCCCTCGCCGGTGTCGGCCTTTTCGCTCATCGCCGGCAACCGTCGCCTCGCCGGCTCCAGCATCGGCAACATGCGCCAGACCCAGGAGGTGCTCGACTTCTGCGCCCAGCACCGCTTCGGCGCCGACGTCGAGGTCATCAAGGCCGCCGACGTCAACGACGCCTGGGAGCGCATGGTGAAGAACGACGTGAAGTACCGCTTCGTCATCGACGCGAAGACCTTCTGACGGACGGCGGTGAATGAGGCGCACCTGCGCGGACACCATGCGCCGCGATGCGACTCCTCCGACTGGTGGTGATGGCTGGCGCGGTCTTCTTCTCCGCGTGTCCCCAGGCGCCGTGCGGGCCCGGCACCTGCTTCGGGTGCTGCAGCGCCTCGGGCGAGTGCGTCGGGAGCCAGCCCTCGTCGTGCGGAGAGCAGGGCGCGGCGTGCGTGGCGTGCCAGCCCGGTGAGGTGTGCGCTGCGGGCCTGTGCAGCACGCTCAACCGTGGCGGTGGCGGGGCGAGCGGTGGCGGGTCGAGCGGTGGCGGGTCGAGCGCGGCTGGCGGCAGCAGCGGCGGCGGGGCGGCCGGTGGCAGCGTCGGAGGTGGGCTAGCGGGTGGCTCCGCCGGCGGGCGCAGTACCGGCGGCGGGAGCACCGGCGGCGGACTCGCTGGCGGCTCGGCCGTGGGCGGTGGTGCGGGTGGTGGTGGCCCTTCGTGCGTGGCCCCACGCCTCACCTGTAACGGCCTGTGCACGGACCCGTCGGGCGACCGCTTCAACTGCGGCGCGTGTTCCCGCCGGTGTGGCCCCGCGGAGTCGTGCTCCAGCGGCCAGTGCGTGCCAACCGTGTGCACGCCCGGCAGCGGCTGCTCCCTCGCCGATGGTGGCTTTGGTTCCTGCTGTGATGGCACCTGTCGCTCGACGTTCGCCGACGCCCTGGCGTGTGGCGGCTGTGGGTTGTCGTGCGCGAGCGGGCTGTGTGCGTCGGGGGTCTGCCTCGTCCGCTGCGGCGCTGACGGCGGCACCTGCGCCTCGGGGACCGAGTGCGTCACCCGCCCGAGCTCGAGCGCGTGCGCCATCACCACCTGTACCCCGGGCACCGAAGGGGCGACCTGCTCCCTGGGCGCCGGGCGCTCGGGGCGCTGCTGCAGCAGCGCGTGCGTCGACCTCGACCTGTCTCCCAACTGTGGCGCGTGCGGGCGCGTGTGCTCTGGCCTGACGCAGTGCCTCAACCGTGCGTGTCAGATCTCCGCCAACTGCAGCTCGGCGATGGTGGGCACCGCGTGCGCGGTCCCCGACGGTGGCGCCGGCTCGTGCTGTGACGGCCGGTGTCAGGATGACGTCTTCACCAGCCCCGGCAACTGCGGAGGCTGCGGGCGCACCTGCGGCGTCGGCGCGTCGTGCCTGCGCGGCGCCTGCGCCACCGACGCGGGCACCTTCACCGACTGCGCGCAGACCTGCGCCACCGGGACGGCGTGTGTTCAGCAGAAGTGCGTGCGAACCGACTGCACCGGCGCCAACGTCGGCCAGACCTGCGGGCCGGCGCTGCAGGGCGCGTGCTGCGGTGGCGCTTCGTGCAGCGACCTGCGCAACTCGACCCAGCACTGCGGCGCCTGCGGCCGGGCGTGCCGGGCAGGGGAGTTCTGCAGCAATGGCGCGTGTCGCCCCACGCCGACGTGCACGCTCACCAACGACGGCACCGCCTGTCCGCTCTCGCCGGGCCAGCCGGGCCTCTGCTGTGGCGGCGCCTGCGTCGACGCGCTGTCGAGCGCCACCAACTGTGGGCAGTGCAACGCGGGCTGCGGCGCTGGCGCTTCGTGCCGCAACGGGCAGTGCAACAGGCCTGACGGTGGCTTCTCGTCCTGCTTCAGCGCCTCATCCGGAGACCCGTGCCCGGCGAGCACCGCGTGTGCGGCCAACAAGTGCGTTCCGCTCGCGTGCCCACCGGGGAGCTCCGGCGGCGCGTGCGCCTACGGGCGCACCTCGACCAACGGCGCGGGCCTGTGTTGTCAGGGCCGTTGCGTCGACCCCGCCCAGGACCCGGCGAACTGCGGCAGCTGTGGACGCCCGTGCGTGAACGGCCTCTGCCTGCCTGGTGACTTCGGCAACGAGGCGATCTGTCTGCCGCCGAACCCCGGCACCACCTGCATGCAGAGCTGTGGAGTCGGGACCTTCTGCCTCAACGGACGCTGCGAGAGCGCCTCGTGTGGCAACGGCTCTCAGGGTGGGGCCTGCTTCGACGGCACCACCGTCGGGGCGTGCTGCGGCTTCATCAGCCAGCAGTGCGTCGACTTGAAGACCGACCAGAACAACTGCGGCGCGTGCGACCAGCGCTGCCCCGGAGGGGTCTGCATCAACGGGGTGTGCCAGACCGGCGGGCCGACGTGCCAGCGCGGCGACGTCAACCGGTACTGCGACCCCGACGCGGGCACCTCGAGCCTGTGCTGCGCGGGCTCGGGCTGTGTCGACACGCTCCACAGCAACGCCAACTGCGGCGCGTGTGGCAACGCCTGCCGCGCGGGCCTCGCCTGCACCGACGGGCGCTGCGTCGCAGCCAGCTGCGCGCCAGGGCTCCCCAGCAATACCCTCTGCTCCAGCGGCGACGGCGGCCTGGGCACCTGCTGTGCCACGACCTGCGCGACGTTGGCGACCGACCCGCTCAACTGCGGCCAGTGCGGAAGGCTGTGCGCGGTGGGCGAGGTCTGCTCCGCGGGAGCGTGCGCGCTCGCGATGTGCAGCCCCAGCACGCTCGGCTCGCTCTGTCACACCGGCGACGCCGGAGTGGGGAGCTGCTGCAGCGGCGGCTGCACGGCCACCCGCTCCGACCCGCTGAACTGCGGCGCTTGCAACCGGCAGTGCCCGGGCGACGCGGGGTGCGTCAGCGGCATGTGTCGGTAGCGCCGCTCCGGGCTGACGAACGCTCCCCTCTCCAGCAGCGACGATGCCCTGCCGAGGTGCCTGCTTCGACGACCTCGGCGGGCTCGGTTCGCTGTCGGCAGCGGCCCATCACCTGCGCCGCGGCGGCGGCTCCAGACGCGTCCACGCGCATCAGCCGACGCAGGGTGCTGCACGAGCGCGACCGGCTCGCGCCGCTACCGGAGCTCCGGGTCGTACGGCTGACCGAGCGCGGCGGGCGCGCGCGCGGCGCCCCGTCGCTGCAATGACAACACCAGCAGGGTCAGCGCGTAGGGCAGGGCGAGCAGCACGCCCTGCGGCACCACCTCGAGCAGGCCCGGCGCTGAAGACGCGAGCGAGATGCGCAGCGCATCGCCGAACGCGAAGAAGAGCGCGGCGCCCGCGGCGCCCAGCGGCGTCCACCGGCCGAACACCATCGCCGCCACCGCCATGAAGCCCAGGCCCGAGGGCATGTGGCTCTCGAAGTGGTCCAGCACCGCGGTGGACAGCTGCGCGCCGCCCAGGCCCGCGAAGGCGCCCGAGAGCACCACCGCGCCGAACCGCAGCCGCGTCACCCGCACGCCCATCGCCGCCACCGCCTGAGGCTTCTCGCCCACCGCGCGCAGGCGAAGCCCCCATGGCGTGCGCGTCACCGCGAGGTGCACCACGAAGGGCAGCACGATGGCCAGCCACGTCAGCGGGGAGTGGCCGAACCACTTCGGCAGCTGGGTGATGGCGGGCGTGCCGGCCGGCGACGAGAAGGCCGCCTCGAGGAGGAACTGGCCGAAGGCGAGCATCACCAGGTTGATGGCCATGCCCGAGACGACCTGGTCGCTGCGGCCCTGAATGCACAGCCACGCGTGCAGGGCCGCGACGAGCGCGCCGGCCGCCACGCCCACCAGCACCCCCAGCGGCGTCGGCATCACCAGCGCCGCGGCGGCGGCTCCAAACGCGCCCGCGCGCATCATGCCTTCGACGCCGACGTTCACCACGCCCGCGCGCTCCGAGAGCGTCGCGCCCACCGCGGCGAACACCACCGCGGGCGCCGCGTCGAGCACCGAGCTGAGGAGCGCCAGCAGCATCAGGGGCCGCCCTTCGGCTTCAGCAGCCGATCCGACACCTTCATCCACATGAGGCGCGCCGCGACGAGCAACAGCGCCAGCCCCTGAATCAACTCAGGGAAGCTCTTGTGCACGCCGAACAGCTGCATGCGCGTGCCGCCGGCCCGCAGCCCGCCGAACAGCAGCGCCGAGGCCAGCACGCCCAGCGGGTGCCCGTTGCCGATGAGCGCCATCGCGATGCCGTCGAAGCCGTACGGCGCGCCGATGGTGGCGGGGTAGCGCTGCTCCGTGCCGAGGATGAGGACGGCGCCCGCCAGGCCCGCCAGCGCGCCCGACACCAGCATCGCCGAGATGAAGGCGCGCCCGACGTTCACGCCCGACGCCCGCGCGGCCTCGGGGTTCGCCCCCACGGCCCGCCACTGAAAGCCGCCCACGAAGCGCGTCAGCCACAGCCACAGCGCCACCGCCGCCGCGATCGCCAGGAGGATGCCGGCGTTGAGCCGCGAGACGTCGCCCAGGAGCCGCGGGAGCTCGGCGCTGGCGTGAATCTGCGCGGTGCCCGCGATGGAGTTGTCGCCCGTCGTCGTCGCGCGCAGCGGGCCGGTGACGAGCCAGTTCTCGACCAGCGACAGCGCCACCCAGTTCAGCATGATGGTGCTGATGACCTCGTGCACGCCCCGGTAGCGCTTCAAGAGCGCGGGCCCGAGCGCGTAGAGGGCGCCTCCCGCCGCCGCGGCGAGCAGGCAGAGCGCCACGTGCAGCGCCGTGGGGAGCTCCACCCCCGCGCCCACCACCGCGGCCGCGAGCGCGCCCACGATGAGCTGGCCCTGCGCGCCGATGTTGAAGAGCCCGACCCGGAAGGCCACCGCCACCGACAGGCCGGTGAGCGTGAGGATGGCGGCCTTGGTGGCCGACTCGCCCAGCGGGCGCAGCACCGCGGCGCTGGTGCCGCCGTCGAAGAACCTCGGGAAGTCACCGAACGCGCCCCACGTCATGGCGAGGAACGCGTCGAGCGCCACCTCGAGCCCGCCGCGCAGCACCGCCACCGCGAGGAAGCACACCACCAACGAGGTGATGACCGAGGCGACCGAGGGGAGCGCCGCGCGCGCCGTCTCACGCATCACGCACTCCCAGCATGCGCTCGCCGATGAGGCGCTCGTCGAACTCGCCGCGGGTGAACTCGCCCGTCACCCGGCCCTCGTAGAGCACCACCACGCGGTCCGAGAGCGCCAGCACCTCTTCGAGGTCGAGCGACACCAGCACCACCGCGCCGCCCTGCGCGCGGAAGTCGAGCAGCCGGCTGCGCACCGCGTCCACCGCGGCGAGGTCGAGCCCGCGGGTGGGCTGCACCGCCACCAGCAGCTTCGGGTTCGCGTCGAGCTCGCGCGCCACCACCAGCTTCTGCTGGTTGCCTCCCGAGAGCGCGCCGAGGCGGAGCGACGGCGCCCTCGGCCGCACGTCGTGGGCCTCGAGGAGCGACGTCGTTCGTGACAGCCGCCCTTCGAAGTCGATGCGCGGGCCCTTGGCGAACGGCGCCTGGTGCTGGCGGCCCAGCGCGACGTTCTCGGCCACGGTGAAGTCGGTGACGACGGCGTGGTGCAGCCGGTCTTCGGGGATGTGCGCGACGCCGAGGCGCCGGGCGGCCCTCGGGGTCAGCGAGGGCTGCGGGCTCCCGAGGAGGTGCAGCGTGCCCCCGTCGAGCCGGCTCAAGCCCGTCAGCACCGCCGCCAGCTCTCGCTGGCCGTTGCCGTCGACGCCCGCGATGCCCAGCACCTCACCGGCGCGCACCTCGAGCGAGACGTCCTTCAGCTTGCCGCAGGCGCCGTGGGCCAGCGCCACCACCACGTCGCCGGGCGTCGACGCCGGAGGGGCCGCCGGCGCCTCGCGCTCCCCCACCATCAGCGCGGCGAGCGAGGCCTGCGTCGACTCCTCTGGCGTCACCTCGGCCACCTTCTTGCCCCGGCGCAGCACCGCGATGCGGGTGGCGAACGAGAGCACCTCGCGCAGCTTGTGGCTGATGAGCACCACGGTGAGGCCCTCGTCCGAGAGGCGCCGGGTGACGGCGAAGAGCTCGTCGGCCTCTTGCGGCGTCAGCACCGCCGTCGGCTCGTCGAGGATGAGGGTGGACACGCCGCGGTGGAGCGCCTTGACGATCTCGACCTTCTGCTGCGAGCCCACCGAGAGCGTGTCGACGCGGGCGTTCACGTCGAGCACGAAGCCGAAGCGCGCGCAGGTGGCCGCCACCTCGGCCTTCGCGCGGGGCAGGTCGAGCAGCCCGGCCTTCGTCGGCTCGCGGCCCAGCACCACGTTCTCGGCGACGGTGAGGGGGCCCACGAGGGTGAAGTGCTGGTGCACCATGCCGATGCCGTGCGCGAGCGCGTCGGCCGGCGTGCGGAGCCGCACCTTCTTGCCGTCGATGGCCACCTCGCCTGCGTCGGCGCCGTAGAGGCCGTAGAGCACGTTCATCAGCGACGACTTGCCGGCGCCGTTCTCGCCGACGAGGGCGACGCGCTCACCCCGGCCGAGCTCCAGCGAGACGTCGTCGAGGGCGACCTGGCTGCCGAAGCGCTTCTTGATGTGGCGGAGGGCGATGGTCACCGTCACGGCGGCGCACTGTCTCACGAAGTCGCACCACCTGCCGCAATGGCGCAGAGGCGCACATTCGTCCACTTGACGAGCGGGTGAACGGCTCTGAGGATTCGCGGCCTCCATGACCGCTCGTCATTTGCTCCTCGACAGCCCCGCCCTCGGCCGCCGCGTTCACGTCTGGTGTTTCGGCGTCGTCGGCACCCCCGTCATCGTCTTCCCCTCGAACGCCGGCGTCGCGCACGAGTGGCGAGAGAGCGGCATGGTCGACGCGCTCGGGCCCCTCTTCGCCGCGGGCCGCATCAAGCTGTACTGCCCCGAGAGCAACATCTCGCAGACGTTCTCAGGTGAGGGCTCGCTCGAGGCGCGCATGCACCAGCACCACCTCTACGAGCGCTTCATCCTCGAGACGCTGGTGCCCTTCATCCAGAAAGACACCCACCAGCCGCACGTGCGGGTGCTCGCGACGGGCTGCAGCATGGGGGCGATGCTGTCGTCGCTCTTCGCGCTCAAGCACCCCGAGGTGTTTCGCGGCGCGCTCTGCATGTCGGGCCGGTACCGGGGCGCGGGCTTCGTGCGCGGCGGCGCGTCAGAGGCCTCGTACTTCAACGATCCGCTCGCCTTCCTGCCGAACCTCGACGGCGCGCCGCTGGAGCGCGTTCGCCGCCAGACGCACCTGACGCTCGTGGTGGGCCGCGGGCCGTTCGAGAACAGCTGCATTCCTGAGACGATCGAGCTGGGTGGGTGGCTGCGGAAGAAGGGCGTTCCCCACCACCTGGGCGTGTGGGGCCACGACAGCCGGCACGAGTACTCGTGGTGGAAGCGGCAGGCGCGGCACTACCTGGCGCAGCTGACGTAGCCTTCAGTTGGCAGGGGCGACGAAGCCCTCGAGGTCCTTCTCGTTCGAGGGCACCACGACCGCGCCGCTGATGATGGCTGTCTCGAGCGCCTTCACCTTCGCCAGCGCCTCGGCCTTGCCCGGGAAGTCGAGCGTCACCTCGGCCAGCGTCACGCCGCCCTCCTTGAGGCCCATCACCGAGTCACCCGCCGAGAACGCCTTGCCCTCGAGGTCCTTGATGGCCTGCCACACCGCGAGGTCCACCCGCTTCACCATCGACGTGAGCACCGCCTCGGGCGCCAGGTGTGACTGGTCGGAGTCGACGCCGATGGCGAACACCGGCTTGCCCGCCGCGCGCGCCTCTTTGACCGCCTGAATGACGCCGGTGCCGTCGCTCCCGGCGGCGTGGAAGACGACCTCACAGCCCTTCGCCACCAGGTCGGTCGCCACCTGCTTGCCGTGCTGCACGTTGTCGAAGGTGCCCGTGTATTGCACCAGCACCTGCGCGCCCGGGTTCGTCGTCTTCACGCCCGCGCGGAAGCCCGCCTCGAACTTCTTGATGAGGGGAATCTCCATGCCGCCCACGAAGCCGACCTTCTGCTTCGCCACCAGCCCCGCGAGCGCGCCGGCGAGGAAGCTGCCCTCCTGCTCCCTGAAGACGACCGTGCGCACGTTGGGGAGCGTCTGCGGCGCGCCCTTCGCGTCGAGGATGGGGCTGTCGATGAGCAGGAACTTCGCGCCCGCGTTCTGCTTCGCCACCGCCTCGACCGCGTTCTCGAGCGCGAAGCCGACGCCGACGATGAGGTCGGCCCCCTGGTCGACGACGAGCTGCAGGTTCGGCTGGTAGTCCTCCTGCACCTTCGACTGCACCACCAGCGGCTTGAGCGAGACGGGCGTCACCCGCGCCTTGAGCGCCGCGGGGATCATCGCCTCGCGCGTCGCCGGCGCCATCGCCTCGTAGCGGCCACCCTTGAAGCTCGCGCTGGCCGCCCACACCTCGAGCCCGCGCAGCGCCGAGTCGTTGAAGGACTGGTCGCCGCGGCCGCCGATGTCGGTGACGAGGCCGACGGTGAGCGCCGGCTTCGGCGCCGCGTCTTTCGCGTCAGACGACTTCTTGCAGCCACCGGCAACCAGGAGCATCAGCAGGAGCGCGCGTCGCATGAGTGCCTCGCTTGTAGCGCCCGACCACGCGACGGCAAAGCGCTCGCGGAGTACCGTCGGCGCATGCCCGCCACCGCCGCTGCTCAGGTGATTCCCGTCCCCACGCTCGGCACCGCGCGGCTGCGGCTGCGCGACTGGCGTGACGACGACCTGCCCGCGTTCGCGGCGCTCAACCTCGACCGCGAGGTGCGCCGCTACTTCCCCTCGGTGATGACGCCCGCCGAGTCCGACGCCTTCGCGGGCTCGATTCGCCAGCTCCTCTCCGCCAACGGCTGGGGCCTGTGGGCCGTCGAGGTCGTTGGCGGCGCGCCCTTCATCGGCTTCGTGGGCCTGGCGCGGCCGAGCTTCGAGCCCTTCACCGCGTGCGTCGAGGTCGGCTGGCGGCTGTCGCGTCAGGCCTGGGGGCAGGGCTACGCCACCGAGGCGGCGCGCGCGGCGGTGGCCTTCGGCTTCACCTCGCTGGGGCTCGCGGAGGTCGTCGCCTTCACCGTGCCGGGCAACACCGCGTCTCGCCGCGTGATGGAGAAGCTGCGCATGCGCCGAGACGAGGCCGGAGACTTCCTTCACCCGCGCGTCGCGCCCGGGCACCCGTTGCAGCCGCACGTCCTGTACCGGCTCTCGTACGAGGCGTGGGCGGCGCCCCATGACGCCCTTCGTCATGCCGCGGCTTCGGAGTCTGCGCCGCCGCGCTAGAAAGGCCCCGTGGCCCGTCTGGTTCGTCACTTCGTCGAAGAGCCGCGTACGTGCTCGTACCTCGCCAACCTCAAGGCGGCGCTCGAGTACCGCTTGATGGTGGACGTCACGCCGATGGAGCTGCAGGCGCTGGTGATGCGCGGCTGGCGGCGCTTCGGCCCGGCGTATTTCCGGCCCGCGTGCCCCTCGTGCCAGGAGTGCGTCTCGATTCGCCTCGACGTGCACCGCTTCCTCCCTACCCCGAGCCAGAAGCGGGGCCTCAAGCGCTCCAAACGGTTTCGCGTCGAGGTGGGGCGGCCGCGCATCGACGAGGCCCGCCTCGACCTCCACACCGCGTGGCACGGCACCCGCGAGAGCACTCGAGGCTGGGAGCCCACCAACCTCACCGAAGACGAGTACGCCACGCAGTTCGCGTTCCCCTCGAGCACGGGGCGCGAGATGGCCTGGTACGACGGCGAGCGGCTGGTGGCGCTGGGCCTCATCGACGTCACGCCCGACTGCTTGTCCGCCGCGTACTTCTTCTTTCACCCCGACATCGCGCGCCTCTCTCCGGGCGTCGGCAACGTGATGCGCTGCGTGGAGCTGGCGCGCGAGCTGGGCTGCCAGCACATGTACCTGGGCTACCGCGTCGAGGGGTGCCCGTCGCTCACCTACAAGGGCACCTTCCGGCCTCACGAGCTGCTGATGGGGCGGCCGAGCCTCGAGGAAGAGCCGGTGTGGCTCGAGGCGCAGCGAACGGCGACGCCGCTGCCTGACCTCGACGCGCCGCTGCCCGACGACAAGGACTGAGCCGCGAGCAGCGCCAGCGCGTCGGCTGTCCGTCAGCGCCGCACGAAGGAGATCTGTCAGGACTGCGCGCTGCGCCGAGGCTGGCCTCAGCGCCGCACGAAGGAGGGCTCTCGGGCTCTGAGCCCGGCGTCACGAGCACCGGCGGTTCGTCAGCGCCGCACGAAGGAGGACTCTCGGACTCTGAGCCCGGCGTCAGGAGCACCGGCGGTTCGTCAGCGCCGCACGAAGGCGGTCTCTCAGGACTGCGCGCTGCGCCGAGGCTGGAGCGTCAGGAGCACCGGCGGCTCGTCAGCGCCGCACGAAGGCAGCCGCTTCGGGCAGCGCGCGCTGCGCCGAGCCCGGCGTCAGCAGGTGCTGGAGCGCCGCCGCGAGCCTGGGCTGCTCCGTCGCGCTGGTCTGCGCGGCGATGATGCCGTCGGGGCGCACCAGCACCAGGCCCGGCCGCGACCCGAGCCACGCGCGCCCGCTGGCGTCTCGCGTCGGCACCTCGTGGGTGGTGACGCCGGCCAGCGGCGCCACCGGGCACCCCACGCCGAAGAGCGTCCACCCGTTCGCCGCCAGCAGCGCGTGGGCGCGACGGCCATCGTCGAAGCTGGCGTCGGGGAAGCGCGCGCCCGCCGAGCGCCCTCGGAACGAGAGCAGCGCAGGGCTGGGCCGGTGGTCGAGATCGTAGAGCGACAGCAGCCGCTCGATGGGCCGCGGCACCTCGACGCTGCCCGACGCCGTGCTGAGCGCAGCGTCGATGAAGCGCAGGGCCAGCGCGCCCGACGGGTACTCCATGCGGTTCCACGAGAGGGTCGCGATGATGCGCTTGACCATCGAGCGCAGCTCGGTGTCGTAGCTGTCGAGCAGCGACGCGTCGACCTCGTGCCGCGCGACCGCCGCCAGCTTCCACGCCAGGTTGTGCGCGGCGAGCAGGC
The DNA here is from genome assembly GCA_014879945.1 of Myxococcus sp. Lineage (GTDB taxonomy): Bacteria > Myxococcota > Myxococcia > Myxococcales > Myxococcaceae > Xiheimicrobium. The sequence goes on from JACSRE010000111.1 coordinate 20,922, forward strand.
CGACGTTCATGCCGCGCCCGCCGATGGGCGCCCACACCGCGGCGGCGTCTCCGCACAACATGACGCGCCCGACTCGCAGGCGGGCCGCGAGGCGGTCTTGAAAGCGGGCGCTGGTGAGCCAGCGGGGCTCGGTGAGGCGAAGGCGCAGCGGCTCGTGGGCGATGTGCGACAGCTGGGCCTGGGCGTCTTCGAGCGTCGGCTGGGTGAGCTCGCCGCGCGCCCGGCGGAAGGAGACGAAGCGGTAGCCGCGCTCGGGCAGCGGCACCGTCAGCAGCGTGGCGCCGGGGCTGAGGTCGAAGCGACAGAACCCGGGGGTGGGCGGCGTCGCGAACGCACACTCCGCGTTCACCTGCAGGCACTCGAGCCCCTCGTGCGCCGCGCCCTCGAAGGCGACGTCGAGCGCCTTGCGCACCGTGCTGCGCGCCCCGTCACAGCCCACCAGGTACCGGGCGCGGAGGCGCTCTTCGCCGCGCGCCGTGCGCACCTGCGCGGTGACGCCGTGCTCGTCTTGCGTCAGCCCCACGAGGGCGTGCCGCTCGAGCACCGGCTGGCCGAGGGCCTCACGGAGCACAGCCTCGGTGCGGTGCTGCTCGATGATCCACGACTGCGGCTCGGGCCCGTCGAGGCGCCCCAGGCGGAGCGTGCCGCGACGCACGCCCTTTACCTGCAGCTCGACGCCTTCCAGGAGCCTGCGCTCCCGCGCGAAGGCGGCGCCCAGCCCTCGTGAGGCGAGCACCTCGGCGGTGCGCGGCCAGATGACGGCGGCGCGGGGGTCGAACACCGTGCCCTCGCGCGCTTCGATGACCACCACCTCGAGGCCGCGCTGGCGCAGCGAGTGGGCGAGGAAGAGGCCGACCGGCCCTGCTCCGGCGATGAGGACGTCGACCATGGCCGGGTCACTAACCGTGGGGCGCGCGCTGCGCACGGTCGCCGCGCGCGGCCGTCACTCGACTCGATGACTACGCCGGCGCGGGTGCGCGAGGCCGTAGCCTGCCGCCTCTCGTTCGTTCGCGCCGAGGTGGGGGCGGCGCGAGCGAGGGGAGGCCTCCCCCGGCTCAGGGCTTCGCGTACCAGGCGGCGATGGCGCGCTGCTGCACTTCCTTCAGCGGCACCTTCGCCTGCTCGGCCAGGGCTCGGCAGTCTTCGAACTCGGGCGCGACGTTGACGACGTGGCCGTCCCTGAGGCCGACCTTCACCGCGACGGCGCCGAACGGCGTCTGCACCGTGTCGAAGCGGCGCTCGAGGGCCACCCGGGCGACGCGGGACTCCCGCACCCCCAGCGAGGTGGACTCGAGCAGCAGCGTGTCGAGCAGCGCCGCCCGATGGGCTGCCTCGCAGAGCACGCTGAGCACCTGGCCGGGCCGGCTCTTCTTCATCAGCACCGGCGTCACCCAGACGTCGAGCGCGCTGCGGCTCATCAGCGTCTCGAGGAGCGCGCCCACCAGCTGCGGCGTGGCGTCGTCGAGGTTGCACTCCAGCACCGTCAGCGTCGAGGTGGTGTCGGTGCTGCGCCGGCCGAGGGAGGCGCGCAGCACGTTCGCCCGGTCGGGCCAGTCCTTCGTGCCGACGCCGTAGCCGATGCGCTCGACGACGAGCTCCGGAGGTTGGGCGAACGTGGCGACTGTCTTGAGAATCGCGGCGCCGGTGGGCGTGGTGAGCTCGCCCTTGCCCTCGAAGCGCACGGGCCGGTCCTTCAAGAGCTCGAGCGTCGCCGGCACGGGAATGGGGACGGTGCCGTGCGCGATGCGAATGGTGCCCGAGCCGAGCGGCGGCGGGGTGGTGAAGACCTCGGGCCAGCCGAGCAGGTGCAGCGCCAGCGCCGCGCCGCAGATGTCGACGATGGAATCGACCGCGCCTACCTCGTGAAAGTGGATCGCGTCGAGCGTGGTGCCGTGCACCTTCGCCTCGACTTCACCGAGGTTCCTGAAGATGGCGAGCGCGACCTCCTTCGCCTTCTCGGGCAACGCGCTGGCGCCGATGAGCGCGGCGATGTCGGTGTAGCTGCGGTGGGAGTGCGCTTCTTTCTCGTCGAGCACCACGTCGAGGTGGGTGCCGCTGATGGCGTGCCGCTCCTGCCGTGAGCGCGAGAACCGCCACCCCGGCACGTCCAGCGAGCGCAGCGGCCCCTCGAGCGCGCTCACCTCGACGCCGAGGTCGATGGCCGCCGCGAGGAACATGTCGCCCGCGATGCCACCGACCGGCTCGAGAAAGAGGACGCGCGCGGAGCCCACGTCGGTCAGTACGCCTTCGCGAAGACGATGCGGCCCGGAGACGGGTTGCCGGTCAGCACGCACTTGCCCGGCTCCTGCTTCAGGTCGAACGGCCGGTTGCGCGAGGTGAGGCCGAACTCGTCCTTGATGCGCTTCTCGGTCTCGGCCGTGCCGTCCCAGTGCATCAGCAAGAAGCCGTCTTCGGCCTTCGCCTTGAGCTCCTCGACGGTGTTCACCTCGAAGGTGTGCGCGGCGCGGAAGTCCTTCGCCTTCGTGAACAGGTCCCTCTGCATGGCCTCGAGCTGCTCGGCCACCTTGCCCACGATGGCGTCGATGCCGATGGCCTCTTTGGCCCTGGTGTCGCGGCGGGTCAGCATCGCCTGGTTCTTCTCGAGGTCCTTGGGCCCCAGGTCGATGCGCAGGCAGGCGCCGCGCAGCTCGTACTCGGCGTACTTGAAGCCCGGGCCCTTGGTCTCGTCGTCGTCGACCAGCACGCGCACGCCGTTCTTCTTGAGGTCGGCGGCCAGCGCCTGCGCCTTCGCGCGCACCGCGCCACGCTCCTCGGGCGTCTTGCCGATGATGACGATCACGCACTGCATGGGCGCCAGCTTCGGCGGCACGATGAGGCCCGCGTCATCGGAGTGCGTCATGATCAGCGCGCCGATGAGCCGCGTCGAGACGCCCCACGAGGTCTGCCAGACGTACTCCTTCTGGCCCTCCTTCGACTGGTACATGGTGTCGAACATCTTCGCGAAGTTCTGGCCCAGCATGTGCGAGGTGCCGGCCTGCAGGGCCTTCTTGTCCTGCATCATCGCTTCGATGGAGTAGGTGTTCACCGCGCCGGGGAACTTCTCGCTCTCGGTCTTCTGGCCCTTGATGACGGGCATCGCCATGTAGTCCTCGGCGAAGCGCTCGTAGCAGTCGAGCATCTTGAGCGTCTCTTCGGTCGCCTCGGCCTCGGTCGCGTGGCAGGTGTGGCCCTCTTGCCAGAGGAACTCGGTGGTGCGGAGGAACAGGCGCGGGCGCATCTCCCAGCGCATCACGTTCGCCCACTGGTTGATGAGGATGGGCAGGTCCCGGTAGCTCTGCACCCAGTTGGTGAACGAGCGGTTGATGATCGTCTCGGACGTCGGGCGAATGACGTAGCGCTCGCCCTCGGGCAGCGGCTTGCCGCCAGCGTGGGTGACGACGGCCACCTGCGGCGCGAAGTCGGCGACGTGCTTCTTCTCTTTCGCCAGGTACGACTCGGGGATGAGCACGGGGAAGTAGGCGTTCTGGTGGCCCGTGTCCTTGAACATGCCGTCGAGCACCCGCTGCATGTTCTCCCAGATGGCGTAGCCGTTCGGGCGGATCACCATCGAGCCACGCACGTCGGAGTTGTCGGCCAGCTTCGCCCGCTTGACGAGCTCGTTGTACCAACCGGAGAAGTCGTCGGCCCGCGTCGGTAGCTTGAGGTTGTCGTTCTGCTTCTTGGGGGCGGCGGCGTTCGCGTTCTGTTCGGTCATGGGCTTGGGTCTTTGTCGCGGCAGGCGGCCTGGGTCGCCTCGACGCGGGGGTGGATCAGCTCGGCGTACGCCTCGTGCGACGTGGGAGCGACCTTCGCTCCGACTGGCTGCGGCGCCTTCTCCGGCATGGGCGCGCGCGTACCACGGTTGATGGCGCACCGCGCAACTTCATCGGCGCAGGGTACGACAATGTCGGCATGCGCGTCGTCGGGCCCCGAGCCCTCGCCCAGCCCATCGGCCTCCCCACCAGGAAGGCGAGTGACTCCGAGACCCTGGCCGGGTGCCTGCGCGAGGCCGGCGTCTCGCAGCGCGAGCTCTTTGGCTGGCAGCAGACCTCCTTCCGACGCGTCGAGGCCGTCTCGTCCACCCACGTCTCGCTCGACTTCGAGGGGCGCGCGGTGGCCGTGCCCAGGCAGCTCCTCCCCAGGGTCGAGGTGGACCAGTGGCTGCGCTTCGAGCGCGCTGGCGCCGCCGTCACCGCCACCGTCGACCTGCGCGCCACCCTCCGCGCCGAGGCCCGCCTGGCCGACCTCTTTCAGGTGCTCGTTCGTCCCTGAGGGGCCGGGTCTTTGGCGACCTCCACCGTCGCCGATGACCCACCTGCGCCACTGGAGGACGGCACCTCTACGTCGGGACCAGGGGTTGCAGTGACCCGGTGGGTGTTGCGGGGTCCTCTGATCACCAGCCTCCGCTGGTGCCAGCAGCTTCACCGGCTCGGAGCGCCGTCGGCGAGGGCGTCGTGGCGGGCCAGCCGAGCGGCTCCGCGCGGGACGGCTCCTCGACCTCGGCCTGGCGCGGCGGAGGCGGTGTGGCGGGCCAGAGCACCGGGCCCGCACGGCGGCACGGCTCGTCGACGCCGGCCTGGCGCGGCGCAGGCGGCCTGATGCGAGCCCGCAACCCCACCACGCCGATGATTCGCGAGGTGGTGCTGACCGTCGGCGCAGGCGCCGCGCTGGTGGTCTCGGCCTTTCAGTGGGCGCTCGGTTTGCTCGAGCCGGGGCGCGCGCTCTGGCAGCTGGGCATGGGCGCGGCCTTCGTGGCGCTCGTCCTCATCGACCGCGAGGCGCGGCCCTCGCTGCGCCGGTGGGCGCCGGTGGTGGTCGCGGCGTCGTGCTGCCTGCTGATTCCCCTCTTCCTCGGCGACGAGCGCCGGCCCCAGATGCTGGTGGTCACCGTCTTGACCGCGCCGCTCGTCATCGCGCTCGTCTTCTTCGATGACTTTCGGGTGGTGGTGGCGGCCACCTCGTCGGGGGTCGTCGCCGCCGTCCTCGCTCGAGACGGGGTAGGCCTGGCGCCCCACGAGACCCTCGAGTTCTTTGCGGGCGCCGTCGCGGTCAACGGGTTGGCCGCCGTCTGCTCGCTCGGGTACGCCCGGCAGCGGCAGGCCGACCAGGCGCTCGAGCTGCGCCGCGCGGAGCAGCTCCAGGGGGCGGAGCGTCGCCAGGCCCAGGTCGAGCGCATGGCCCTCGTGGGCCAGCTCGCGGCCGGCGTGGCGCACGAGATCAACAACCCGCTCTCGTTCGTCGCCTCGAACGTCGGGCTGGTGCGCGACCAGCTGTTGGGGCACGACGCGCTCGGTGACGAGCGGCCGGAGCAGGTGCTCGCAGAGGCGCAAGAGGGGCTCGAGCGCATCAAGCAGATCGTCGCCGACCTCCGCGCCTTCGCGCGCGACGAGGCCGACGGCGGGCGCGCCGTGCACCTCGCCGACGTGGTGCAGGAGGCGCTGCGGCTGGCGTCGGTCAAGATGCCCTCGGGCGCCTTCGTGGAGTGCTCCGGCCTGGCGACGGTGCCCCTGGTGAAGGGCAGCCACCGCAAGCTGGTGCAGGTGCTCCTGAACCTGCTGGTGAACGCGGCCGACGCGCTCGAGGAGCACCGGGTGGCCAGCCCCCGCGTCTCGGTGACCGTGCGCCGCACCGAGCTCGGCGTGGCCATCGACGTCGCCGACAACGGCCCCGGGCTGACCGGCGAGGCCCGCGAGCACCTCTTCGAGCCGTTCTTCAGCACCAAGGGGCCGGGCAAGGGCACCGGCCTGGGGCTGGCGATGTCGCGCGAGATGGTGCGGGCCATGGGCGGTGACGTGCGCCTGAGCCCGAGCGCCGCGGGCGCCTGCTTCACCGTCGACCTCCCCATCGAGAGCCGACGGACCCCGCACGAGGTGCCCGTCACCGAGCCGGCGGCGCCGCCGACGCGCAGCTGACGGCTCCAGGCGAGGCCGCGCTGCCGAGGGCTCGCGGCGCTCGGTCAGCGCCGACCTCCAGGAACCGGATGGTGCGGTGACGAGGACGACGTGCTGACGGAGCGGCCTTCAGTTCAACAGGCCTTCGGGCTTCTTCGGCGGCTTGATGTGGCTGACGAGCTCGAGCAGGTCGCTGGTGACCGCCGACAGGCGTGAGGGCACGTCGAGCTGCGAGAGCACCTCGAACCGTCGCTCGGGGTCGGCGATGAGGCTCCCGACGAGGATGTCGGCCAGCGCGCCCCCGCGGGCGCCCGTCGTCACCTGCGCGATGCGCTGGCCCACCTCGGTCGGCACCCGCGCCATCAGCTCGAAGACCGCGGTGCGCAGCGCCGACTCTTCTTCGCCGTCGTACGGCGCGTCGACCAGCACCTCGGCCTTCACCTCGCGGTAGGGGTGGGTGAGGGGCCACTCGCTGATGATGCGGGCGCGGCACACGCCGATGAGCACCAGGTTCGCGCGGCCGTCTTCCAGGTGCTCGTGCACCGAGATGACGCCGGCGCACAGCATCGGGTCGAGGTCGGGGCGGCCGGCCAGGCGGTCTTCCTGGCCGGGCACCACCTGGGCCATGGCGAAGACGCCGTCGGTGTCCATCGCGTCCTTCAGCATCGCCTTGTAGCGGGGCTCGAAGACGTGGAGCGGCATGATGCCGCCGGGGAGCAGCACCGCCGAAGGCAGCGGGAAGACCTTCAGTCGGCCCGCTGCTGCCTTCACCCGCTCGAGCGCGTCACGCACAGCGCATGCGTAACCCCGTCAGGGCGTTAGCCGCCACCCTCACGACGTCGAAAGTCAGGCGGTGGGCGCGGGCGCGGCGGGCTCGCGCGTCTTCATGATGCGCTTGCTCAACAGCACGTACGCCACGAAGGCCAGCAGCAGCGAGGGGATGAGCCAGATGAAGTGCTGCTTCACCATCGCGGTGCCCTCGGTGACGAGCTCGGCGTAGGTCATCGCCGCGGTGCGGCTGCCCACGATGTACCCGACCACCGTCAACACCGTCACCCAGATGCCCGCGCCCAGCCCCGTCCACAGGGTGAAGCTGCCCAGCGGCATGCGCGCCAGCCCCGCCGGAATCGAGATGAGCTGCCGAATGGCCGGCAGAAGCCGGCAGACGAAGGTGGCGCCAGCGCCGTACTGGCGGAACAGCTCGTTCGCGCGCGCGAGGCTCGGGGGCGGGAGGAAGAAGTACTTGCCGTACTTCTCGAGGAAGGGCGTGCCCAGGGCGCTGAAGAGGAAGTAGTTCACGTACGCGCCCAGCAGCGAGCCGACGGTGCCGCAGGCCACCGCGATGACCGCGTCGACCATCGGCGAGCCGGTGCTGAGGCCGCCGCGCGCCGCCAGGAAGCCCGCCGGAATCATCACCACCTCACTGGGGAAGGGGATGAACGAGCTCTCGATGGTCATGAACAGAATGATGAGCAGGAAGCCCCACGTGCTGGCAGACGCGGCGATGGTCTCGATGTGGCTGATCAACATCTGGGTCATGGCGAGAACGCTCCTTGAATGGGCGCCACCTAGCACCGTTGCCGCAAACGACAAACCCCGGCGGTCCGTGAGGACCAACCGGGGTCGGGTCGAACGACGCGCGGCCTGACGCTATTCGCGCGAGGCCGTCTTCGGCGGGTCGTCCTTCTGGCTGGCGGCCATGGTGGCGAAGGCGATGTTGCCGTAGCCCGCCGCCGCGCACGAGAACATCACCCGCTTGATGATGCGGAACTGCACCTTCTTGTCGGCCTGAATGTTCACGTCGCCCTTGAAGGCGCCCGAGTCGTTGGCCGCGTTGTGCAGGTCTTCGAACTGCTTCTTCATGTCGCGCAGCTTCTCTTCGAGCTGCGGAATGTTGAGGTAGTCCTCGCGGGTCAGGTCGTCGACGCGGCCCACCGAGGTGCCCGAGACGATGACCTGCTCCTTCGAGACCTGCACCACGGGCGCCAGCTGGAGCTCGTCCGTGTTCGAGGCCTCAGGCAGCTCGATGTCCTTCGACATCGCGAGGATCTCACCCGTCGCCGAGAAGTTGGCGATGAGGAAGAGCACGAGAATGACGAACATGTCGACGAGCGGCGTCACGTTCAGGTCGGCGTTGATGTTCTTCTTCCCACCCGGGTGGCCGAACACCTTCGAGTGCTGCAGGCGCTTGCCGTACCGTTTTCCTGGGGCTTCGATGGCCATGGTCGCGTTTCTTTCTTAGCTGGAGGCGGGAGACACCGAGACGCTGGGAAACTGCGCGCCGATGGCGGTGTCGATGATGCGCACCAGGTCTTCGTAGAGCACGTTGTCTTCGGTCTGCAGGGTGATGGAGGCCTGGTCAGGCTGCTCCGCCTTCACCTTGCCGAGGTTCTCGACGAGCTTCTTGAGCTCGACCCGGCCCTTGTCGTCGCGGGTGATGGGAATCGGGTCGTACTGCAGGCCGCCGACCGAGAGCTTGAGCTCCTTCTCGGTGATGAGCAGCGACGGCGGGGGCGGCTTGTTCTCTTGCGGCTGCTCTTCCTGCGCAGACTGCCCCGACTGCGACACCTGCAGGCGGCCCAGCTGCGTCCACACGGCCGACATGATGAGGAAAACGATGGTGACGGCCATCAGGTCGATGAACGGCACGAGGTTGATGCTGGTGTCGAGGGGCTTCTTGCCGCCTTTTCCACCACCGCCTAGGTCCATACCGCCGGCCATGTGCTGCTCCTTCGTTTCACCCGGCGTCAGCCGGTGGCACTCAAAGAAGAACTGCGTTCGACTCACCAAGACAGTGACGGCCGGGAAGGGTTCCCCCCCGGCCGTCGGAGGCACGTCACCGAACGGGGAGGATTACTCCTCGGCCTGCGCGGGGACCGTCAGGTTCTTGAACTTGTCCTTGTTCTGGACGACCAGGTTCAGCACCGCGACCGACGTCTCGCTGATGTCGTTGATCAGCGACTGGGTGCGGCCGTTGAGCACCGAGAAGAAGATCAGGAGCGGGATGGCGGCGATGAGGCCGAAGCGGGTGCAGTTCATCGCTTCACCGATGGAGCCGGCGAGGATGGTGGCGCGGTCGGCAGGCGCGGCGTGCGCGACGGCCTTAAACGAGCCGATGAGACCGTCGACCGTGCCGAGCAGACCGGCGAGCATCGCCGCGTTGCCGAGCATGGCGAGGTAGCCGGAGCGGGCCTCGAGCTTGGGGTTCTCGCGCAGGGCCGCCTCGTCGAGCGCCGCCTGCACTTCCTCTTCACCCTTGGGAACGTTCATCAGGCCCGACTTCACGACGTTCGTGAGCGGCGTGGGCTTCTGACCGGCGACGTAGTTGATCGCCTTGTCGAGGTCGCCTGCGTAGATGTGCTTCTTCAGACCGCGCAGGAAGCCGTCCTTGTTGATGGCGGCGCTGAAGAACAACACGATCGTGCGCTCGACCGTGATGGCAAGGCCAATCACGAGGAAGAAAGCGATGGGGTACATACCCCAGCCACCTTCGACCCATGCGTGGGCGATAGAAGCGAAGAGGCCCATTTCTTCACCAGCGGCCTCAGAAGCGAGCGGAATCAGCGATGCGAGCGTCATTGCGGGAATGCCTCCAACCTGTGTCCAGTGTGTGACTGTCTTCGGATCAGGACCGTCCGAAAATCGCGCGCACCATAAGCGCCTGCGGAAAAGGGTGTCAAGGCACGATAAAGGGGCGTGAAATCGGGCCTTCTCCTACCCTGCGGGAACGGCGTTTTTCCCGTCTCCTGAGAGTCGCCCCGCGGCCCGGTGTGGATCAGCCCGGGGGGAAATGACAGAGAGCGTCGCCATGTCGCGAAAGCGGATTGGCGAGCTGTTGCTCGAGCGCAACGTCATCACCAAGCAGCAGCTCGAGGCGGGGCTGTTGGCCCAGCAGCGCACGCGGCAGCGCCTGGGCATCACCCTCATTCAGCAGGGCGTGCTCTCAGAGGCGCAGCTCGCCGGCGCGCTCGCCGCGTCGCTGGGGCTGCCCGCGGTCGACCTCGTCAAGGTGCAGGTCGACTGGAGCGCGGTGCACATGCTCCGCACGCGCTTCTGCGAGAACCACGAGGTCTTCCCCTTCGGCATCGACGGCAAGGGCACCACCACCAAGCGCCTGGTGGTGGCCATGAGCGACCCGCTCAACCAGCCCGCCCTCGACGAGATCGAGTTCACCACCGGGCTGAAGGCGGCGCCGTGCGTGGCCACGCACTCGCAGGTGCGCGAGGCGATCTTGCGCTACTACCACAAGGTCACCGCGAGCGCGGCGTCGCCCCGGCCCGGCGGCATGCCCGGCGCCGCCACCATGCGGCTGATTCCTTCGCCGGTCGAGGCAGACGAGCCGGTGGTGATGGGCGAAGAGATCATCTCCATCGGCAACCCGCTGCCACCCGACGTCGAGGTGCCCGCGAAGGCGCCCGCGAAGAAGAAGCTCGAGGGCGCCTCGCGAGACCTCGAGTTCCTCTTCGGCCTCGAGGGCAACGACGACGTCGAGACCATGGAGCGCCGCTTCTGGGCGCTGTTGCGCCTGATGCAGAAGAAGGGCCTCATCACCCGCGAAGAGTTCTTGAACGAGCTGGGCGAAGAGTAGCGCCGCGCCTCAGGCGGCCGCGCGCGCCGACCGCTCGAGCACGTCGCTCCACTGCCGCGCGACCTCGGGCGAGGCCGCGAACAACGTGCAGTGAAGCTCGTGCACCTCGCCGCGCTTGAGCGCGCGCTGCACCACCGCCCACACCTTCACCGGCGTGCCCTGCACCTGCAGCTCCACCAGCCGGTTGGTCTGGAGCGCGTCTTTCGCCAGCGCGACGAAGCCGTGCGCGTCGGCCCGCCGCACGTCGAGGAGCGTGGGCTTCGCCGCCCCCTTGAGCTCGAGCGTGAGGGCCACCGGGCGGGTGCTGGGGGCGGCGCCGGTCGGCAGCCCGGGCTCGGGGGCGAGGGCGGGCGTCACCACGGCCTCGGCGGTCGCCGCGTCGCCTTCGAACGCGCTGATGGCCGACGGAATCGAGGGAATCGACGCCGCCAGGCGCTCGCACGCGGGGGGCGGGAGCCCGGTGAGCGCCTCGAGGGCCCGCGCGTCGACGCCGGCCTGCTGCTCCAGCGCCTCGACGATGCGGTCGGCGAGGGCCACCCGACGGGTGAGAGCGTCGGCCGGCGCGGCGTCGTGGTGCGTCGCGATGACCTGCGCGAGCGCGACCGGCAACTGCCACCGGCCCGAGAGGATGAGGCCGAACCTCGCGTGCTCCTGCTCCAGCAGCGCCTCGACCGTCGCTGGCGCGGCGCGCAGGTCGGAGCGCTTCGCCAGGGCGTCTTCGATGCACCCGATGATGAGGAGCTTACCGGCGTCGTGCAGGAGCCCCGCGACGAACGCCTCGCCGGCGTCGCTGCCGTCGACCCTGGCGAGGGCTTCGGCCACCAGCGCCGCGGTCAACGAGCGCCTCCAGACCCCGCGGCGCAGCTCCGCGAGCGGGCCTGCGGCCGACGCGGCGTTCGAGACGCTGGCGGCCATCGCCAGGCGCGTCAGCTCCTTGGTGCCGATGCGGCCGACGGCGAGGCCCAGCGACGTCACCGCGTCTCCGCGGCGGTAGAAGGGCGAGTTCGCCAGCCGCAAGATGTTGCCCGCGAAGACCGCGTCGGTGCGCATGGCGTCGACCAGCGCCGTCATCGAGAAGTCGGGCTGCGCCATCACCTTCTGCAGCTTCATCGCCGTCGACGGGTACGGAGGGACCCGCACCGAGTCCTTCTGCACCGCGTCTGCGAGGGCCTCTGCGAGCTCCATCACGCCACCTTCCCGCGGCTTGGCGCGCCGCGCCGAGTTGCTGCTCGCTTCAACAGCAAGCGGGCGGCCAGCGTCGGCCGAGCGGCCGAGGTCGCGCGTCAGGCGGAGGGCCTGGCCGGGGCGCCGCGCCGCCCCGACGCGCCCGCCGAAACGACGACGGGCCGCCAGGTTGCCCGGGCGGCCCGCGGCCTTCGACCCCTGACGCGCGGGTTAGATCTTCGCGCCGGGCGTCTTCTGGAAGCCGCCGTTGAACTCGGTGATGGCCTTGTTGAGGTCGGCCTTGATGCCGTCGGTCAGCTGCTTCTCGGTCTCGATGTTCTTCTCGAGCTGGGGGTACTTCGCGGCGCAGAAGTCGATGAACTCCTTCGCCCAGCGGGTGACGTCCGAGACGGGGATCTCGCGCAGCCAGCCGCGCTTGCCCGCGTCGTCCTTGTTGGTGCCCGCGTACAGCTGCATGACCTGGCGGGCCACCGTGAGGGGCTCGTACTGGCCCTGCTTGAGCAGCTCGGTGAGGCGCGAGCCGCGGGCGAGCACTTCCTGGGTGGCCTTGTCGAGGTCGGAGCCGAACTGCGCGAACGCGGCGAGCTCACGGTACTGCGCGAGCTCGAGCTTGAGCGAGCCGGCCACCTGCTTCATCGCCTTGATCTGCGCGGCGCCGCCGACGCGCGACACCGACAGGCCGACGTTGATGGCCGGGCGGACGCCGGCGAAGAACAGGTCGGTCTCGAGGAAGATCTGCCCGTCGGTGATGCTGATGACGTTGGTGGGAATGTAGGCCGACACGTCCCCGGCCTGCGTCTCGATGACGGGCAGCGCGGTGAGCGAGCCGGCGCCCTCGGCGTCAGAGAGCTTGGCGGCGCGCTCGAGCAGGCGGCTGTGAATGAAGAAGACGTCGCCCGGGTACGCCTCGCGGCCCGGCGGCCGGCGCAGCAGCAGCGACAGCTGGCGGTACGCGACGGCCTGCTTCGAGAGGTCGTCGTAGATGATGACCGCGTGCATCTTGTTGTCGCGGAAGTACTCGCCGATGGCGCAGCCGGTGTACGGCGCGAAGAACTGCATCGGCGCCGGGTCGGCCGCGCTGGCGGCCACCACGCAGGTGTACTCCATGGCGCCGTAGCGGGTCAGCTTGTCCACCACCTGCGCCACCGTCGACTGCTTCTGGCCGATGGCGACGTAGATGCAGACCATGTTCTGCGACTTCTGGTTGATGATGGTGTCGATGGCGACGGCGGTCTTGCCCGTCTGGCGGTCACCGATGATCAGCTCGCGCTGGCCGCGGCCGACCGGCACCAGCGCGTCGAGCGCCTTGATGCCCGTCTGCATGGGCTCGTGCACCGACTTGCGCTTGACGATGCCGGGCGCCTTCAGCTCGATGCGGCGCGACTCGGTGGACTGAATCGGGCCCTTGCCGTCGATGGGGTTGCCGAGGGCGTCGACCACGCGGCCCAGCAGGCCCTTGCCGACCGGCACCTGGGCGATCTGCCCGGTGCGCTTGACGATGTCGCCTTCACGAATCGCCTTGAAGTCACCCATGATGGCGACGCCGACGTTGTCCTCTTCGAGGTTCATCACCAGGCCGCGGGTGCCGTTGGGGAACTCGACGAGCTCACCCGACTGGGCGCTGTCGAGGCCGTGCACGCGCGCGATGCCGTCGCCGACCGCGAGGATGGTGCCGGTCTCGGCGACCGTCATCTGCTTGCCGTAGTCCTGGATCTGCTCCTTGAGGATGCGGCTGATTTCGTCGGCTCGGATCTGCATGGTGTGGCGTCCCTCGGGTGGGTGAAGACGCGCGCGCCGTACCATGGGCCCAAGAGCCCTGTCAGGTGTTTTTCGTGAGCCTGCCAGAAGGCGTGCTTCAGCCCGGCAATCGGAACGACGCGAGCTGCCAGCCCTTCTGCTCGGCGGCGCGCTGGTCTTCGGGCGTCGGGAGCCCGCCGATCACCGCGACGCCCTTCGGCGCCACCGGCACCCAGTCGAGCAGGCTCGACAGTCGCCCCGGCCTGCAGGTGACGACCTCGGGCCCCAGGCGGTGCACCGCCTCGTCGGTGAGGCCCACGTGAAACTCGACGCCAGCGGTGAGCCCCAGCCAGAGGGTGGCGACGCCGGCGGGCTCCCACCACGGCGCCTCGGAGCACATGCGCGCGCCCACGCGCGGCGAGGGCAGGTCACTCCCGCTGAGCCCCTCGAGCGTGTCGTGCGACCAGGTCACCCCGTCTGCGAAGGTGAGCGCCGCGGGGCCGGCGACCCTTTGGGGGCGCTCCTTCGAGACGCTCAAGGCCCCCAGCGCGTCGAGGTGCGCGCGCGCCTCCGCCCGGGCCGGCGCGCCCGGCGCGTTCGGGCAGAACACCACGCCCCGCATCAGGCAGCCCACCAGCGCCTGCGCCCAGCGAATGCCAGGCGCGTGGGAGCAGCTCAGGCGGTCTCCTGGCGCGACGCCGGCGGTGGCCAGCATCGACGCGAAGCGCTCGGCGCCGCTCCACAACGTCATGGCCGGCGCGACGTGGTCAGCGGCGCCGGCGAAGTGCTCCACCAGCGACGGCGCCACCCCGCGAGGCCACGCTTCGTGGAAGCGGTCGAGCGGGCTCATGCAGCGGCCTTCACGACCCTGCCCGGCGACGGCGCGTGGCCCACCAGCGGGGCCACCTGGTCGATGAGGTGCCCGAGGAACGAGCGTCGGCACACCAGCTCTTCGTCGATGGTGCCCCCGGCCAGCCAACCCGCGGCGACCCCGGCGTGCACCGCGCGGAACTCGTGGCGAACGCCCTCGAGGCCGCTGCGAAACCCGGCGAGGCCTCCGGAGGCGGCGCTGATCAGCCGCTCGGTGATGGCGCTGCTCCAGGCCTCGAACGCCCGGCGCTGCGAGTCCGACAGCTCGGCGTGAACCGCCAGGCGCGCCACCAGCGGCGACAGGCGGTCGAGCGAGAGTGCGTCCGTGAGGCGTTCGGTCTCACCAGCCATGTTCAAGTCTCCTGTGGGGCGGGGGAGGGAGCCGCCCTGCGTGGAGACCGTCAGTGCAAGGGCAGATCCACCCCCAAGCCGCGTTGTTGTGGTGGGGGCTCGAGGGTCGCGCCGAGAGGTCGGGTCAACGGCTACCCGGCGTGGGCGGTCACTCTTCGCCGGCCAGCGCGCCGCCCAGGCCCTGCATCATCTGCTCGACCTGTCTGGCCTGCTTCTCGACGTGCTTCTTCTGCTCGGCGCGCTGCTTCTCGGTCTTCTCTTTCTCGTCCTTCTCTTCTTCCTGCTTCTTGCGCAGCGCCTCTTCCCGCTCGGCGAGCTCGGCCTCTTTCCGCGCCAGGGCCGCTTCCTTCGCCGTCAGCTCCTTCGCCTTCGCCTCGGGGGCCGCCCCGGAGCACGCGGCCGGGTCGTCGGCGCAGCGCAGCTTGAGGTCCTCGGCGCGCGCCTCTGCGTCGAGCTCGGCCTGGTGCTTCGCCGCGACCGACTTCGCCGCCCGGTTCGACTTGATGACCTTCACCTCTTTGGCCGGCGCCTGAGACAGCGCGGCGGTGAGGGCGAGCGCGAGGAACATGGGCGGCAGTGTAGCGAGCGCGCCCCCAGACAGCGAGTCGGTCAGCTGGCCGGGGGCAGCCGCGCTTCGTCGCTTGCGTCGCGAGCCCTCGCGAGGTCACCTGCGCGCCGATGCCTTCGACGGTGAACAGCCCCGAGCAGCTGCGTTCGAAGGCCGCGCTGTCGACGGTGCGCTCGGTGTTGGTCGGCCTCATCCTCCTGGGGCTGTTGGGCATCATCGCCGCCGTGGCCTCGTACCGGGCCGACGTGGCCGAGGCGCGCGGGCAGGTGCACGAGCGGGTGGGCCGCCAGGGCCGCCTCTACGCCGACTCCCTGGCCCTGCACTTCGAGGTGCTGCGCGCGGAGCTGAAGCTGCTGGCCGACCGGGGCATGCCCATTCTGCGCGCGCGCGGACCGGGCGTGTTGACCAGCGTGACGGAGGACCGCAACCTGTTCGCCGACGGCGTGGTGTTGTTCGACCTCGAAGGCAACGTCGTGTGGCAGGAGCCCGGCTCGCTCGTGCTGCCCCCGGTGACCGAGCGGCCCTGGTTCCAGCAGGTGCTGCGGGGCGAGCGCGGCGCGGTCGACCAGGTGGCCGACGACGAGAACAGCCGGCTGGCCGTCGCCCTGCCCGTGCGCGGCGAGGCAGGCCTCGAGGGGGTGTTGGTCGGGCTGGTCGCGGCCACCGACAAGCTCCTCTACGGCGCCGACCGCAGCGGCGAGCAGCTGCTGCTGCTGGGCTCGAGCGAGCGGGTGCTGGTGCCGCTGGCCGAGCCGGCCTGGAGCCGCGACCGCGACTTCGGCTTGCGCGTCGAGGCGCTCCGTCGTTCGGGCGGCGACGCGGCCTGGCGCGTGGGCGGCCACGAGGTGCTGGCGGGCGCCTTCGCGGTGCGCGGCACGGGGCTGCAGGTGCTGGCCCTCGAGTCGGAGGAGACGTCGGTGTCGGCCATTCGCACGCGGCTGAACGTGCAGCTGGCGTTCCTGTTGGGCATGCAGCTGGCTGCCCTGGGCGCCTTCGTCATCTTCCTGCGGCGCACCTGGCGGGCCTTCCTCGACGCCGAGGCGCGGGTGGCCGAGCAAGAGACGATGGCCGCGCTGGGCTCGGCCGCCAGCCTCATCGCGCACGAGGTGAAGAACTCGCTCAACGGGCTCAACGCGGCCACCTCGATGCTGGGCGCGCCCGGCGCCCCGGCGCTCGCCAGCCGCATCATCCGCGGGCAGGTCGACCGCCTCTCGCACCTGGCGCGCTCGCTGCTCTCGTTCTCGCGCCCGCCCGTCCTGCAGCGCGTGCCGCTCGCGCTCGACGCGGTGGTGCGCGAGACGGTGGCGGGGCTCTCGGCGCTGCCCGAGTGGCCCGAGGTCGAGGTGGTGCTCGACCTGCAGCCCGACGCCGCGCTGCGCAGCGACCCGCTCCTCATCACCACCGTCACCGACAACCTGGTGCGCAACGCCATCGAGGCGGCGGTGGCGGCCAAGGACGTGGGCCTGCAGCCCGCGCCCAGGGTCGAGGTGTCGGTGCTGAAGGAGGGCGAGCGGCTGGTGCTGCGCGTCGACGACAACGCCGGGAGCGCCGACAAGGGCCTCGACGTGCGCCTGGGCCAGCCCTTCTTCACCACCAAGTCCAAGGGCATCGGCCTGGGCCTGGCGATGACCAGCCGCGCGGTCGACCAACTGGGGGCGCAGCTGAAGTTCCAGCGCCTGGCGCACGGCAGCCGCTTCGAGGTGACGTTTCCCGCGCAGCCCCCCGCCGACGGCGGCGCGGGGTAGAAGGGCGCACGATGCTCTCGACCCTGCTCGTCGACGACGACCGCGCCTTCTCGACGCTCGCCGCCGCGACGTTGCAGCGCGAGGGCTTCGGGGTGGTGGTGGCCCACTCGCTCCATGGCGCGCGCGCCGAGCTGGCGCAGAAGAGCTTCGACCTGGTGGTGCTCGACCGCCGCCTGCCCGACGGCGACGGCCTGCACTTCCTGCCTGAGCTGAAGGCCAGCGCGCCCAACGTGGTGGTGGTGATGGTGACCGCCCACCAGGACCTCGAGAGCGCCGTCGAGGCGATGCGCCTGGGCGCCGCCGACTACCTCGCCAAGCCCATCGAGCTGCCCGACCTCGTCATCAAGGCGCGCCGGGCCGCGGCCGACATTCGCCTGCGCGCGCGGCTGCAACACGCCGAGGGCACGCTCTCGACCCGCCGCAGCCTGGTGCCGCCCACCTCGCGGGTGATGCGTGACGTGCTCGACATGCTCGACCGCATCGCCAGCTCGAGCCCACGCAGCCCGGTGCTGCTGCTGGGCGAGACGGGCAGCGGCAAAGAGGCGCTCGCCTGGCACCTGCACCAGCGCACCTTCGGAGACGCGGCGCCCTTCATTCAGGTGAACTGCGCGGCCCTGCCCGAGGCGATGGCCGAGAGCGAGCTGTTCGGCCACGAGAAGGGCGCCTTCACCGACGCGCGCGCCCTCAAGCGGGGCCTCGTCGAGCTGGCGCACCAGGGCACCTTGTTCCTCGACGAGGTGGGCGAGCTCTCGGCGGCGCTCCAGGCCAAGGTGCTCACCTTCCTCGACGCGGGCCGGTTTCGGCGGCTGGGCGGCGAGCGCGAAGAGGTCAGCCAGGTGCGCGTGGTGGCCGCCACCAACCGCGACCTCGAGCGGCAGGTGCGTGACGGCGAGTTCCGCGAAGACCTGTGGTTCCGGCTCTCGGTGTTCAAGCTGGCGGTGCCGGCCTTGCGGGAGCGCCTCGACGACCTGCCGTCGCTGGCGCAGGGGCTGTTGGCGCGCGTGGCGCAGGAGCAGGGCCGGCGGGTGGTGCCCGCGCTGGCCGCCGCGGGCCTCGAGCGCCTCAGGCGCTACGACTTCCCCGGCAACGTGCGCGAGCTGCGCAACCTGCTGGAGCGCGCCCTGGTGCTCGAGACCGGCCCCGAGCTGACGCTGTCGTGGCTGCAGAGCCGTGACGCCGGCGCGGGCCCGAGCGGCTTCGTCTCGCGCGAGGTGGAGCCCCTCGACGCCCTGGAGCGCCGCTACGCGCAGTGGGCCCTCGAGCAGCTGGGTGGGAAGAAGCTCGAGACGGCCAAGGCCCTGGGCGTCTCGCCGCCCACCTTCCGCAAGCTGCTGGGCGACGAGCCGTGAAAGTTCCTTTCACCCACTGCTGAAAGGTCCTTTCCCTCGCGGGGCGGCGCCCTCCTGACGGCGGGTGGTTGGCGCTGGCCCGCCGCGTGGAATGGGCCTGGGCCGGTGTGGTCCTCAGCGCTCCTGGCTCTCGTCGTGACGGCGGCTCCGCCGCTCGACCTCTCGTCGCTCGGCGACGGCGCCGCCCTGGTGCCCCTGGTGTGGAGCGAGGCGCCCGACCTGCAGCCGTGGAAGGCGCAGGTCGAGGTGGCCCTCGCCGCGCGCGACAAGACGACGCGGCTGCCCAACCCCGGGCTCGACGTCTCGCTCAACACGCTGCCCGTGGGGCCCAGCAACCCGGTGGACCTGCCGCAGCCCTTCTTGAACGTGCCGAACGTGCAGGTGGGGGTGTCGGTGCTGCTCGAGGTGGGCAAGCGCGGGCCCCGACAGGCGGCGGCGAGCGCCGACGTCGAGGCCGTCGTCTTTCAGGCGCAGGCCGCGCTGAGGAGCCAGCTGCTGGCGCTCTACGACGTCATCGGAGACGCGGCGGCGGCCGAGGTGCGCGTGGTGACGCTCGAGGAGCTGCTGCGCAACGCCGAGAAGCTGGCCGCGCTGCAAGAGGCGCGGGCCCAGCGCGGAGACACCTCGCCCCTCGACGCCGACCGCGCGCGCCTCGAGCAGGAGGGCGCCGGGGCGCAGCTGGCCGAGGCCAGGGAGCAGCTGGCCGAGGCGCTGCGCGGCTGCGCCAGCGTCATCGCCCGCCCGTGCCGCCCGTTCGGCGACGTCGTCAAGGCGGCCGCCTGGCTCGACCAGCGCTTCGAGGGCTCGGCGCCCGTGGGGCAGCGCCCCGACCTGCTGGCGCTCGAGGCGGCGAACCGGGCCTCGAAGGCGCGTGAGGCGCTGGCGCTGAACGCGGCGCTGCCCGACCCGACGGTGCGCCTGGGCTACGTGCACGACCGCTTCCTCGTCTCGGGCAACCAGATGAACAGCCTCTTCGTGGGCGCCTCGTTGCCGCTCCCCGTCTTCGACCGCGGGCAAGACGACGCCAGGGCCGCCCGGGCCCTCGTCGAGGCCACCGAGCGAGAGGGCGCGCAGCGCGTCGCCGCTGCCCGCAACCAGCTCGAGAGCATGGGGCTCGAGGTGGCCGCCGCCGAGGCGCGCCAGGCCCGCCTGAAGACGCGCGCGCTGCCGCTGGCGACGAGCGTGGTGCAGCGCCTCGAGCTGGCCGTCGCGCGCGGCGCGGCGCCGCTGCAGGAGCTGCTGTTCGCCCAGCGCACCCGCGCCGAGCTGACGGTCAGCGCCATCGACGTCGACCGCCGCGTCTTTCACCTTCACGTCAAGCGCGCCCGCGCGTCGGCCGCGCCGTTGCCCGGGCAGGAGCTGCTCGAGGTCGCCCCCAGGAGCCCCCCATGAACCGCCTCGCCCTCTTGCTGCCGGTGGTGTTCGCCGCCGGCTGTCACGACAAGCCCGGCGCCGCGGCGCCGCCGACCATGACGGCCGACGCGCAGAGCCTCACGCTCGCCGCCGACGCGCCGCAGTGGAAGTACGTGGAGCTGGCGGTGGCCGCGAAGGCGCCGCGACTGGCGCCGCCGCCGCTGCCGGGCCGCGTGGGGCTCGACCCGCGGCGCACGGCGAGCGTCGGCGTGCCCCTGCGCGGCCGCGTCGAGTCGGTGCTGGTGCGGCTGGGCGCGCGGGTGAAGCAGGGCGAGCGCCTGTTCTCGGTGCGCAGCGGCGCCTTCGCCGACCTCGACCGTGAGACCGAGGCCGCGCGTACGCAGGTGGCGGTGCGGCGCCGCCTCGCCGAGCGCGCCGCCGAGCTGTACGAGCTCAAGGCGGCCGCCCAGAAAGAGGTGCTCGCCGCCGAGGCCGAACAGAAAGAGGCGGAGCTGGCGCTCAAGGCCGCCGAGTCGAAGCAGCGCAGCCTCGCCGTCGTGGCAGACGGTGACAACCTGTTCTGGGTGCGCGCGCCACGGGCTGGCACCGTCGTCGACCTCGAGCTCTTCCCCGGCCAGGAGGTGGGCCCTGAGCAGGACAAGGGGCCGCTGAAGCTGTCTGACCTCGACGAGGTGTTGGTCATCGCCGACGTGCCAGAGAGCGACGTGCGCGACCTCTCGGTCGGCCAGGCGGTGATGGTGCAGCCGCAGTTCGGCGATGCCGCCCGCGCGGGCGCCGTCGAGTACATCAGCGAGGTCGTCGACCCCCGGCGCCGCACCATCGAGGTGTGGGTGCGGGCGCAGAACGCCGACCGCCTGCTCCGCCCGAACGCCTTCGTGCAGGTGGTGGTCGCGGCCGGCGCCGCCTCGCCGCTGGTGCTGGTGCCCGACGCGGCGGTGGTGACGCGAGGGAGCCAGGCGGTCGTCTTCATTCTCGCCAGCCCGGGGCGGCTCGAGGCGCGGCAGGTGCAGGTGGGCCGGCGCCGCGATGGGGTGACCGAGGTGCGCACGGGGCTCGAGGCGGGAGAGCGCTTCGTCTCGCGGGGCGCGCTGCTGCTCCTCAACCAGCTCGACCTCTCGTCGGACGCCTGACGCATGTTCGAACGGCTCGTCGGCTTCAGCATCAACAACCGCGTGGCGGTGGTCTTCGTCTCGCTCGTGGTGCTTCTCATGGGCGTGTGGAGCTTCCAGCAGCTCACCATCGAGGCGTTCCCCGACCCGACGGACACCCAGGTGAACGTCATCACCCTCTTCGAGGGCCAGCCCACCGAAGAGGTGGAGCGGCAGATCGGCCTGCCGCTCGAGCGCGCGCTCAACGGCACGCCCAACATGACGCGGCTGCGGAACCTGTCGATGTTCGGCCTGTCGATGGTGACGCTCACCTTCCGCGACGGCACCGACGGGCTGTGGGCGCGGCAGCAGGTGCTCGAGCGCCTGCGCGAGGCCGAGCTGCCCGAGGGCGTGCGCGCCGAGCTGGGGCCCTACGCGACGCCCATCGGCGAGGTGTACCGGTACACGCTCACCGGCGCGAAGGGCGACCCGATGAAGCTGCGCACCCTGCAGGACTGGTTGGTGCGCCCCGCGCTGATGCGGGTCAACGGCGTGGCCGACGTAGTGAGCTACGGCGGCCTGCAGCGCGTGGTGCAGGTCGAGCCGCGCCCGCAGGCGCTGGCGTCGCTGGGGCTGACGCTGCAGGACCTGGAGGAGTCGGTCCGCATGGGCAGCCAGAACGCCTCGGGCGGCGTGATGGAGCGCGGCGCCGAGCAGTTCGTCATTCGCAGCGAGGGCCTCTTCAAGTCGCTCGACGACCTGCGCAACACCGGCGTGGTGGAGCGTGACGGCACCCCTTTCTTCATCAAGGACGTGGCGGCGGTGACCGAGGCCTGGGCGCCTCGGCAGGGCGTGGTGAGCCGCGGCCAGGGCTTCGACGTGGTCGAGGGCATCGTGCTGATGCGCCGGGGTGAGAACCCGTCGGTGGTGCTGGAGGGGCTGCGGGAGCAGCTCACCCTCATCAACGCCCAGCTGGCGACCGACGGCGCGGCGGTCTCGGCGTTCTACGACCGCAGCGAGCTCATCAACGCCACCCTGCGCACGGTGGGCAAGAACCTGGTCGAGGGCGCGGTGCTGGTGGTGCTGGTGCTCTTCATCTTCCTGCTCGACCTGCGCGCGGCCCTCATCGTCGCGGCGCTCATTCCGCTCTCGCTGGCGACGGCCTTCATCTACCTGCAGCAGCGCGGCATGTCGGCCAACCTGCTGTCGATGGGCGCGGTGGACTTCGGCGTCATCGTGGACGGCGGCGTCGTCATCATCGAGGCGATCATCGCGGCGATGGTGGTGAAGGACCACAACCCGGGCCCGCCTCAGGAGCGCTTGCGGAAGGCGGCGGTGTCGGTGGTGCGGCCGACGGTGTTCGCGATGCTGATCATCATCGCGGCGTACGTGCCCATCTTCATGCTCCAGCGGGTCGAGGGCCGCATCTTCTCGCCGATGGCCAACACGGTGGCGGCCGCGCTGGTCGGCGCGCTCATCTTCTCGGTGACGCTGGTGCCGGCCCTCTCGTCGTGGGCGTTCGCGAAGCCGGCCCACCACCGGGAGTCGCCGGTGCTGACCCTGGCCCAGCGCCTGTACGGGCCCACGCTCGCCTTCGCCCTCAGGCGCCCCCTGCTGGTGTTGGGCGCGGCCACCGTGCTCTTGCTCTCGACGCTCGGGCTCGCGACGCGGCTGGGCAGCGAGTTCCTGCCGGAGCTGAACGAGGGGGCCCTCTACATGACCTTCACGCTGCCCTCGAACATCTCGCTGTCCGAGGGGCGCCGCATGGTGCCGCGGCTGGTTCGGCTGGTCGAGACGCAGCCGCAGGTCGAGGCGGTGCTCAGCCAGCTGGGTCGGCCGGAAGACGGCACCGACGCGAAGCTGACCAACAACCTCGAGATCTTCGTGAAGCTGCGGCCCGCCAGCGAGTGGCCCGCCTCGACGCCCGAGCTGGGCGACGTCATCGGCGTGCTGCGCGGCGCCATCGACGAGGTGCCGGGCCTCGAGGTGAGCTTCAGCCAGCCCATTCGCGACAACGTCAACGAGAGCATCAGCGGGCAGTCGGGGCAGATCGCCCTCAAGCTCTTCGGTGACGACCTGGTGGCCCTGCAGCAGCAGGCGGAGCGGGTGAAGACGGTGCTGTCGACGGTGCCCGGCATCGCCGACCTCGGCATCGTCAAGAGCGGTGAGGTGCCGCAGCTGAAGGTGGACCCCGACCGCACGGCGCTGGCGCGGCACGGGCTGACGCTGGGCGAGTTCCAGCACGTCTTCCAGACGGCGGTCGGCGGGCGGGTCGTCGACGAGTTCTGGGAAGGCGAGCGGCGCTTCGACGTGGTGCTGCGCCTGCCCGAGTCCGAGCGCGACGACATCGAGAAGGTGAAGAAGCTGCGGGTCGCGACCGAGGCCGGCGTGACGGTGCCGCTCGAGGCGCTGGCGAAGCTCACCACCGGCTTCGGCCGCGCGTCGATCAACCGTGAGAACGGCCGGCGCTACATCGGCCTGCGCATGAACGTGCGCGGCCGCGACCTGGGGGGCTTCGTCGATGAGGCCCGCGCGCGGGTGGACGCCGAGGTCGCGCTGCAGCCCGGGCAGCGGCTGGAGTGGGGCGGCGAGTTCGAGAACAAGGAGCGCGCCATGAAGCGGCTCGCGCTGGTGGTGCCGCTGGCCCTGGTGCTGACGCTGCTGTTGCTCTTCAAGGCCTTCGACCACTTCGGCCGCGCGGTGCTGACGCTGGTGAACGTGCCCTTCGCGCTGACGGGCGGGGTGCTGGGGCTGTGGCTGTTCGACATGCCGCTGTCGGTGGCGGCCGCGGTCGGCTTCATCGCGCTCATCGGCCAGGCGTCGCTCAACGGGGTGCTCATCAGCTCGGCCATCGCCGAGAAGCGCCGCGAGGGCCGGGCCCTGGAGCTCTCGGTGTACGAGGGCGCAAGGGAGCGCCTGCGCCCGGTGCTGATGACGGCGGCCCTGGCGGCGCTCGGGCTGGTGCCGGCCGCGTTCAGTCGCGAGATGGGCAGCGAGACGCAGCGCCCGCTGGCGGTGGTCATCGTGTTCGGCACCCTGTCGGCGTGCGCGCTGACGCTGGTGCTGTTGCCGGTGCTGTACCGGGAGTGGTCGCGCCGCTTCGACCCGTGAGGGCTGGCTTCAGCTCGCCGGGGTTCCACGAGGCCTCGCCGACGTGGGGAGGACCTCGGCGAGGGCCTGCTCGAGGGCCTCGACGACGCGCCCGGCCTCTTCGACGCTCAGCGACAACGGCGGCATCAGCACGATGACGTTGCCCAGGGGGCGCAGCCACACCCCGTGGGCCCGCGCGGCCAGGCACACCTTGAAGCCCAGGCGCTCGTCGAAGGCGAAGGGCTCCTTCGTCGCGCGGTCCTTCACCAATTCGACGCCCATCATCATGCCGCGCTGGCGCACGTCGCCGACGTTGGGGTGCGCGCGAAGGCGCGCGAGGCCACGCGCCAGGGTCTGCATGGTCGGCTTCATGCGCGCGAGCGTGTCGTCGGTCTCGAACAGCGCGAGCGACGCGAGGGCCGCCGCGCAGGCCAGCGGGTTGCCGGTGTAGGTGTGCCCATGGAAGAACGTCCTGGCCTCGCCGAAGGAGCCCAGGAACGCCGCGTACACGCGCTCCGTCGCCAGCGTGGCCGCCAGCGGCAGGTACCCACCGGTGAGCCCCTTGGCCAGACACAAGAAGTCGGGGCGCACGTCCTCCTGCTCGACGGCGAACAGCGTGCCGGTGCGCCCGAAGCCCGTCGCCACCTCGTCACAGATGAGGAGCACGTCGTACCTCCGGCACAGCGCCTCGAGGCCTTTGAGGTAGCCCTTCGGCTGCATCAGCATGCCGGCGGCGCCCTGCACCAGCGGCTCCACCACCAGGCCCGCGATGGACTCGTGCTTCTCGCGCAGGAGCGCCTCTGCCGCGGCGAGCGACTCCGAGAGCACGTCGGCGCCGGGCCAGCGGTACGCGTGCGGGGTGGGAATGCGCTCGACGGGGAACAGCAGGTGGCGGAAGCGCTCGTGGAACAGGTCCATGCCGCCCACCGAGACCGAGCCGATGGTGTCGCCGTGGTACGCCTCGGCGAGCGCGACGAAGCGCTGCTTCTGCGGGCGCCCGACCAACTGCCAGTACTGGTACGCCATCTTCACCGCGACCTCGACGGCGGTGCTGCCCGAGTCGGAGTAGAAGACGCGCGTCAGGCCCTCGGGCGCGACGGCGGCGAGCTTCTTGGCGAGCGTGATGCTGGGCTCCGAGCCGAGGCCGAGCAGCGTGGAGTGCGCCACCTTGTCGAGCTGGGCCTTCACCGCCGCGTCGAGCTCGACCCGTCGGTGGCCGTGCACCGTCACCCACAGCGACGAGATGGCGTCGAGGTAGCGCCGGCCCTCGGTGTCGATGAGCCAGCTGCCCTCGGCGCGGTCGATGATGACGGGCGAGTCGTCGGGCCACACCTGCATCTGGGTGAAGGGGTGCCACACG
>JACSRE010000122.1 GCA_014879945.1 Myxococcus sp.
CCGCCGCCCGCGGAGCCGCCTGCGTCACCACCGCCGGCGCTGCCGCCTGCCATCCCGCCTCCCGCGCCGCCGCCGCCGGCGCCGCCAGTCACCACCACGTTGGCCAGCCCGTTGACGCCGCCGGTCGTCGCGGTGACGGCGTTGGGGAAGGCGCCGGCCGTCGAGCCAGCGGTGAACAACCCGCCGGCGTTGATCGAGCCCGCCGCGCTCTGCGCCGTCCAGGTGAAGCCAACGGGCACCACGTTGTTGAAGGCGTCGCGCGCCTCGGCCGTGAACTGATGCGTCGCGCCCGCGGCGACCGTCGCCGTTCCCGGCATCACGCTGACCGCCAGCACCGGCCCGGGAGAGACCTGCACGCTCGCGAACGCCGTCAGCCCGTTGGCTTCGGCCCGCACCGTGTTGGCGAAGGTGCCCGACGTCGTGCCAGCGGTGAAGATGCCGCTGGCGTTGATGGCGCCGCCGCCGCTGACGACGCTCCACGTCGGCGTCACCGCCACCACGGCGCCCGCGGTGTCGCGGCCGGTGACGGTGAAGCCCGCGGTGCCTCCGGCTTGAACCATCGCCAGCGGGGGGCTCACCGTCAGGCTGGCCAGCGCGCCGGTCTGGATCTCGACCGTGGCGCTGCCCGAGACCGACCCGGCCGTCGCCGTCACCGCGGCGTTGTAGGTGCCCGTCGTGTTCGAGGCGGTGAAGACGCCACCCGGGGTGATGGTGCCAGCGGCCGGCGTGGCGCTCCAGGTGATGGGGCTCGAGACGGAGTTGCCGAAGGCATCTCGCGCCTGCGCGGTGAAGCTCGTCGTCCCGCCCGGCGCCAGGGTGGCCATCATCGGAGACACCGCGACGGTCGCGACCGGGCCGGGCGTCACCGTCACCGAGACCGTAGCCGTGGTGGTACCCGACGTCGCGCGCACCGTGTTGGCGAACGCCCCTGACGTGGTGCCTGCAGTGAAGAGCCCGGTGGCGTTGATGGTGCCGCCGGCGTTCACCACCGACCAGGTGATCGGCGCCCCGGGAATCGGAGCGCCCGCCGAGTCGAGCGCCGTCGCGGTGAACTGCTGCGTCGCCCCCACCGGCATCGACGGGCTCGTCGGCGAGATGGCGATCGACGCCACCGAGCCGCCCGTGCCCCCGCTGATGGTGACGCCCGTCGAGCCCGTGACGGTGCCGCTCGCGCCAGGGGTGGCGGCCGTCACGCTGTTGGAGAAGGTGCCGTTCGACTGGCCGGCGGTGAAAATGCCCGCGGCCGAGATGCTCGAGCCGGGCGCGGTGGTGCTCCAGGTGATCGGCGCGTTCATCACGGTGTTGCCACAGCCGTCGGCCGCGGTGGCCGCGAACAGCTGCGTCATCCCCGCCGGCACGCCCGGGTTCGGAGGCGCGACGCTCACCGCCGCGACGGCGCCGGGGCCCACGGTGACGTCGGTGCGCCCGCTGATCGAGCCCGACGTCGCGGTGACGGCGTTCGAGAAGAGGCCGCGGGTGCACCCGGCCGTGAAGAGCCCGGTCGGGCTCATGGTGCCCGCCTGTGACGTGACGCTCCAGGTGATGGGCGCGCCGGGGAGCGGGTTGCCGCAGCTGTCGCGCACCTCTGCCGTGAACTGCCGGGTCGCCTGCGAGCCCACCGTCGGCAGCGGCGGCGTCACCAGCACGTTGTTCGCCGCCCCGAGGGTGATGGTGAGGCTGGCGCGACCGACGACGCCGTTGGGGGCCGCCGCCGACACACCGTTGGTGACGCTCCCCGGGGTGCAGCTCGCGGTGAGCGTGCCGGTGGCGTTGATGGTGCCCGCGGCAGAGGTCGCGCTCCAGGTGAGGGTCGTCGCCACCGGGTTGTTGTTGGCGTCGAGGGCGGTCGCCCCGAAGGCGAGGGTGGCCCCTGCGGCGACCGTCGGGTTCATCGGGAAGACGACGACGGTGGTGATGGGGCCCACCATGAAGGGGTAGGCGCCCTGGTCGATCGTCATCCCTCCGGCCGTCGCCCCCACGCGCCCCGCGCCGATGGCAGGCGAGGTCGAGGTGAGCGTGAGATCGCGCGGCATCGCGGTGCCGTTGGTGAAGAGCGGGTTGGCGGACTGAGACGACGCCGCGATGGAGACGCCGGTGTAGTTGTTGCTCGAGGTGTTGGCGCCGGTCGGCGGCATGGCCACGCCGGTGCCCGAGTTGCCCCAGACGTCGTTGTAGCTCGCGGTGACGGTGGGGCTGGAGCAGGCGGGCCGGTAGAAGCCGACGTCGGCGTTGTGGGAGATGATGGA
>JACSRE010000243.1 GCA_014879945.1 Myxococcus sp.
AGATGTGTATAAGAGACAGAGCCCCCGCCCGGGGCCTGAATCGGGCGCCTCGGGCCGGGTACGCAGAACCGTCGAAAACCGCCTGGGGTTGAGCTAGCCCCGCGTCACCACCGCAGGGGAGAGCACTCATGGCAGAGCGAGTCGCAGTCGTTGGCTTGGGGTACGTCGGGCTTCCCGTGGCGCTGGGCTTCGCGCGCAAGTTCCCCGGCACCATCGGCTTCGACATCAACGAGGCCAAGGTGAAGGAGCTCGCCGCGGGCTTCGACCGCACCGGAGAGATCGACGCCGCCACGCTCAAGGGCGTCGCCCTCGACATCACCGCCGACCCCGCGAAGCTCAAGACGGCGACCTTCTTCGTGGTGGCCGTGCCCACCCCCGTCGACGTCGACAACCGCCCCGACCTCACGCCGGTGGTGAAGGCCAGCGAGACGGTCGGCCGGGCGCTCAAGAAGGGCGACGTCGTCGTCTACGAGTCCACCGTGTACCCGGGCGTGACCGAAGAGCTGTGCGGGCCCATCCTCTCGAAGGTCTCGGGGCTTCCGCGCAGCGACTTCTTCCTCGGCTATTCCCCTGAGCGCATCAACCCCGGCGACAAGCTCCACACGCTCGAGCGCATCACCAAGGTCGTCTCGGGCGAAGACGCGCAGACCCTCGAGCGGGTCGCCTCGGTCTACGGCGCGATCATCGAGGCCGGCGTGTTCCGTGCCGCGAGCATCAAGGTCGCCGAGGCCGCCAAGGTGATCGAGAACACGCAGCGCGATCTCAACATCGCCCTGATGAACGAGCTCGCGCTCATCTTCGATCGCATGGGCATTCGCACGCGCGACGTGCTGGCGGCGGCCGGCACCAAGTGGAACTTCCTCAAGTTCACCCCTGGCCTCGTCGGCGGTCACTGCATCGGCGTCGACCCCTACTACCTGACCACCAAGGCCGAGCAGCTCGGGTACCAGCCGCAGGTGATCCTCGCGGGCCGGCGCATCAACAACTCCATCGGGCCCTACATCGCGCAGCGCACGGTGAAGCTCCTCATCCACGGGCAGAAGACGGTGAAGGGCGCGCGGGTCGGCGTGATGGGCCTCACCTTCAAGGAGGACGTGGCCGACATCCGCAACTCGAAGGTGCCCGACATCCTCACCGAGCTGCGCGAGTTCGGCGTGGCGGCGATGCTGACCGACCCCTACGCCGACGCGGCCGAGACGAAGCACGAGTACGGCCTGTCGCTGAGCAAGCTCGAGGAGCTGGTCGATCTCGACGCGCTGATCGTCGCGGTGTCGCACAAGCAGTACCTGGCGATGGGCATGGAGTCGCTGCTGGCCCGCATCAAGCCCGGCGGGGTGCTGATCGACGTGAAGAGCGCGCTCGACCCGAAGCAGATCCCCGAAGGGCGCGCGCAGTACTGGTGCCTGTGATGGCCGCGTTCGACCTCGACGCGGCGCTGAAGACGCCCCACCGCTGGCTCGTCACCGGCGCCGCTGGCTTCATCGGCTCGCACCTGGTGGAGCAGCTGCTCTCGAGGGGGCAGCGGGTGGTGGGCCTCGACAACTTCGCGACCGGCAAGCAGCAGAACCTCGACGAGGCCGTGGCGAAGGCGGGGCCGGGGGCGAAGGAGCGCTTCTCCTTCACCGAGGGCGACATCACCTCGCTCGAGACCTGCCAGCAGGCCTGCGCCGGCGTCGACTTCGTGCTGCACCAGGCGGCGCTCGGGAGCGTGCCCCGCAGCATCAAGGACCCGCTGGCCTCGCACCGCGCCAACGTCGACGGCTTCGTGAACATGCTGGTGGCGGCCCGCGACGCGAAGGTGAAGCGCTTCGTCTTCGCCTCGTCGTCGTCGGTCTACGGCGACGACCCCACGCTGCCCAAGGTCGAGGCGCGCACCGGGCGGGTGCTGTCGCCCTACGCGGCCACCAAGCTGGTGAACGAGCTCTACGCCTCGGTCTTCGAGCGCACCTACGGGCTGCAGACGGTGGGCCTGCGCTACTTCAACGTGTTTGGACCGCGGCAAGACCCCAACGGCCCGTACGCCGCCGTGATCCCGAAGTGGATGGCGTCGCTGTACGGCGGCGAGGCGCCGGAGCTCAACGGCGACGGCACCACCAGCCGCGACTTCTGCTTCGTGCTCAACGCGGTGCAGGCCAACCTGCGGGGCGCGCTCGCGCCGGGCGACGACGTGAGCGACACCGTCTACAACGTGGCCGTCGGCGATCGCACCAGCCTCACCCAGCTCTACGCCCTCATTCGTGAGCGGGTCGCGAAGACGCGCCCCGAGGTGAAGGACCTGGCGCCCCGTCACCAGCCGTTCCGGCCCGGCGACATCAAAGACTCGCAGGCCGACACCACCCGCGCGCGCGAGCGCCTGGGCTACGCGCCGACCCACACCATCGCGCAGGGGCTCGACCTCACCGTGCTGCCCGGAGCTCGCTCATGAAGATCGTCGTCACTGGAGGTGCAGGGTTCATCGGCTCGAACGTCGTCGACGCGTACGTCGCCGCCGGCCACCAGGTGCTCATCATCGACGACCTCTCGACTGGGCAGCGCGAGAACCTGAACCCGAAGGCCGAGCTGGTCGTCGCCGACCTTCGCAGCGAGCAGGCCGCGAAGGCGGTCGAGGCGTTCGCGCCCGAGGTGCTCAACCTGCACGCCGCGCAGATCGACGTTCGCCGCAGCGTCACCGAGCCCCGCTTCGACGCCGACGTGAACGTGGGCGGGCTGCTCAACGTGCTCGAGGCCGCGCGGCGCGCCGGCAAGCTGACCCGCGCCATCTACGCCGCCTCGGGCGGCTCCATGTACGGCGATACGCCTCAGATCCCCACGCCCGAGACCCACCCCTGCGGCGCCGTCTCTCCCTACGGAGTCTCGAAGCACGCGTGCGAGCTGTACCTGCAGGCCTGGCGCGGCATCTACGGGCTGCACTACGTCGCGCTGCGCTACGCCAACGTCTACGGGCCCCGGCAGAACCCGCACGGCGAGGCCGGCGTGGTGGCGATCTTCACCGAGCGCCTGGTGCAGGGGAAGCCCTGCACCATCTACGGCGACGGGGGGCAGACGCGCGACTTCGTGCACGTCGCCGACGTCACCGCGGCCAACGTGCGCGCGCTCGACACGCCCTTCTGTGGCGGGGTGAACATCGGCACCGGGGTCGAGACCGACGTCAACGCGGTCTACCGGCACCTGGCGTCGGCCGCGGGCGTCGCGTCACCCGCGCGCTACGCCGAGGCGCGCATGGGCGAACAGCGCCGCAGCGTGCTCGACAACCGCAAGGCCCGAGAGGTGCTGGGCTGGGCGCCGTCGTTCGACATCGCGAAGGGCCTCGCCAACACCGTCGCGTGGTTCAAAGCGCGCTGAACGCGCGTCTCCCGAGCGCAGGAACTGCAGGAAAAGGGCTTCGCCGACCGAGGCGCGTGCAGGGCGTGCATGCTGAACCCGTCTGTCTGCTCGGGGCTCTCAGGGGCTGCGGGCGGCGCTGAACTTGCTGAGTCCCCGCGCGGGAGGCGGCACATGAAGCGAATCGCGATTCTCGGGGCTGGCACGGCCGGCACGCTGATGGCCAACAAGCTGGTCAAGCGGCTGCCCGAGGGCTGGCAGGTCTCGGTGTTCGATCAGGACGACGTGCACGTGTACCAGCCGGGCCTGTTGTTCGTTCCCTTCGGCAGCTACCGCGAAGACGAGATCGTCAAGAAGCGGCGGCCGCTCTTCGATCGTCGGGTCGAGCTGCGCGTCGGGCCGGTCGAGCGGGTGGACGCCGAGGCGAAGGTGGTGGTGCTGGGCAGCGGGGAGCGCGTCGCGTTCGACGTGCTGATCCTCGCGACCGGCAGCCGCATCGCCCCGGAGCAGACCCCGGGCCTCACCGGCGCTGGCTGGGGTGAGACGGCGTTCGACTTCTACACGCTCGAGGGCGCCAAGGCCCTGCGAGGGGCGCTCGAGCAGTTCCAGGGCGGGCGCCTGGTGCTCAACGTCGCCGAGATGCCGATCAAGTGCCCGGTCGCGCCGCTCGAGTTCCTCTTCCTCGCCGAGGCGTTCTTCACCGAGCGCGGGCTGCGGGAGAAGGTCGAGATCACCTACGCCACTCCGCTCGAGGGCGCGTTCACCAAGCCGGTCGCGTCGGCCACCCTGGGCGACATGCTCAGCCGCCGCGGCGTGAAGGTGGTGGGCGACTTCAGCCTCGCCGAGGTTGACGGGGTGGCCCGGGTCATCAAGAGCTACGACGGGCGCGTGGTGCCCTACGAGCTGCTGGTGTCGATCCCCCTGCACGCGGGCGCCGAGATCATCACGCGCTCCGGGCTCGGCGACGGCGGAGGCTGGGTGCCGACCGACAAGCACACCCTGCAGACGAAGGCGCACCCGTTCGTGTTCGCCATCGGCGACTGCACCGACCTGCCCGCGTCGAAGGCCGGCGCGGTGGCCCACTTCCAGGGCGACGTGCTGATCGAGAACGTCATGCGCTTCATCGACGGCCGGCCGCTGGCGCCCGACTTCGACGGGCACGCCAACTGCTTCATCGAGACCGGCCACGGCAAGGCGATGCTGATCGACTTCAACTACCAGACCGAGCCGCTGCCCGGCCGCTTCCCCCTGCCCGGGGTGGGGCCCTTCACGCTGCTCGAAGAGAGCGCCGCCAACCACTGGGGCAAGCTGGCCTTCAAGTGGACGTACTGGAACGTGCTGCTCGCGGGCATGGAGCTGCCGATCGATCACCACATGTCGCTCGCCGGAAAGTGGCAGCGGCCCGCCGAACCCAGGAGCGCGTCATGACCGCCGCCGTCGCAGACCCCTCGTTGACGCTGGTGTTGGAGCGCCTCGATCAGCTCAACGGCCAGCTCTCGTTCCTCGTCGAACGCCAGCAGAAGCAGCAGGAGCTGATCGAGGAGTTCACGCCCATCGTGAAGGAGATGATGAAGACCGCGAGCGGGAAGCTCGAGGCCCTCGAGCAGCAGGGCGTGCTCGGGTTCGGCAAGGAGCTGCTCCTCGTCGGCCAGCGGGTCGCCACCAGCTACGGGGCCGACGACGTGCGCGCGCTCGGTGACGCGGTGGTCGGCATCCTCGACACCGTGCGGGCGATGACCCAGCCCGAGATCCTCTCGGCGGCGAACGAGGCCGCGCAGGTGCTGCGAAACGCCGATCAGACCGAGCCGCTGGGCCTGGTCGGCATGGTGCGCGCCACCCGCAACGACGACGTGCAGCGCGGCATGGCCGTGATGATGGAGGTGCTCAAGAAGGTGGGGCAGGGCGTCACGGCGGCCTCGAACCGGCAGTCTGCGCAGCAGGGCCAGAAGGCGAAGCTGCAGAAGCTCCTCGGCTCGCGCCGCAAGGTGCTGGGCGTCGAGCGGCCCGCGTTGCCGGCGGTGTCGCGCCCTGCCGTCGAGGTGAAGGCGGCCGCCTCGATGCCCCAGGCGCTGGCCTGCGCGGCGCCCGCGAAACAGCAGGCCACGGCGGCGGTGATCGACGGCATCGCCTTCACCGCCGACGGCACGCTCGCGGACCCCGCCCAGTGGTCGAAGGAGCTCGCCACCACCATCGCCGCGACCCAGGGGGTGAACCTCACCGACGCCCACTGGAGCCTGGTGGAGTTCGCCCGCCGCGACTTCGAGCAGACGAAGGCCTCGCCCAACATCCGCCGCATCACCCAGGGCACGAACCTCTCGACGAAGGACGTCTACGCGTTGTTCCCCAAAGCGCCGGCGCGCACCCTCTCGAAGATCGCCGGCATCCCCAAACCAGCAGGTTGCCTATGAACGCCCTCACCCACGCAGCGCCCGTCTCCAGCCCCATCGCCACCACGCAGCGAAAGGTGGCCATCATCTGCTCCCACGGCGGCCTCGACGAGGTGTACCCCTCGCTGATCCTCGCCAACGCCGCCCGGCAGTCGGGCATC
The DNA here is from genome assembly GCA_014879945.1 of Myxococcus sp. Lineage (GTDB taxonomy): Bacteria > Myxococcota > Myxococcia > Myxococcales > Myxococcaceae > Xiheimicrobium. The sequence goes on from JACSRE010000243.1 coordinate 5,870, forward strand.
GACGCCTTCGTGTTCTTCACCTTCTGGGGGCTCGACGCGATCACCGAGTCCAAGGTCGATCACCTGCACCTGAACCTGGCCGGCAACCCGTCGAGCGGCATGCCCACCGTGCTCGCCGGCCTGCCAGGGGTCGAGAGCTTCGCCGCCTCGATGATGAAGAAGCAGATGAAGGAGCTCGAGCTGCCGACGGTGCGCGAGATGCTCCAGATCCTCGAAGAGGCCGGCGCCGAGCTCTACGCCTGCGAGCTGGCCATGAACATGTTCAAGCGCACGAAGAAGGACCTGCTGGGCAACGTGAAGGACGTGATCACGGCGGGCGACTTCTACGATCTCGCCGAGGGCGCGCAGATCATCTTCACCTGACCTTCGCTTGCGTGAGGGCGCGCGTCGCGACATGACCGCCGCATGCGCGCGCTCCTTCTCCTCGTGCTGTTCGCAGGCTGTGGGCCCCAGACGGTGCCCCTCACCTCGGCGACCTACGCCTTCGACGCCCTGCGTGGCCGTGACGCCACGCCCTCGGCCACGGTGACGGCCTCGACGCTCGAGCTCGACGTCTTGACCCGTGAGGTGAAGCTCACCCTCGGCGGCGCGACCCGGCGCTTCACCCTGTCCGAGAAGTCGACCGTCACCGAGGGCTGCCCCGGCAACTTCGGCTCGATGCCCCAGGACACGCGCACCCTCGACGCGCCCAACGTCCAGCTGGGCGAGTTCCTCATCGACGCGCCCATGGTGCGCGCCGACTGCCCTCAGGGCTCGGGGGTCGTGGTGCTGCAGAGCGGGCCCGCCACCAGCAGCGGCGGGGCGCCCGCGTGCTCCGACGAGATCGTCTGCCTCTCGTACCGGAAGCGCTGAGCCCTACGGCACGATGAAGGCCCAGCAGAGCCGCAGGAGCTGAACGTCAGCCGGGCGCGGCACCACCACCTGCTCGGTGAAGCGCGCGGGGTCGATCTCCTGCTGGCCCGCCAGCTGCGCCTCGAGCTGCCGCACCTCGAGCTGCACGTCTTCGAGCTTCGCCTCGGCGCCGCCCTGCATGCGGTGCGACGACACCGCGCGGCTGGCGGCAGACAAGGTGCTGCGGCGCCCGCCGAACAACCCCATCACGCCCGCCCCGACGTCGAGCCACTTCTGCGCCTTGCGCGCGCTGATCTCCCGCTCCATCTGCGCGAGGTCGGCGCGGCGCTTCTCGAGCTTTCGCAGCAGCGCCTGGGCGTTCTTCGAGCTGCCCTCCTTCTCGACCACCCGGCTGGCGAACGCGTCGGCGGTCTCGGTCGGGCCCGAAACGAGCTTCGTCGTCGGATCGATCAGCAGCTTCGTCTCGAGCTTCGACGGCAGGCGCTCCTTGATGGCCGCCTGGAGCTTCGCGAGCTTCAGGCCCTGCACCCACGAGGGGATCGCCGCGTACGTCACGCCCTCGGGCGGGGTGCCCTGAAACGGCACGCCCTGCACCGAGAACGGCGTGTGCTCGAGCAGCTCCGCCGGCGTCAGCGCCTGCTCCACGGGGAAGGCCAGCTCGTGCACTGTCTCTTCGCTCGCCGCCGCGCCGACCCGGTAGCGGACCCCGAACTTGAGGAGCAGGAACAGCTGCGCGACCCCACGATCGATCTCGTAGACCGGCCCCAGCTCGGGCTCGAGGCCCATCAGCGGCGGGGTGGCGGCCGACGCGCCCGTGGCCGGGGCTGCGGTGGGCGCCTGGGACGCCGGTGGCGGTGACGCGGCCTTCATCGGCGCGGTGACGGCCTTGAGCTGCGCTTCGCTGAAGGGCCCGTGCAGCACCGTCAGCGCGTCGCGGGTGCGGAAGACGGTCGGGGTCGACCGGTGCACCGAGTGGAGGAGGAACTGGCGCTGCTCGAGCGTGGCGATGCGGTCGTCGAGCTCGGCCGGCGTGACGCCCGTGGCCGACGCGGCGGCGGTGAGCGCGTCTCGAATGCGCGCCTTGTCCTGCTCGGTCTGCAGTCGCCCCACCAGCCAGGTGCCGATGTTGGCCAGGCCGCGGTAGTCGAGGTCAATGGGGTTCTGCGTCGCCAGCACGATGGAGACCCCGAACGCGCGCGCCTGCTTGAGCAGGCCGATCAACGGCGCCTTGGTGGCGGGGTTGGCCGGGCTGGGGGGGAAGTAGCCGAAGATCTCGTCGATCAGCACCACCGCCCGCAGCGCGCCCGTGCCGCCCTGCCTCCGCATCCACCCCTGGAGGCGCTCGAGCAGCAGCGCCACCACGCTCACCCGCTCTTCGTCGGGCAAGTGGGCCACGGAGTAGATGGAGAGCCTCGGCCGCCCATCGGGCGCGCGCAGGAGCACGGCCGGGTCGAGCGCCTCGCCCGTCCTCCAGGCCTGGAACTTCGGCGACGCGATGAGGCCGTTGAGACGAATCATCAGGCCCTGGCGCTCGCGCGGCGGGAAGAAGTCGTCGAGCGGGAGCGCCCCCACCACGTTGAAGGGCGGCTGGTTCACCTGCCGCACCAGATCGACCAGCGTCGGCGTCTGGCCCTGCGCCCACGCGTGCGTCAGCAGCTGCACCAGCAGCAGGTACTCGCGCGAGGTGACCGGGTCGACGTCGAGGCCCAGCAAGCCGAGCAGGCTCCGCGCGACGCCGTCAGCGGCAGCGGCGAGCGCGTCGGGGCTCGCGTCGGCGGGCGGCGCGAGGGTGCCGAGGAGATCGAGCGGCAGGCCGACCGTCGAGCCAGGCGTGTAGAGCCGCGCCTCGTAGCTGGCCCGAACCGCGGCGTCTTCGTCGAGCGAGCGCCCCGTCTGCCCCAGCGCGGTCGCGAGCTGTTGGGCCGCGAGCCCGGCGTCGGGCGTCCACTGGGCGAGCGACGCCGCGTCCATCGCGTCGAAGCGCAGCAGCAGGGTGCCGAGGTCGCCCTTGCTGTCGATGGCGATCACCGGCACGCCCTGCGCGAGCAGCTCTTCGATCAGCACCACGCACAGCCCCGTCTTCCCCGAGCCGGTCATGCCCAGCACGAAGCCGTGGGTGGTGAGCGCCTTTGGGTCGAGCGCGAGGCTGCTGCCGTCAGAGGACTGCCCCAGGTTCAGCGACGTCGTCATGGCCGCGGTGTAGCCCAGGGCGGGCGAGCTTTCGCGCCCCGCCGCGCGCGTGTCGGTCGACTCACGCGCCGTGGACGAATAGGGTCGGGCGCTCCAAGCCCAGGGAGATTCCGATGACGAAGGTGTTCTGGTTCGTTGCTGCGCTCGCGGTCGGTTCGGTGGTGGGGTTCGCGTGTGGCTCGGCGCCGCCGAAGTGTTCGGTCGCCTCGTGCGCCGGCTGCTGCTCGACCGACGGCACGTGCCTGGGCGGCAACACCTCGATGGCCTGCGGCACCCAGGGCAACGCGTGCGTCGGCTGCGGGTTGACCCAGACCTGCGTGGCGGGCGCCTGCATGGCGACCTCGGGCAGCGGCGGTGGCTCCGCGATGGCAGGCGGCTCGGCGGCGGGCGGCTCGGCGGCGGGCGGCTCGGCGGCCGGTGGGAGCGCAGCGGGCGGCTCGGCGGCGGGCGGCTCGGCAGGCGGCAGCGCGGCAGGTGGGAGCGCGGCTGGCGGCAGCGCGGCAGGCGGGAGCGCGGCGGGTGGCGCGGCCGGCGGGATGACCCAGCTGATGTTCGACGCGGGCATGCCCCCCACCGTCCCCATCTCGTTCGCCACCGCGTGCAACGCGACCCAGCCGTGTGGCGGCGCGCTCCCGGGCCTCTGGCACTACCAGTCGGTCTGCGTCGAAGACGCGATCTTCTCGCAGCTGGTCACCCGCTGCGGCGGCCCCACCCAGACGCAGATCCTCGATCGCACCGGCACCGCGAGCGGCGCGGTCTTCTTCACCGCCACGCAGATGGCGCGCATGGTGACCGGCCGGGTGGACTTCAAGATGTCCACGGTGAACTCCACCTGCGTCAACGGCTTCGGCGGCTTCGGCTGCGTGCAGCTGCCCACGCTGCTGTCCCAGGCCGGCATCACCGGCACCTGCGCGCTCGCGCTGCCCGACGGCGGCGCGTCGTCGAGCACCTGTACCTGCGAGCTGAACTTCCGCTTCAACGATCAGGCGACCGACACGTACACCACCTCGGGCAACGTCATCAGCACCGCCGGCAACCGCACCTTCGACTACTGCGTGCAGGGCCAGACCCTGACGTACGAAGAGACGACGCCGACGTCGGTGATGAACATCGCCCGGGACCCCGGCGTGTCCACCCTCGGCAAGCAGTAGCTGGGCGTCGCGGCTGCACCACTCCTGAGGAGGCTTCATCGTGAGACGCATCACCGTCGGGCTCGTGGCGTTCACCCTCTCTTCGGTGGCCTGGGCGCAGCAGCCCTGTGAGGTGCCGAGGCTCCGCGACCTCGCCCCGCTCTCCGCCGCCATCGCCCTCGACAAGGCCATGGCGCAGACGTTCCTCAAGGCGTCGCAGGCCTGCCAGATGTCGCAGAGCGACGGCTGTGACGCGGCGAGGCTCGAGTGCGCCAACCAGCTCGCCTCGACCCTCAAGGCGCAGGTCGGCCTCGACGACGGCGCGTGGCTGCGCGACATGTTGTTGCCCTACGGCGGGTTGAGCTACCCGCCCACGCGGCAGTTCCAGCCCGGGGCGATGGCGATGGACACGGCCTGCAACGGCGACGCGAACCAGCTGATGGCGGCGTCGTCGAGGCGCTCGCTCCAGGCCGCGCGCCGCCAGGCCATCGTCGACGAGTACCCCCGCTACACCTCGTGGGTGCAGGACCAGGCCAGGGCCTGCAAGGAGCGCGCCGCGGTCGACGAGGCCCGCCGCGCCCAGGAGCGCGCCGACGCCGAGCGCCTCGCCGCCATCGCCGTCACCGCGAAGACCGCCGAAGAGGCGCGCCAGGCCCGCGAGGCCGAGCTGCGCCGCAAGGCCGAGGCCGAGGCCAAGGCCCGTGAAGAGGCCCTTAGGGAGGCCGAGCGCAAGCAGAAGGAGGCCCAGGAGCGCGCCGAGAAGGACAAGCGCACCGCCGCCGAGCGCGCCCAGGACGAGAAGGAGGCCGCCGAGAAGAAGGCGAAGGAGGAGCGCGAGGCCGCCGAGCGACGGGCGGAGGAGGCGCGCGAGGCCGCCGAGAAGAAGGCGAAGGAGGAGAAGGAGGCCGCCGAGGAGCGGGCCGAGCAGGAGCGCAAGCGCCAGGAAGCCAAAGAGGAGGCCGACCGGGAGCGCGCCGAGAAGGCCCAGAGAGAGGCGAAGGAAGAGCGCGAGGCGGCCGCCCGGAAGGCCCAGGACGAGAAAGAGGCGGCCGAGCGCAAGGCGAAGGAAGAGATCGAGCGCGCGAAGGCCGAGGCCGAGCAGAAGGCCCGCGAGGCCGAAGAGCTCCGCCTCGTCACCGCGCGCGAAGAGCGCAAGCTCGCGCTGCGGAACCAGAAGAGCAGCCTGCTCGCCCAGGCCGACGAGGCCGACAAGCGCGTCGCCGAGATCAGCGGCATGACGTTCACCGCCGAGCAGGCCCAGCAGGCCGCGCAGCTCTCCAACGAGAAGGTGCAGGCGGCCGAGCGCTCCAAGACGCTGCGGGCGCAGGCGGCCGAGATCATCATCGACGACTCCGACGAGCGGTCTCGGGGCTCGCTGGGCGCGATGATCGGCGGCGGGGCCTCGACCTGGCCGGGCACCACCAGCGCCGTGTTGGGTGGTCAGGCCCTGTTCCACCTCGGCTTCTGGGGCACCGCGCCGTCAGAGGGGCTCGCGTCGGGCTTCGAGGTGCGCGTGCTCGGGCGCTTCTTGACCACGGTGGGCGCGGGCAGCGTGCAGCAGGCCGAGGGCGTCGCGACGGCGCGCTACTTCTTCGGGCGCTTCGGCATCGGCGCGGCCATGGAGGTGCGCTGGAACAAGCCCTTGATGGACGCCACCGCGGTGAACGTCGGCTTCGGCCCCTCGGTGGGCATCACCTTCGTCGACACCCCGAAGACGCGCGTCATGCTCAACGCCTCGTGGCTGCCGCTGACGCAGCTCGGCTTCCAGAACCCGTACCGCACCACCGGCGATCTCGAGATCAGCCACGAGTTCCTCACCTTCAGCGTCGCCGGCGGCCTGCAGACCCAGCCGGTCAGCCCCACCAGCGGCACCATCCTCGCCTGGTACCTGGGCGCCTTCGGTGGCGTGCGCCTGAAGTGGTGAGCACGCGCGTGCACGTCACGCCCGGGTGACACGTTTTCGGGCGGGCTGGGCGGAGCTTCAATTCGTGACTACTCAGTCACGACATGAAAACGCTCCTCTCTGCCGTGACGATGGTGGCCCTGCTGGGCTGCGGGCCCGACGCCGAGCTGACGCTGACCGAGGCCGGCGACGAGCTGGCGACCACCTCCAGCGAGCTCCAGTACCGGGCCCTGCGGCCCTCGGGCCGGAGCATTCACCTCGCGGAGGTCGATCTCTGCGAGCCCGGCATCGAGCTGCGCGCGACGGGGCCCCAGGACGGCACCCGCACCGTGTCGTCCTTCGCCGCGCGCGTCGGAGCGCTCATCGCCATCAACGGCGGGCACTCGTGGAGCGGAGCGCCGTCGGTCAGCGCTCACGCCGGCCAGTTCTTCGGCAACCCCGATCAGGCCGACGTCGGCCAGGCGGCCTTCGGGCCCGGGCTCGCCGAGTTCATTCCCATGCGCGCCGCCTACGCAGTGAAGCCGGGCCACCGCGAGGTGCTCTCGGGGCTCTTGACGCTGGTGCACGACGGCGTGGCCCAGCACGCGCTCCTGCCGCACACCGAGTACACCTGCTCGGTGGAGCACCCGCGCACGCTGCTGGGGCTCTCGGCCGACAAGCGCAAGCTCTTCATGGTGGTGGTCGATGGGCGCGCGCCCTCGGCGGGCCGGCGCGGCATGACGTGTCGTGACGCCGCTGACTTCATGGTGTCGCTCGGCGCGCACTGGACGCTCAACCTCGACGGCGGCGGCAGCTCCGAGATGGTGGTCAACGGCCGCATCGTCAACGTGCCCTCCGACGGCCGGGAGCGCCCGGTGCCGACGCACCTCGCCGTCGTTCGCACGCCGGGCACCCGAGGGCACTGCCCGGTGGCGCCCCCGCAGCCGGCCCCGAC
>JACSRE010000095.1 GCA_014879945.1 Myxococcus sp.
CCCCCCCCCGCCCGCGCTCCCCCCCGCTGCCGAGCCGCCAGCCGAGGCCGAGCCGCCCGCCGCGCCACCACCAGAGCTCCCGCCGGCGAAGCCCGTCGGCATTCGGCACGCCTGCTGCTCACACGAGAAGCCCGTCGCGCAGAACGAGCACTCCACCCCCGCCGAGCCGCATGCGCTCAGCTCGGTGCCGGTTCGACACTGCCCCGTCGCGTCACAGCACCCCGAGCACGACGAGGCGTCACAGGTGGGCGCGGGAGCGCCGCACGCGATCACGGACAACGAGAGCACCACGAAGAGCGTTTTCATGTAGCCTGAGTCGTTCATGGCTGCGCGCATGGGACATTTCGTTTCAGCGCGGGCGCTCATCGTCCGGCCCCCACCGTGCGGTAGACGGTCGAGCCCGTCACGAAGACCCAATCGCCGCTCGTCGCGTGCAGGTTCGAGGTGCTCGTCTGCGCCGTCACCTTCAGGTCGGCCGCGCTCAGCACCAGGCTGCGCCCGCTCGGGTTGGCGACCGGCACCCGCCACAGCCCTTCGACGCCGCCCACCTTCGCGACCGTGAAGAGGCTGTCTCCCTGCAACACCGTGGTGTCACGCGACAGGCCGCTCTCGCTCGTCACCAGGTCCGTGCTCTGCGCGGCGGTGAAGGGCATGCGCGTGAGGGTCGCGCCGGTCTGGTTGCTGACGAAGTAGTAGGCGTCGGCGTCCACCATGATGAAGCGGCTGTCGAGCGCGCCCCCGCTCACCAGCACCTGGTCGCTGCCGTCGGTGGTGTCGATGGCGCCCAGGGTGGCGAACGAGGCGAAGTTGTCGGTGGTGCCCACGTAGAAGAGGTACGGCGCGCCGAGCGCCATGCGGGCCGAGTTGAGGAACTCCTTCACCCAGGTGACCGCGCCCCCGGCCAGCGGCACGCGCTTGATGCCGAAGCCCGACACGCCCAGGCGCGCGCTCCCGCCGTAGCCGCAGAAGAGGTGCTGGCTGGTGACGAGCAGGTCGGCGCAGTACCCGTTGAGGCCCGAGATGGTGGTCGGCTGCGTCTCACCCGGGCCCAGGCGCCGCGCGCCCATCGCTTCGGTCCAGAACACCGAGGTGCCGTTGGTCGCCACCGGAGACAACACCGTGCCCATGGCGAGCCGCTGCGTCTGCTTCGTGACGAGGTCGACGACGTAGAGGTCGCGGCCGTTGGCCTGCAGCGAGGTGACGCCGGTGACGAAGAGGCGGTCGCCCACGAGCGCGGTCGAGAAGACGTACTGCACCGGCACCGTGGCCACCGTCTCGAGGCACTGCTGCCTGGTCGAGGCGCACACCGAGGTGCCCGGGCAGGTGCCACACGCCTGACCGTCGACGACACCGCACACCGCGCCGGCCCGGGCGCACGCGCTCATCACGCAGGCCCCGGTCGTGGGCTCACAGCGCTCGCTCGCGGCGCAGGTGACGCCCGCGCAGCGCGACTCGCAGGTGTTGGTCGAGGAGCACCGCTGGTCGGCCGCGCAGCCTCCGCACGACAGCGCTCCGCCGCAGCCGTCGGGCACGCTCCCGCAGGCGCCGTTGCAGGCCTTCGGGGTGCAGGTGTTGGGGTTCATCGGGCCGGTGGTGGAGCAGCTCCCCGCGCTCACGCTCAACGCGCCACGAAGGCTGCAGGCGTAGCCGTCAGGCCCGACGCACAGCGAGGTGCCGCACGCCACGTCGCGCTCCCCCAACACGGTGGAGACGCTGCAGACGCACTCCGAGGCGGCGGGACCGCAACCAACCGAGAGGACGAGGAGGGGGACCGCCAGGAGCCAGGTTTTCATGGCCGCTGAGTCGGCTGTCCGAGGAAGTCGGGGACAAAAGACTTCAGGGCGGCACGAGCACGCGCACCCGGTTGTTCCCCGAGTCGACGACGAAGACCCGGCCGGCGCGGTCGACGGCGAGGCCCCACGGCGTCAGCAGGGTGCCCTTGCCCGGGAGCTCGGTGAGGCGCGCGCTCATGGGGAGCGCTGGGTCGAGCAGCACCACGCGCTGGTTGGCGCTGTCGCTGACGAAGACCAGGTCTCCCTCGCCCGCCGCGACGCCCAGGGGCGCGTTCAGCGCGCTGCTCGAGGGCGCGCCGGGCGCGCAGCCGCTTCCAAAGAGGGTCGAGACCCGACACTCGGCCGCGGCCGGGGTGCTGATGCGGCGAATCGCGCAGTTGTCGCGGTCGGCCACCAGGAGGTCTCCGCTGCTCGCGAGCGCCACCGCGCTGGGCCCGCGGAACAGCGACGACGAGGGGGCGCGACAGCCGGCGATGTTCAGCTGAGTGCCGCAGCAGAAGCCCCGCCCGCACGGCCCATCGAGGAAGCTGAAGGTGTCGGCGCGGCCCGCGAGGGTGCCGAGCTCGCGGCGCGTCATCGAGGCGAAGCGAATCAACTGGTGCTCGGCGTCGGCGATGTAGACGACGCCTCCGTCGGAGTCGGCCGCCAGGCCCATCGGCCCTGCGATGTCGCCCGGCCCCACCGTGCCCGGCCCCGAGTCGTAGCAGCGGCTGAAGCCCATCACGCCCATGCGGCAGGTGCCCGCGAAGGCGCGCACCCGGCCGGCGGCGTCGACGACCTGCACGCACTGCTCGCGGGTGTCAGAGACGTAGAGGGTGCCGCGGTCGTCGACGGCGATGCCCTCGGGGTCGACGAAGGTGGCCGGCGAGACGGTGGTGACGACGCCGCTCGGGTCGATCTTCCGGATGACGCGGTTGCCGGTGTCGGCGACGAAGAGGTTGCCCTGCGCGTCGATGGCCAGGCCGGTCGGTTGGTTGAACTGCGCGGTGGCGGCGGGGCCGTCGACGAGGCCAGCGGCGCCGGTGCCTGCCCAGGGGAGCAGCGTCCATCCTCCGGGTTGGCCGGCGTCGGCGCCTGCGTCGCCCGAGGGGCCGCCGTCGGTCACCACCACCGGCGTCACGCCCGCGTCGAAGCCGCCCGTCGGGACGCAGCCCGCGAGCAACACCAGGAGCAGCGGGCGACACGTCACAGAGAACATGTCGGCATGGTGTACCGCAGATTCCCACCGGGCCAGCAGGGGCCAGTACTCCAGCTGAGGTACGACGACGCTCGACCCCGCGAGCGCCGTCGAGTGGGCCTCGAGCACCACGCTGAGCCTGAACCGTGACCGCTCACAGCTCACCTCCGAGAACGCCGGCACGGTCAAGTCGGCCGTCATGCACCGCCCATGACCGTCTCAAGAGCGGGGCGCCGTCACGGCCGCTCGGGCGTCAGCACCCGCACCCGGTGGTTCGACGCGTCGGCGACGAACACGCGCCCGGCGGCATCCACCGCCACGCCCGACGGAAACTGGAACTGCGCCTCGCCGGCGAGGCCGTCGTTGAACCCGCGCACGCCCGTGCCTGCGAGGCCGGTGATGGCGCCCGCTTCGTCGACGAGCGCGACGCGGTGGTTCCCGGTGTCGGCCACCACGGCGCGGCCTGCGAGTGGCCCGCGCCCCACGGCGACGCCGAACGCGTTGCGCACGAGGCCGCGCGTGTCTTCGCTCACGAACATCGGGCAGCCCGCGCGCCCCAGCGTCGTCACCGCGCACCCGGGTTGCGTCACCACCTTCCGCAGCGCGCAGTTGTAGACGTCAGTGACGAACAGCGTGCCCGCGCTCCCCGCGGCGATGCCCGCGGGGCCGTTGAACTTCGCGCCGCTGGGTGAGCCGAGACACTGGCTGGTGAAGCCGCACGCGCCGTCACCGAGGGGCGCCGTGCCGGTGCCCTGGCCCGCGAGCACGCCGACGGTGTTGTCGCGCAGGTTGACCCACCGAACGTGGTTGGCGCCGACCTCAGTCACGAAGAGGAACGGGTCGGCGTACGCGAGCCCCGTGGGCCGCGAGAGGCGCGCAGGGTTGGGCGAGTTGAGGCACTCGTTGGCTTGTTGACTGCACGAGCCCGCGACCACCTCCACCGCGCCTGCCGGGGTCACCCGCTGCACGCAGTTCTTCCCGGTGTTGGCGATGTACACGTTGCCTGCGCCGTCCACCGCCACGCCCTGTGGCTCCGAGAGGCCGGTTCCACCGCAGGGCAGCAGCGTGGGCGCGAGCGTCGTCACCGCGCCGTCCGGGTCCACCTTGCGCACGCAGTTGTTGTTGGTGTCCGCGACGTAGAGGACCCCCGACGGGTCGAGCGCGAGCGCCGAGGGCGAGTCGAACTGCGCCAGGGTGCCCAGGCCGTCTGCGGTGCCGCGAGCTCCCCCCGCGAGGGTCGAGACCCTCCACACCAGCGGGCCCGCGTCGGCGAGGTCGACGGAGCCCCCGTCACCCATCGCCCCGGCGTCACCGACGAGCGGGCCGACCGCGGTACACCGGTACGCGATGCAGCAGTTCGCGCAGCCGCAGTTCTGGTCTGACACGCACTCGACGCCGAAGGGGTTGCTCAGCGTGCAGGCCGCGCTCGCGCCGAGCAGCAGCACCGCCAGGAGCGCCTTCACCACGTGAACACCGCGCCGACCGCCAGGGCCGCCGCCACGCCCATCGAGATGTCGGAGCCCAGCGCCCACCCCGTCAAGGTGCGCGACTCGTCTGCCGTGAGTGGACGGTCGTACCCGGCGTAGGTGTTGCGCAGGCCCAGGGTGGTGCCGCCCGCGATGGCCCACGCCACCCCCGCCAACACCGCGCTGCCGGCGACGAACCAGAACGCCGTGCGCGGGTGGATGACGGCGTCGAGCTCGGTGCCCTTCACGAAGCCTCCGCTGCGCGGCGCCGAGGTGAAGGCCAGGCCCGACACGTTGAGCTGGCTGCCCTTGGTGAGGCTCACAGGCGCGACGTTCAGCTTCTCGGGCAGCACCTGCTTCACCACGTACTTCCCGGGCAGCAGCGCCATCGCCAGCTCGTGCTCCGGGTCCGAGCTGCCCTCAGCCACCACCAGGCGCTCGTGCTCGTCGACCACCACGAAGCGCTGGCCCGGGCCCCTCGGCAACACCAGCCGCGACGTCGCCTGCGCCGGCCAGCTCATCACCAGCTCGCCCTGGCCCTTGAGCTCGTACCGGAACGCCGGCCGCTGCGGCACCAGCGTCGTCGCGGTGTCGGCCTCGGTGCGCTGGTGCGCGTAGCGATAGGACTCGGCGAGCGTCACCTGGCCGTTCTGGTCTCCATCGGCCGCCCCGCGCAGCCCCGAGACGAAGTGGTGCGTGAAGACCGAGCCCTGCAGCGCGCGCTGCTCCTGAGAGAGCTCGTCGGCGCCGCTCGAGGTCAACACCGCCAGCCCGCGCACCGTCAGCTCATCGACGACCTTCACGTCGAAGGGCGCCGCCAGCGTGCCGCCCTTGGTCGAGAGGATGGCGCCGGCCCGGCACGCGTCGAACACGCCCACCCGCACCGTGGCCTGGGTGTCGCGCAGCGTCTGGTACAGCTCCTCGAAGCCCAGCGGCTCACCGCGCAGGTGCAGCACCTGGTTGTCGGCGTGGCCCGAGTAGTAGACGAACACCAGCGACGCGCCGGCGACCGCCTGGGCCTGGCTCGAGAGGGTCTTCAACGCGGCGCGCACCGACGCGGTGTCGGGCTCCTTCAGCACCGTCACCCGCGCCCTCGGGAACTGGCCCAGCTCGGTCAGCACTTGAGCGACGCGCTCGGCGTCGGACTGGGCGTGGCGCAGCGCCTTGTCGCCTTCCCACCCGGCGTTCGCCCCGATGACCAACGCGAAGCGCTCCTCGGCGAGGGCGAGCCCGCCCGTCGAGAGCGCGGCCACGCAGAGGAGCCGGACGGCGAGCGAAGCAGCGTGCTGCACGCCTCACCGAGTACCACGCGCGCGCGGCGTGACGAAAGCCGGGCCCTGGGCGTCGCTTCGCCCGACGGGCCACGCCCCTCGCCTGAACAGCCGGTGGCGAGGCGCCCGCGACTACTCAGCCGTGGTCGCCGGCACCGGCATCGGCTCGCGCAACATCAAGACGCGCTCCAGCAGCCGGTGGTGCGGCTCGAGCAGCTCGAGTCGAATGCCCATGCCTGGCCGGTGGCGCAGCGAGAGCCGCGGCACCTCGACGCGCCACGCCACCACGCCCGCCAGCTCGAGCATCTCGCCCCACGGCAGCTGCAGCTCCACCGTCAACGACTCCCCGACGGGTTTGGGCGCGGCGGTGACGACGAAGACGCCGTCGATGCGCCCGTTGGCGTCGAGGAAGAGCCGGTGCTCCGAGAGCACGTCGAGGCGCGCGCGGCCCGCGGGCGTCAGCCCCTTCGCGGACTCCTCGATGATCTGCGCGATGCTCGGCCTCACCAGGTAGAAGCCGCTCACGCTGCTGCCTGAGAAGGCAGCGTCGGTCGCGTTGTCGCTCACCGGCGCGAGCCGCCCGGGTTGTTGGTGCCGGTGTTGCCCGAGTTGTTGTTCCCGCTGCCATTGCCGGGGTTGGTCCCGTCGCCCAGGCCGCTGCGGTTGTTGTTGTTGTTGTTCGACGTGGTCGTCGTGGTGCCGGTGCTGGTCGTCACCGTGATGGGGTGGTGCGTGTTTCGAACGTCGTCGTAGAGCACCCGCGGCGCCGGGTCGGCCAGGGCCGCCGTCATCGCCATCGACGCCACCACCATCGCCACGCGCATCAGGGTCGTCTTCATCGTCCTTCTCCTGTCTCGAAGATCTCGAGGATGTCCGGCCATGGGTCACCGTCAAGCTGCGCCGTGGCGATGCAGTAGAACGAGCTCTCGCCCCACGGCTGGCTGAGCTGGTACGTGTACAGTTTGCCCCGGTACGAGTCGGAGCCCAGCTGCGTCCCGCCTTCGATCTGGAAGGCGAGCTCACTGAAGTCCCCCGCGTAGCGGCCGTGGCTGGCGAGGTGCTCCTGCTGCGCCTTCCACAACAGCGTCAACCCCACCACCGCCTCGGTGCGGCGGGCCACCATCGTCCTCGAGTTCAGCTCACCGACCGCGATGCTCGCCAGCAGCCCCACCAGCGCGATGGTGAGCATCACGTCGATGAGCGAGAAGCCGCGCCGCCGATTTCGAGTCCGCATGACTGAGGCTGCAAGGCAGCATTCGGGCCACCTCGCTTCTTCCGAGAGTCAGCGGGTTACGCGCCAGCCACGGTTGGGGCTTGGGTGTCTTGCCCCAGGGCCTGCTGGGTCATTTCACCCAACAGGGTCGAGCCCATGCCGCTTGAGCCGGTAGCGCAGCGTGTCGCGTGAGAGGTGGAGCAGCCGCGCGGCCTTGCTCACGTTCTGGTCGCCCAGGGCGAGCGCGCGCAGCAGAATCGCCTTCTCGAGGTCGTCGTACGGCACCCCACCCTCAGGCAGCTCCACCTCGATTGTCTGACCTCCGACCACCTTCGCGCTGCCCTCGAGCGTCGAGGCCGAGGTGGGCGCGGGGTCTCCCAGGTCGCCCACGTCCAGGAGCTCGGCCCCCGGGCTGGCCGAGAGCACCGCGCGCTCCATCGAGAAGCGCAGCTCGCGAACGTTGCCGGGCCATGACGAGGCCAGCAGCGCCTGGCGGGCGGGCTCGGTGAAGCCCCGCACCTGCTTGCGGTACGACACGGCGAGCTGGGCCACGAAGGCCTCGGCCAGCTCGAGGACGTCGTCGCCCCGTTCGCGCAGCGGCGGTAGCAGGAGCCTGAAGGCCGCCAGCCGGTGGAACAGGTCGGGCCGGAACCGGCCCTCGCGTGAGGCGCGCTCGAGGTCGACGTTGCTGGCGGCGATGACCGACACCTGCACCGGGCGGTCTCGGAGCGCGCCCAGCCGGCGCACGCTGCCCGACTCCAGCACCTTCAGGAGCTTGGCCTGTACGTCGAGCGGCAGCTCGCCCACCTCGTCGAGGAAGAGGGTGCCGCGGTGCGCGGCCTCGAACAGCCCCGGCTTCGCGGTGCGCGCGTCGGTGAAGGCGCTGCGCTCGTAGCCGAAGAGCTCGGCCTCGATCAGCGTCGCGGGCAGCGCCGCGCAGTTCACCTCGATCCACGCGCCGTCGTCACCGAAGCGCGCCTGGTGCAGCGCCCGCGCGACCAGGCCCTTGCCCACCCCCGTCTCGCCCTGCACCAATACCGGCGGCCCGGGCGGCGGCACGCTGGCCAGCACGGCCACGCGGTCGCGCACCTGTTGCATGGCGGGCGAGCGCCCCACCAGGGTGTCGCGGCTGGCCGAGCGCGCCCACGCCAGCTCCCGGCGCGACCGCCGCTCGGCGAGCGCGCGATCGATGAGCCGCACCAGCCGCGCGAGGTCGAGCGGCTTCTCGACGAACTCGAAGGCGCCCGCGCGCATCGCCTCGACCGCCAGCTGAATGCTGCCGTGCGCCGTCATCACCACCCGCGCGATGGAGGGGTCGAGCTGCCCGAGCTGTCGCACCAGCTCCAGGCCGTTCATGGCGCCGAGCTGCACGTCGGTGAGCACCAGGTCGGGGGTCGAGACCTTCGCCGTGGCCAGGGCCACCTCGGCCGCGGCGAAGCGCTCGACGTCGTGCCCTGACGCCGCGAGGTAGTCGCCGATCATGCGCAAGAGGGTCGGGTCGTCTTCCACCACGAAGATCATTCGGGCACCTCGCTCAAGGGGAGCACCAAGCGCACCCGCCCACCGCCGCCGGGCCGGTCTTCGACGAGGAGCGCGCCCCGGTGGCGCTCGGCCACGCGCCGGGCGATGGAGAGCCCCAACCCGCTCCCGTGGGGCCGGCTGGTGTGGCCCAGCTCGAGCCGGCGGGCCGCCTCGGGCAGGCCGGGCCCCTCGTCGTCGACGGTGAAGGCCACGAAGGTCGCGCCAGGGTCGGGCGCGGTGCCCTCGAGGCCGACGCGCGCCGGCGGCTCGGTGCGCGCGACCGAGAGCGTCACCGTCTGGTCTGGGTTCACCGCGGCCAGCGCGTTCTCGACGAGGTTGCGCAGCGCCATGTCGAGCAGCGAGGGGTCGACCTCGGCGGCGAGGCCCGGCGGCGCGGGCAGCACCTCGAACCGCACGCGCCGCTGCTGCGCCTGGGGCGGCGGCGCCGCGGCGATGGAGGCGAGCACGTCGCGCAGCAGCACCCGCCGTGGCCGGGGGCCGACCTGCCCGGCCGAGCGCAAGAAGCGCTGGAGCTGCTCCAGGAGCCCCTCGGTCAGCCGCACCACCTCGTCGAGCTCGCCAGCCGCCGCGTGCGTCGGCCCCAGCTTGAGCTGGGCCAGCTGCACCGAGGCGATGACCCCCGCCAGGGGCGTCTTGAGGCCGTGGGTGAGGGCCGCCGCGAGCTCTCCGAAGGCCGCGAAGCGGCTCGCCTCGTCGAGCCGCGTGTTGGCCTGGTAGAGCGCCTCGAGGCGAGACCTCAGGACCGCGTCGAGCGCCTCGGAGGGCGGCTCTGGCTCCGTCGGTGCGGTCGGGCCCGGCTCCGGGGCGCGCGCTCGCGACCTCGCGAAGGCAGCGACGGCGAGCCCCAGCGCCGCGAGCGCCAACCCCGCCGGGAGGGCCAGGTCGAGCGCGCGCTCGGCCTCGTCGACGACACCCCACCGTGCGCTGAGCGCGGCCTCGGCGCGTGCGTGGGCCTCGGCGATGGGCCCCGAGGGGTCGGCACACCCGGGCTGCGTCAGGCACGTCAGGCTCGCGCTCAGGCGCTCCCGCTCGTCGGTGGTGCGGGCGGCGGCGATGGCCTCGCGCAGCATCACCTCGGCCGGTCTGCTCGCGCCGCGCTCGGCGTCGACCTGCTGGGCCACGCGGTCGAGGGCGCGGGCGCGGCCCAGCGTCGCCGACAGCTCCGACACCAGGTCGCGCCGGTGGCCCAGCGCGCGCCGCGTCGACGAGACGACCAGCCCGAGCCCGAGCGCGGTGCAAGCGAGGGCCACGGCGAAGCGGAGCGCGGGCCTCATTGCACCAGCAGCGGTTTCCCCGCCTCGATCTGCACCACCACCGTGTCCTCGAGCATCACCGTGCCCGCCGCCAGCCCGCGGCCGGTGAGCGACTGGGCCAACGCCTCGGCCGCCTTCTTGCGGTCGTCGAGCGAGAGCAGCGCCCACTTCGCCTTGTCGATGCGGCCCACGAAGACCATCGGCGCGTCAGGCGGCGCGACCCCGCCCTCGACCAGCAGCGGAGACAAGCGCGCGAGGTCGGCGTCGGAGAGCGCCTCGAGGCCGCCACCCCGGTCGGCGCGGAAGAAGAGCACCACCGCGGCGACCAGCAGCGCGCCGGCCGCCAGCTTGCGCCAGGTCGACGCGCGCACCGGCGTGGGGGCGCTGAACGCCACCTTCGCGTCGACCTTCGGCGCAGGCTTCTTCGCCTGCTCGCGGGCGCGGCTGCGCGCCACCCAGTCGTCGAACTGCTGCTGGGTGGCGGTCTCGTCGACGCGGAGCTTGCGGAAGATGGACCTGATCTGCCCGTCGGCTTCGCGCAGGTGCTGCTTGAGCGTCTCTCGGTCGACGCCCCCCTCACCTGCGAGGCGATGAATCGTCTCGGTGACGGCCGAGTTGAGCTCGATGGCGGCGCTCATCACCTCGGGGTCGAGGAGCTTCTCGCGCAGCGAGATCTTGTAGCCGCCCACGTCGACGAAGAAGCCCGAGCCGGTGAGCTCGCTGACGGTGCGGAAGCTGGCGACGCGGCGGGCGGCGTCTCGCAGGAACGCCACCGCGGTCGCCCTGGCCTCGGGGTCCACGGCGACGGGCGGGAGCGCCTCGGCGAGCAGCGCCCGGCGTCGCTCGGGGGTGGCGTCGGCGGGGCGCACGAAGAGGCGATGACGCGGGTGAAGACGAACTGAACGCGGTCGAGGCGGAGCGTGCTGTCGCCCACGTGGCGTGCGAGCAGGGAGCCGTAGTCGGCCAGGGCGACCGAGCTGGTCGTCGAGGGGTCGAAGTTCTCGCGGAACCAGTGCATGGGGAGACGTCGGTCGAAGGTCTCGAGCTCTCGCTCGAAGGCCAGCACCTCGGACTCGACGTGGCGCACCACGTCTTCGAGCGCCTGGCCGTGCAGCGTCACCGCGTCGTTGAAGGTCTTCTCGAGCGCCGCCGAGCGGGCAGCCATCGCCTCGCCCTCCTCGGTGTGCGGGATCATTCGGGTCAGCAGCTCGAGCACGCGCGCGCACGCCCGGAAGCCCTCAGCCGCCCGCTGAAGGCGGGTGACGAGCGCCTGGTGCCCGCCGACTGCGTCGTGGTTGTCCATTCCACGGGCGAGGATAGCAGCCGAGGCGCACACCGCGACCTGGCGGCCGCCTCGCCTACTCTTTTGTCCACATCAGCGAGGCCGTGCTCAGGCCCGTGGCGGAAGGGGTCTCACCCCGCTCGAGCTGCCGGAGGAGCGGGGAAAGCTCGAACGGCCGCGCGCTGAAGAGGGCCCACACGCGCTCGGCGCCCAGCACGTCGTCGAGCCTGATGGCGTCGGGCAACAAGGCCTCGTTCCCGTCGTGGGCCGCCGGCTGCGACGCCGCGAACGGGTAGTACACCGAGGCGTGGCCCGCGCCGTCGCGCGACAGCACCGCCACGAAGCCCGCGCCGGGCGCGCGCACCGAGAAGCGAACGCGGTCGCCCGGCCTCACCACGGCGCCAGGCTTCAGCGCCTCGGCGGCGCCGCCCTCGCGCTGGCGGAAGGCGGTGAACACCAGGGAGCCCTTCACCGTCGCCTCGGCCTCTGCCTCGGCCTCGCGCTGCACGATGAAGACGCCGAGCGCCGCCGAGGCGACCGCCACCACCGGCACCCACCACAGCCAGCGGGGGCGCCTGGGCGTGGCGAGGCGCGAGGCGATCTTCCCCGGCGGGTGGCTGATGAGGAAGGCCGCCGAGTCGGCCCTCAAAGCGTCGAGGCGCGCGCGCTCCGAAGGCGAGTCGGCGAGCGCCCGCTCCACCCGGGCGAGCGCTTCTCCCGTCAGCGCGCCGGCCAGGTAGCGCTCGAGCAGGGCGTCTGGAATCGGCCGCGGCTCACTCATACGGTGCCTTTCACGGTGAGGCGCTCGGCGCGCTTCCTGGCCCGCGCCCCGAAGGCCGCCAGCGCCCGGCCCACCGTCTTGCGCGAGAGGTCGAGCGTGTCGGCGATCTCCTGCGTGGTGTAGCCCTCGACGAAGTACAGCACCGCGCACGTCAGGGTCTGCTCGTCTTCGCCCTTCGTCAACAGCGCCAGGTCGTGCGTGGCCTCGACGCGCGTGACGCCGCCTGCGTCGGCCGGCAGCTGCGCCGCGGGGCCCTCGGCGTCTTCGTCGAGCGAGAGCGCGCCCAGCTTGCCGTGCCACCGCGCGCGGGCGCGGAGCCGATCGACCGACTGGTAGGTGGCCATCTGGTAGAGCACGGTGAAGGGCTGCGCCGCGCCGGTCAGCCGCGCCTCGGCCCGGAAGTACCCGAGGAACACGTCCTGGGTGACGTCTTGCGCGGCCGCGGCGTCGCCCCCCAGCAGCGACAGGGCGCGGCGATGCACGGCGGGCGCGTAGCGACGGTACAGCTCGTTGAAGCGCGTGGTCGCGTCCGACATCGTCCTCGATACTGACTCAGGCGCCGGGCAGACCCAAGCGTGTGACGGTGAACGGCTCGGCATGGCCCGTCAGTCGCCGGCGCCGCCCATTCGGGGACAATTCGTGCCCGGGGAGATGCTGAATCCTCCCGGCGCTGGCAGGCTCACACGCCTCCATATGGACACCTCATGGTTGCAGTGGGCACTCCCGGTCGGCGTCGTCGTCGCGTTCCTCGTCTTCAAGCGCCTGGGGCAGGTCAGCCGCGATGACGCGCACCGCATGGTGAAAGAGGGCGCGAAGCTCATCGACGTGCGCAGCACGATGGAGTTCTCGAGCGGCCACCTGCCCGGCGCCGTCAACGTGCCGCTCCAGGAGCTCGGCGCGCAGGCGAAGAAGCTGGGCGAGAAGGACAAGCCCGTCATCCTCTACTGCGCCAGCGGCGCGCGCAGCGCCATGGCCCGCTCCACCCTCAAGGGCATGGGCTTCACCCGGGTGTTCAACCTGGGCGCGATGGGCCGCTGGTAGCGCCCGGCTCAAGAGCAGTCGCGAAATAGGCCCACCCGCAACTTTGGCTGATCGCGGTCGATCATGAGACCGT
>JACSRE010000024.1 GCA_014879945.1 Myxococcus sp.
CGGCGTGGCAGGAATCGCCTCGCCGGCCTTCCCGATCCACGCGATCGTCGCGCCGACCGGGGCCGAGTCGCCAGCCTTCACGAGGATCTTGAGCAGGACTCCGTCGTCGTAGGCCTCGATGGCCAGGTTCGACTTGTCGGTCTCGAGCTCGGCGATCTCGGTGCCGCTGGAGATCTTGTCACCTTCGTTCTTGAGCCATTTGGTGATGCGCCCATCCTTCATGGTGGGCGAGAGCGCGGGCAGCTGAACGGCGACGGCCATGTCGGTCTTTCACTTCGGGAAAACGGGTTACCGGTAGAGGACGGCGTTGACGGCTTCGATGATGCGCTCGGTCGACGGCTGAATCGCGCGCTCGAGGTTCGCGGCGTACGCCATGTTCACTTCGAGGCCCGTCACCCGACGCACGGGGGCGTCGAGATCGTCGAAGCACTCGCGCTGAATGAAGTCGGCCAGCTCCGAGCCGATGCTGGCGAAGGGCCAGCCCTCTTCGACGATCACCACGCGGTTGGTCTTGCGCACCGACGCGGCCACGGCCTCGGTGTCGAAGGGCTTGAGCGTGCGCAGATCGAGCACCTCGGCGTTGATGCCCTGCTGCGCCAGCAGCTCGGCCGCCGGCAGCACCTGCGCCGTCAACATGCGCGACCAGGTGATCAAGGTGACGTCGCTGCCCAGACGCTTGAGGTCGGCCTTCCCGATGGGGATCGTGTACTCGCCGTCGGGCACCTCGCCGCGGGCGCCGTACAGCAGCTCGCCCTCGATGAAGACGACGGGGTTCTCGTCACGAATGGCGCTCTTGAGCAGGCCCTTGGCGTCGGCGGGCGTGCCAGGGGCGATCACCTTGAGCCCCGGGAAGTGGGCGTAGTTCGCCTCGAGCGCCTGGCTGTGCTGCGACGAGAGGCGGCCGCCCGCGCCGCCCGGGCCACGGAAGACGATCGGGCACCGCAGCTGGCCGCCCGACATGTGGCGCACCTTCGCCGCGTTGTTGACGATCTGATCCATCGCGAGGATGGCGAAGTTCCACGTCATCATCTCGATGACGGGGCGCAGGCCGACCATGGCCGCGCCGACGCCCAGGCCCGCGAAGCCGAGCTCGCTGATCGGCGCGTCGACGACGCGCGCGCTGCCGTACTTGTCGAGCAGGCCCTGCGACACCTTGTAGGCGCCGTTGTAGCGGGCGACCTCTTCGCCCATCAGGAACACGCGCGGGTCACGCGCCATCTCTTCGCTGAGCGCCTGGTTGAGCGCGTCGCGGTAGGCGATCTCAGCCATGATCAGGCCGCTCCCTTCTTGAGCTTCGCGGCGGGCGAGGGTTCGTCCCTCGGCTCGAGGTCCCACGTCACCTTGAAGTCGGTGGGGTAGCTCGGCCACTTCACGTCGGTCGCGCCCCGAACCCGGGCGCGCGGCCTCTCGTCGGGCTCACCGTCAGCCACCAGCCCGTGGGTGTAGACGTCTTCCAGCGGCGGCTCGGGCGATTGGTCGGCGAACGCGATGGCCTCGTCGACGACCACCTTCTCGGCCTCGTCGATGGCGTCGAGCTGCGCCTCGGTGGCCACCTTCTTCTTCAGCATCAGCTCGCGGAGCTTGATGATCGGGTCACGCTGGCGCTCCTGCTCGACCTCTTCCTTCGAGCGGTAGGTCGCCGCGTCAGACATGGAGTGCCCGCGGAAGCGGTAGGTGAAGGCCTCGAGCAGCACCGGGCCCTCGCCGGCGCGAATGGAGGCGGCCAGCTCCTTGACGGTGTCGTAGACCTTCAGCACGTCCATGCCGTCGACCGAGACGCCGCGCATCTTGTAGGCCGCCGCGCGCTTGTGAATGTCGGGCTCGGCCGAGACGCGTGAGATCTCGGTGCCCATGCCGTACTTGTTGTTCTCGACGACGTAGAGCACCGGCAGCTTCCACTTCGAGGCCATGTTGAAGGTCTCGTGGAAGGCGCCCTGGTTGGCGGCCGCGTCGCCGAAGGAGCAGACGGTGATGCGGTCTTCGTTGCGGTACTTCGACGCGAAGGCCATGCCAGCCGCGAGCGGAATCTGCCCGCCCACGATGCCGTAGCCTCCGTAGAAGTGGTGCTCGATGTCGAAGAAGTGCATCGAGCCGCCCTTCCCCTTCGAGTAGCCGGTGTCTTTGCCGAAGAGCTCGGCCATCAGCATGCCGGCGTCGGAGCCGCGCACCAGCGGGTGCACGTGATCGCGGTAGCCGGTCATCACCATGTCGTCGGGGCGAAGGGCCTCGTTGATGCCGACGACGACGGCTTCCTGGCCGATGTAGAGGTGGCAGAAACCCTGGATCTTCTTCTGGCCGTAGGCCTGGCCCGCCTTCTCTTCGAAGCGGCGAGACAGCACCATCTTCCGGTACATCGTCAGCAACAGCTCGGGGGAGTGCACGGGGTGTTTCCTCTATCGAAAGTGCTGTGTGCGCGGGCGCTTGTAACACCGCGCCCCGAGCGCGCCACGCCACAATTCGACGGCGCGACGCGTCGCGTGCGCCTGCCCGCCGGCCGCGCGATCAGCGCCTACCAGGCGAAGTGCGGAATCGAGATCACCCGCTCGGTCAGCGTCACCGGCCGACCCGAGTGATCGGTCGCCAGGTGCACCGGCAGGCAGGTGGGGAAGCGCGCGGCGTAGTCGTTGACGTGCGTGGGCTCGTTGTCGAACGCCGCCAGCACCGGGCCCAGCTCCTCGAGCAGCTGGTGCGCGACGCGCTTGTACGAGTCGTCGCTCTCGCGGAGCGTCGGCTTCATCATCAGCGACACCGCGCCGCCGGGCACGGGCATGCCACAGCGCGCCATCGCCTCGATGGAGCCCGCGCGCATCTCTTCGTGCCGACCGGTGACGTAGACGACCTTCGCCCCGGCCTTCACGCACGCGTGGAGGTACCTCGGAGCGCCGACGATCTCGATGTCGTCACGGCAGTACGGGCTGGTGAAGAACCGCGCGCCCCAGAAGTTCTTGAGGTCGCGGAAGATCGACTCGGCGTCTTCGTCCGAGAGGCCCGCGGCGACGCACGCGTGCTTGAGATCCCACCCGTTGGTGAAGTGGAAGTCCTGGCACCGGGTGAGCGCCGGGAGGCCCTTCTGCGCGCCGTACTCCCGAACGATGCGCGCCTGCCGCGGCCGGTTGTCGAACACCGTCGAGTCGAGGTCGAAGACCAGCACGCCCTTGCCCTGCGACTGGGCGGCCAGCGCCAGCGCGCGCTCGAGGGTCTTGTGCCAGTCGACGGCGATTCGGTTGGCGAACTCGTTCATGGGGGCGCGGCGCTTAGCGCAATCACTTCGATCGCGCTACGGCAGCGGCTCAGGTCTCGACCTGGCCCGTCAAGAGGCCGGCGAGCTCCCCCGTCCTGGTGCGGCCGACGAGGAAGGTCGAGATGCTGACGGTGCCGAAGCGGAACACCGTGAGATCGGTCAACTCGCTGCCCAGCTTCGCCTTCAGCTCGGCGAACCGCTGCCCCATGGCCACCGAGTCGGGATCGCCCGGGTCCACGTTGGCGATGACGCGGTCGAGGAAGGCGTTGCCGTCGCGCTGCTCGACCTGGGTCTTGCCGGCGAGGGCGACCTCCGACGGGTCGACGTACATCACGCTCGAGATGAGCGCGTCGTGCTGGGCGCCGAGCTGCGCGCGCACCACGTCGGCGGTGATGGGCGCGCCGTTGAGCGCCGCGCCCTTGACGAACTTGAACGAGGCGTCGGTCTCGCTGGGCATGAAGAGCCCGGCCGACGCGGCCTCGAGGGCGGCCTGCACGGCCGGGAGCGCGCTCGGAGCCGGCTGGGCGCCGGGCGCCGCCTTGCCGCGCAGCATGAAGAAGTCTTCGACGAGATCGCCGGGCAGCCTGGCGCCGTCAGCCAGCGAGAGCTTCTTGTCGGGGCCCGCGGCGAGCTCGGCGGCGCGCTGGGCGTAGGCCGTCATCTCGCGCGCCAGCACCTCGACGCTGACCGACTTCTTCCCGGTCGCTTCGAAGTGGCTCAGCGCGTTGTCGGCGAACACCCGCTCCGGCCCCGCGCTCGCGGCCAGCTTGCGGGCCTCGGCGATGCTCAGCCGGCCGTCCTTGCCGGCGGCCCTGGTGACGGCCTCCCTGAAGTCCTTCGACCAGGTCTCCGTGAAGATGCGAACCGACGGGGTGTTGGGAATTCGGGGAGCCATATGGGCGAGATTCTCGGGGTCAGTGTCGGAAGGTTGCCTACATTCAGAAACATCAACATCTTCAGATGGTTGCCGAGGTCGGTTTGGCCAGCCGCGCAGGCGCGGTGGGGGGCGTTGACGGCACGGTGACCTTCGACCGCACCCCGGCGGCCGACGAGGTGATCTCGTTCATGCGCTTGATGCCGTTGCGGTCGAGCACCAGCCGAACCAGCTTGACGGTCGTCTCCTGGTGCTTGCCGTCGTCGACCGAGAAGCGGAACGCGACGTCGAGCCGGTACGCCTTCGAGGCGCGCAGCTTCTCGACCGAGAAGTCCTCGAGGTCGACGTAGTCGATGGTGTAGTCGGGGTCGTCCATGTCGTGGAGCATGCGCTCGACGTTGACGCGGATGATGTCGGTGACGCCCGAGACGATGCCGTCGGCGATGCGCGGCAGCATGTCTGACTCGAGCACGATCTTCTTGCGGTAGCGGATCACGCTCTCGGGCAGCTCGCCCTGAGCGGCGGTGATCAGATCGTCCTGGGCGCGCAGTCGCTTGATCTCGTCGGCGATCTCGACCGCGTTGCCGTAGTCGATCTTCTCTTTGCAGACGCCGACGTCGTCGTGGGTGACGGGGTCGAGGATGCGGGTGGTGCGCTCGAAGAGGAACTTGCCGGCGAAGCTGGCGGCGAGGCGGCGCAGGCCCTCTTTGATGCGATCCTTCAGCATGTAGCCGATGACGGCGATGACGAAGAAGTTGAAGGACACCTGCGGGTAGCGGTTCTGCGCGAAGAGACCGACGCCGAGCGCGAACGCCATGGCGAGGCCGGCGGCGAGCGCGAAGAGCACCTCTTCCCACGCCTTGCGCGGGCTCGAGCGCTGCACGTCGAGGAAGAGGATGTTCATGCAGAACTTCTTCAAGAAGCCGATGCGGTGCGTGTACTCCTCGTTGTCGGTGTCGGGGGCGATCACCGACGCCAGGCCGTGCAGCTTGCGGTAGCTCTCGTCGGCGATCACCACGTCCATCAGGTCGCGGCGGAGCTCGGAGTACCCGCCGCCGCGAGGCATGGCGTCCATCTCGACGACGATCTTGCGGAAGAACTGCTCCACCAGCAGCGAGAGGTACTCGTCTACCAGCCGCAGCGAGGCGCGCGTCTTCTCGCTGAGCGGGTACTTGTCGGCCAGCAGCGCGACGGTGCTGCGAAACCGCTGGAGCACCTTCTGGGTCGAGTCGATCGAACGCGCGGCCAGCTTCTGCAGCTCGGCCGGAGGCGTGGGCCCGGCGACGCCATCGAGCCCGACGGTGCGCCGCGCGCACTGCTCCTTCATGCCCCTGGCGAACCGGCGCAGCGTGCCGCGCAAGATGCAGCCGAGCATCTTGGCGTCGTAGACGACCTCGGTCTCGGGCCCGAGCACGCCGAAGGTCAGGCGCTGCTCGAGCTGCACCAGCGGTGAGTGGTTGCCCGTCAGCAGCTCGTCGAAGGCCAGCACCGGCGTCTTGAAGCGGACGTAGTTGTGCAGGTCGGCGTAGAAGTCTTCGCGCGGGTACGTGTCCACCGTGATGTTGAGCGCCCGGGGGATGAAGAAGGTCGCCTCGACCAGGTACTCCGACTCCGCGTCCGTGCCGCTCGGCTGGTACTCCAGCTTCAGCTCGAACTGCTTGCGATCATGAATGTCGAGCCGGGTTTCGAAGAGCCCGCGACTGCTGTCGTCTGCCACGAGGTGAACTCTACGTGACAACGAGGTGACAGGAAAGTCCCGCCCCTGCGATTTCGCGGGGCTGCGCGGCCGACGGCGTTCATTGACCCTCCCGGCGCCATGTGAGACGAGCGCGCCCGCTTCACCGAGGGGACGTGCGATGCCCGGCTGGATCTCGAACCTGACGCCCATCCTCCTGCTGCTGGGAGTGATCGCCCTCGTCTTGTGGCGGCTGCCGAAGGTCGACCTGGGCCACTCGGCGGCCTTCAAGACGCGCCGCTTCTGGAACTGGTTTCCGCTCGGCCTGACGTACGCGTTCCTCTACTTCGGCCGCTACAACGTCAACGCCCTCACCACCGCGCTGGGCACCAAGACCGACAACAAGGCCTTCGGCATCATCTTCGCCGCGGGCACGCTGGTGTACGGCATCTCGTTCGTCATCAACGGGCCGCTCACCGACAAGCTCGGCGGGCGCATCACCACGCTCCTGGCGGCCGGCGGGGCGGCGTTCGCGAACCTGCTGATGGCGGGCCTGGTCTACCTGAACGTCGACCACGGCTTCGCGCCTCCCGGCGGCCTCGTGCTGTGGCTGGCGATTCTCTACAGCCTCGACATGTACTTTCAGAGCTTCGGCGCGGTCTCGATCGTCAAGGTCAACGCGGCCTGGTTCCACGTGCGCGAGCGCGGCGTGCAGGGCGGCGTGTTCGGCATCTTGATCTCGCTGGGCATCTACTTCGGGTACGACTGGAGCCGCGCCATCGCCAAGGGCCTGCCGACCCAGCCGTGGATGGTGGCCCTCATCCCCGGGCTGGTGCTGGTCGGCGCGACGGTGCTCTCGTACCTCTTCGTGCGCGACACCCCGGGTGACACCGGCCACCCCGACTTCGACGTCGGCGACGCGTCCACCGGCGACGACTCGAAGCCCAGCGTGGTGCAGGTCTTCGTTCGCATGCTGACCAACCCGGTGATCCTGATCATCGTGGCGATCGAGTTCTGCACGGGCTTCCTGCGCAACGGGGTGATGTCGTGGTACCCGAAGTTCGCCGAGTCGGTGTCGATCTCAGACGACTTCGTCTCGAAGAACTGGGGCCTCTTGCTGTGCTGCTTCGGCATCGTGGGCGGCATGATGGCCGGCGTCATCTCGGACAAGGTGTTCCAGTCGCGGCGCGGCCCGGTGGCGTCGGTGCTCTACGGCGGCATCACCCTCGGCGCGCTCGCCATGTACGCCACCCTGACGACCCCGATGGTGGGCTGGGTGCTCGTCTTCATGGCGCTCAACTACGTCGGCGTGCACGGCATGCTCTCGGGCACCGCGAGCGCCGACTTCGGCGGCCGCAAGAACACGGGCGTCGCCGTGGGCATCATCGACGGCTTCGTCTACCTGGGCACGGGGCTGCAGTCGCTGCTGGTCGGCTTCCTCTTGCCGCAAGGTGACGCGGCGAAGGTGGCCGCCAACTGGATCAACTGGCCCCTGGCGATGGTGCCGGTGGCGATCATCGGGCTGCTGCTGTGCACCCGCGTGTGGAACGCGAAGCCCAAGAGCGCCGCGCCCGCGCATTGAGCCGGCTCTGGGCCGGGGTGCTTCTGTGCGGGTGCGCCCACCGCGTGGCGCTCCCGGTGGCCGAGGGGCCGCCGCCGAGCGCTCGATCGGCTTCGGTGCACGCCAGCGCCTCCTGCGCGGTTGGCGCCGACCGCGTCGAGGTGACGCGCTGGCGCGAGGCGGTCGAGGCCCGGCACCGGGCGCGCGTGGGGGGCGCGGGCCTCGAGGCGATCGACGCGGCCCACCTCAGGTGCCGAACCGTGCTGGTTGACGGCGAGCCCGCCATCGTCGGCGCCAACCGGCCGGCGGTGGTGACGCTGCAGCGCGGCGAGCTCGAGCTGCAGGTCGAGGTGCGGTGGACGACGCGCGACCACCTGCGGTGCGTCGAGGCCCGCTGGCTCGGGCGATCGCGCTGGCGCGTGGTGCCCCAGGAACCCCACGCCGCCGCTACCGACGGCCTGACCGAGGCGGTGGAGGCGGCGCTCGACGAGGCCCTCGACACTGCCTCTTTGGAGCGCGAAGCCCGGCAGCCGTGCCCTGCTCCGCTGTAACCTGTCGGTGGAGTATGCTGCTGCTTGCTCGGGCCGGAAGAGCATGTGCAAACGGAAGCGATGATGCGCGGTTCGACTCGATGGCTGGCGGTGGTGGCCTGTGGCCTGGGCCTCGTCGCGCGCGCCGACCCGGCGGCCGAGCCGGCCCTCGATCAACAGAAGGCGGTGGAGTTCACCAGCCTCAGCGACTCGGCCAGGCGCGCGCTGGTGAAGGCGACGCCGCGCGACGAGCTGGCCCGCATCATGAACGAGACGCCGCAGGCGCGGCTCCTCTCGATGGGCCAGCGCATCGTCGTCGGCATCAACACCTACTCGTACCGCATGCTGAAGCAGGAGCGCGTGAAGGGCGAGCTGCTCCCTGAGCAGACCATCGACGTCTTCATCCGCGAGGTGCCCTTCGCGGTGCGCCTGCACTACGTCAACGGCCCGGGCGCGGGCCGCAAGGTGGCGTACGCCCCCAGCGTGCGCGCCTCGGAGTTCCGCGTTCGTGAGGCCGGCCTGCTGTCGATCGCAGGGGCGATCTGGCTCAACGTCGACAGCTCGTTCGCCAAGTCAGACAGCAACCACACCGTGCGCGAGGCGGGCATCGGCACCCTGCTGGCCCGGTTGATGCGCGACACCGAGCGCGCCAAACCGCTCGGCGGGTTCCCGCTGGCGCCCGAGGGCTGGAACGACAAGGGAGAGTACTGCGGCTCCTACCTCTCGCCGCCGGCCAACCCGCCGTTCGACTACGCCAGGACGCGCATCTGCACCGACCTGCTGACCGGCGTGCCGATGAAGGTCGAGGGCTACGGCCTCAAGGGCGAGCTGCTCGAGAAGTGGCACTTCAGCAACTTCAAGCCCGACACCTACCCCAGCGAGTTCTTCGACCCCGAGAAGGCGCGGTTCTAGGGCGTCACTTCAGCGAGTCCACCCACGCCTCCGAGAGCCCGGCGGCGCGCGCCCCACGTGCGAGGGCCTCGACGAAGCGGGCGCTCACGGGGCCCTCCAGGCTCTTGCGGGCGGGGTTGGTGGTGAAGGCCGTCGCGTCCACCACCTCGCCCGAGGCGAGCTTCACGCGCACCGGCCGCTCGACCGACATGCCGGTCACGCCGCCCTCTTTGTGGGCGATGATCGGCCAGTCCTTCTCGGAGATCTCGAACACCACGCCGCAGACCCGCGCGCCCGGGGCGTCAGCGAGCCCCGCCACCCGACCGCCCCACCAGCGCGAGGGGAAGTCGTAGACGAGGTTGAGATCGGCCGCCTCGGCGAGCTCGCCCTTCGGCAGATCGAAGAACTGGTAGCCGTGCTGATCGCGCCACTCGAGGAAGGCGTCGCGGTCGAGGATCGTCGAGTACGCGAAGTACCGCTTCGTGCCCTGCCCCGCGCCGTCGCGGGCCTTCATCACCTGATCGTAGTGCGCGTCCATGCGGGCTTGATGCCGCTCCCGACCGCCAGACGCAAGCGCCGATGGGGCCCGGGCGGGCCTTCAGGTCCGGAAGAGATCGAACATGGCGCCGACGTCGAAGCGCGAGGTCTTGAGGAAGACGGTGAGGGCCTTCTCGGTGGCCTCGGCGAGCAGCTCCATGCGGCGAATGCGCTCGATCTTCGC
The DNA here is from genome assembly GCA_014879945.1 of Myxococcus sp. Classification (GTDB taxonomy): domain Bacteria; phylum Myxococcota; class Myxococcia; order Myxococcales; family Myxococcaceae; genus Xiheimicrobium. The sequence goes on from JACSRE010000024.1 coordinate 9,494, forward strand.
CTTCGAGGCGGCCGGGTCCTGCTCGGCCAACCTTCGCGCCTGGGCGAGATCGGCGCGGATGCGTGAGATGAACGAGAACTCGCGCTCCTCGATCACCCGGCGCGCCATCTGCAGCAGGTCGGTCTCGGCCTTGTAGCGCCACGAGGCGTCGCCCTGCTTGCGCACGCGGAGCACCACGCCCCAGCGCTCGAGATCTCGCAGCAGCATCGACACGCCGCCCTTCGAGAGGGCGAGCTCCTTCTCGAGCTCGGCGGCGGTGAGCGCCTCGTCGCGCAGGTACAAGAAGGCCCACACCCGGCCCTGGTTCCGCTTGAAGCCCCAGAACTCGATCACGTTGCCGACGGCGTCGACGGCCATCGACTCCCAGTCGCCCTGCTCCGAGAGCTGGGTGGCGGCGCTCGGCGCCCAGAGGTACCCCTTCATGCGGCTCCCTTCAGGGTCATGCCGCGCGCCAGCGTGCGCGCCCAGTGCACCAGGTTCTGACCCAGCTCGGTGCGGCCGTACTCGCCCAGGCTCTCGACGGCGGCGTCGAGCTCGGCGTTCATCATCACGATCGCGTCGTCGAGCGCGCCCGACACCAGCACCGCGGTGCCGAGCTCGCGCACCTTGTCGAGCCCCAGCGAGCCGAACGACCAGGCCTCGCCGATGCGGCGCTTGAGCTTCTCGTCCTTCGCGCACGCCAGCAGCACCGGGAGGTTCGGGGTTCGCGACGAGAGGTCGGCGTACTGCGGCTTGCCCTCGTCGGTGCCGGTGACGTCGCGCACGTCGTCGGCCATCTGAAAGGCGACGCCGATGCGGCGCCCGAAGGCGTCGAACTGCCGCCCGGCCTCTTCGTTGCCCGCCAGGGTCGCGGCGGCCAGCCCGCAGAAGCCAAACAGCGAGCCCGTCTTGCCTTCACCGATCGCGCGGTGGGCGGCCAACGACAGCTCGAGGTTGCCGCGCGCCTGCACCTCGGCGACCGCCGCGCGCGTCATCTCCTGCACGCAGCCCAGCGCCATCTCTCCGAGCCGCGGGTCGGCCTTCGCCAGCTCGAGCAGCCCGCCCGAGAGGAGGAGATCGCCCGAGAGCACCGACACGGTGTTGCCCCAGCGGGCGTTCACCGTCGGCTTGCCGCGGCGGAACATGCCCGCGTCCACGACGTCATCGTGCAGCAGCGACGCCGCGTGGATCAGCTCGGCCGCCATGCCGACCGTCACCAGCCGCGGGTCCTGAAAGGCCAGGGAGTCGGCGAAGATCTTCACCAGCATCGGCCGCGCCCGCTTCCCTCCGCCCAGCACCAGGTGCCGCCCCGCCACCACCAGGGTGTCTTCAGGCGGTGGCGCCTCGCCGCCCAGCTGCGACACCAGCGACTGGTCGACCTGCTTCAGGAAGTCATGGAAGACGGCCGAAGGATCCATGGCGTTCATATAGTTCAAGCTGTTTTGAACTGCATGGCCACCCAACAAGGCTCCGTCTTTTCAGGTGGTTGAGCGACGCGCGCGCGCCACCAAGACGGCCGCGAGGGCGAGCCAGGCGCCGACCGAGAGCCAGGCGCCGAGCCGGAACGTCCACGGCCGGTAGCGCCAGGTGACGAGGTGCTTGCCGGCGGGAACCGCCACGCCGCGCAAGAAGCCCCAGGCCCGCAGTGGCGGCGCCTCGACGCCGTCGATCTCGACGGCCCAACCGGGGAACCACGCGTCGGCCAGCACCACCACGGCGCTCGCGCACGCGTCGACGCGCTGGGTGACGAGCTCGGGGCGCTCCTCGGCCGTCTGCACGGTCGAGGCGCAGCCGGGTGGCGCAGGCGCGACGACGACGGCGCGATCGACGGGCACGAGGTCGGCCGGCGCGCGCGGGTGGCGGCCCAGCTCGGCGAAGGCCTCGGCGTCGGTCATCAGCGGCGCGCGGTGCGCGACCCACCCCCGGGGGAGCGCGTTGGGGCTGCGCCAGAGCCAGAGATCGTCGATGGCCGTGCGGGAGGGCGTGGGGCCGTCGAAGCGGAGCGGCTCCCCGGCGTTGCGCACGAAGTGGGAGACGCCCGCGAGCTGGAAGGCGGCCGGCCCCTGCTCGAAGGCGCGCGCCAGCCGCCACGGATCACGAAAGCCGTAGCCGCTGGTGCTCCGCAGCCCCTCTTCGAGGTAGCGCAACACCGAGAGGCGCTTGCGACTGTCGAGCACCACCCCGTCGGCCTCGTCGTCGGCGTCGGGCGTGGAGCACCACGGCGTCCCCGGGTCGTCCATGTCCACCCGGATGGAGACGCGCCCGTGAGGCTCGCTGCGGATCACCGCCGCGATGGGCGAAGGCTCGAGGAAGCGCGCCGCCGGCGCCGGCGGCCACACCCGCCGCGGCATGACGAGCAGCTCGAGCGCCAGCCAGGACACCAGGCCGACGGTGCGCACGCGGAGCTGGAGCAGCAGGGCCGCCACCACCACGCTCAACAGCGTCCACCGGCTCCCGCTGACGAAGCCGTCGCGCACGCCGCTGAAGGCCACCGTCGCGATCACCAGGCCGGCGGCGCCCCCCAGCGCCGACGCGGTGACGGCGCGCAGGTGTGCAGGATGGCTGCGCCCCAGGGCGCGCAGGCGATCGACCCCGAAGCCCGCGAGCATCGAGAGCGCGAAGAGCAGGCCGGCGGCGTACTTCACGGGGAAGCGGAAGAACCTGAACGGCGGCAGCTGCAGCAGCCACTGCGCGGGCAGCAGGTGCGCGCCCAGTGCCAGCACGCCACAGAGCACCGCCAGCGCGACCAGGGGGGCCGGACGCCGGCGACGCGCGCCGACCACCGCGGTCCCCACCACGGTGGGCCCCAGGAGCAGCGTGAAGAAGAACCGCTGATCGGCCCCGAAGAAGGGCGCGGCCCGCGGGAAGTCGGCGTCGGGCACCGCGATCGAGACGAGCTGCTGCCACGACATCGACCACTCCAGCAGGCCGCCCGCGGGCGCGGTGGGATCAGTCCACGCCAGCACCAGCTCGGCCGCCGGCAGCGCGACCACCGCGAAGCCGAGGGCGGCCCACGCACCAGCGCCGGTGACGAGCCAGAACGCGCGACGCGCGCGCCGCGAGAAGGCGGCCACCACCAGCACCAGCAGCGCCTGCCAGAGCCACATCTCGGGGGCGCCCGCGTGGAAGCTCGCCGCCTGCACCGCCGCGAGCAGCGCGATTCGCCGCAGCGAGGGCCTGCGCACCAGGCCGTCGACGGCCCAGAACGTCCACCCGGCCCAGGCCGCCGTCGAGGCGAAGGCCAGGTTCTGCGACAGCTCCACGAAGAAGGGCGAGAACCCCCACCCCGCCCCGCCCACGGGCACGCCGGAGGCCGTGCAGACCTCGCGGATGTTGGAGACGACGTCGCGGGCGTACTCCTCGATGGAGTAGTTCATCGAGCTCTCGAA
>JACSRE010000337.1 GCA_014879945.1 Myxococcus sp.
GGAACCTTCATGCAGATGGCGCTCGGTGAGGCGCGGGCCCTCGCGGAGCGCGCGGCGGAGCTGCAGGTGGCCGAGGCGCACCTGGTGCTCGCCACGCTCGAGGAGGCCGCTGGTGAGGGGGGCCGGGCGCTGGAGGCGCTGCGGCGCGCCCTCTATCTCGACCCCCAGCTGATCACCGCGCACGTTTCGCAGGCGAGGCTGTATACCCGCGTGGGGCGGCTGCGAGACGCGCAGCGCGCCCGCGCCAACGCCTTGCGATACCTCGAGCCGCTCGACCCAGAGACCCCCATGCGCATGGAGCCGCCGACGACGGCCGGTGCGCTGCGCGCCGCCCTGGAGGCCCCGTGAGCGTCGCGCTGCTGCTGGGGCTCTCGTTGCTGGGGGCGACGCCGGGGGAGGTGGTGGTGCTGAGGAGCTCCGACCTGGCGCCGTACAAGGCGGTCGAGGCCTCTTTCGCGCGAGCCCTCGGCACGCCCACCCGGAGCCTGACCGTCACCGACGCCGACGCGAAAGGGGCGTGCGCGGGGGCGGCGGTGGTGCTGGCGATCGGCCAGGACGCGGCGCGCGCGGCCCTCGAGGCCCGACCGACGGGGCAGCTGCTGCTGAGCCTGGTGCCGGCCCCCGAGAAGCTGGGCGCGGTCGAGGGCTATCGCCTGGTGCCCATGTTCGTCGCGCCGCAGCGCCAGCTCGCCGTCTTCAAGGAGCTGGCGCCCTCGGCCACCCGCCTGGGCGTGATTCACGGCGCCTCGTCTTCCGCGCTGGTGGCCGAGTACGAGCGCGCGGCCAGGAGCGCCGGGCTGAGCCTGGTGAAGCAGGCCGTCGCCGACAGCTCCCAGGTGGCGAACGCCCTGCGCGCCCTGGTGGGGAAGATCGACGCCCTCGTGTTGCTCCCCGACCCGGCGACCCTGGGCGTCGACACCTTCAAGTTCCTGCTCACCACCTCGCTCGAGTCGAAGGTGCCGCTGCTGGGCTTCTCGCGCGGCCAGGCGCGGGCGGGCGCGTTGATGGCGCTCGAGGCCGACTATGACGAGATGGGGCGCGAGGCGGCGACGGCGGCCAGGCGCGCGCTCGCGGGCGGCACCCCGGACCCTCAGGCTCCGCTGGGGTCGCTCTACGTCAACGGCAAGACGGCCCAGGTGCTGGGGCTCCCAACCGGCGCGGTCAAGGACCAGACGAAGGAGGTCTTCTGACGCCCCCGACGACGGCCACCGCCGCGCGCGTGCGCTTCGGCCTGCGCTTTCGAATGCTGGTGCTGGTCGCGGCCTCGTGCGCCGTGGTGGCCCTCATCACGGCCTCGTCGCTCACCTTCCAGATGGGGCGCATCCTCACCGAGGAGCTGTTCCAGCGCGGCCGCGCGGTCAGCGTCGAGCTGTCGAACAACCTCGCCTTCCAGACCTTCCAGAGAGACACGCGAGGCCTCGAGGGCGCCGCCCACAACGTGGTCAAGAGCATCCCCGACGTGGGGTACGTGGTGCTGCGCGACGCGAAGGGCGCGGTGCTGGCCGAGGCGCGCGCCGACGCGCTCGAGGGCTTCACGGTGCCTCTACCGGCCGCGGCCGAGGGGCGCGTCGAGCGCGAGGTGGTGGTGCAAGGCGTCGAGCTGCTCGACCTCGTCGAGCCCATCTTCTACGGCGGCGCGGCGAGGCCGAGCGACGGCCTGGACGGCCCCGAGGCGCTGCTGGGGCAGGAGACCTCGCGGCGTGAGCGCTACGGCTCGGTGCAGGTGGGCGTGCTGCGGAAGCATGCGCGCGAAGCGATTCTCTCGATGACCGTCTCGTCGATGGCGCTGGGCGCAGGAGCCCTGTTGGTCGTGCTGGCCGCGGCCTTCGTGCTCTCGAGGCTCCTCACCAACCCGCTCGAGCGGCTGGCGGGGGCGGCGGCGGGCATCGCCGAGGGCAACCTCAAGCAGCAGCTCGGCGTGGGGGGCGACGACGAGATCGGCGCGCTCAGCCGCTCCTTCACCACCATGGCGCAGTCGCTGGGCGCGGTGCTGGGCGACCTGCGCGGCGCGGCCTCCGAGGTGCAGCGCGAGGCCTCGGCCATTCTCGCCACCGCGACGCAGCAGGCGAACATGGCCTCGGGGCACGCCGCGGCCATCAACCAGACCTCGACCACCGTCACCGAGATCGCCGAGACCTCACGCCAGGCGACGGCGCACGCCGACACCGTCGTGCGCATCGCCAAGAAGAGCGAAGAGCTCTCGGAGGAGGGTGACCGCGCCGTCCAGCAGACGCTGGCGTCGATGAGCAGCCTGGGCGACCAGGTGTCGGCCATCGCGCTCTCCATCACCGACCTCTCGGAGCGCACGCTGCAGATCGGCGACATCATGAGCTCGGTGAAGGACCTGGCCGAGCAGTCGAACCTGCTGGCGCTCAACGCGTCGATCGAGGCGGCGCGCGCGGGCGAGCACGGCAAGGGCTTCGCGGTGGTGGCGCTCGAGATGCGCAACCTCGCGGAGCAGTCGAAGCTGGCGGCGCTCCAGGTCCGCGGCATCTTGAGCGAGGTCCAGAAGGGCACCCGCACCGCGGTGGCCGCGACCGAAGAGGGCAGCAAGCGCGCCCAGGCCACCATCGCGCTCGCGCAGAGCGCGGGGCGGTCGATTCAAGGCCTCTCCGAGGTGCTCAAGGAGTCGTCGCTGGCCGGCCGGCAGATCGCCGGCAACACCCGGCAGCAGACCATCGGCGTCGATCAGATCGTCGCGGCCATCAACCAGCTCTCGACCTCGATGAACGAGTCGCTCGCCGGCACGCGGGCCATCGAGCAGGTCGCCACCTCGCTGACCACCCTCTCACACCGCCTGACGGAGCTGACCAACCGCTATGACGTCTGAGCCCTCGAGTGTCGCTCCGAAGAAGTCGATCCTCCTGGTGGAGGACACCAACACCGTCACCGCGCTCATTCAGATCTACCTGATGGGGTGGAAGGTCGAGTTCCGGCTCGCCAGGAACGGCAGAGAGGGCCTCGCCCTGGCGCTCGAGAGCCCGCCCGACCTGGTGATCACCGACGTGCAGATGCCCGAGCTCGATGGCTTCGGCCTGTGCGCGGCGCTCCGCTCGAACCTGAAGCTCCACGACGTGCCGGTGCTGTTGGTCACCTCGCTCAACGACGAGGCCTCACGGCAGCAGGGCCGCCTGGTGGGCGCCACCGCCTTCCTCACCAAGCCGGTCAGCAACAAGGAGCTGCGCGCGCAGGTCGCGGCCCTGCTCCAGCTCGACCCCGAGAAGGGGACCCCGGTGTGAGCGTCGGGCGGGTCGACTTCGCGCGCCTCTACGAGCGGCTGGCCGAGGCAGAGCAGGCGCTGGCGAACGAAGACTCGCCCGCGCGACGTGAGGCGGTGCTCTCGGCCCGCGCGCAGGCCCTGGCCAGACCGCGCGCCGAGGCGGCCCAGCTGAGCCTGACGGTGATGGCCTTCACCGTGGCGGCGCGTCGGCTCGCGGTGCCCTTCTCGGTGCTGGAGCAGGTCGTCGAGTGCCGGCAGCTGTGCGCCCTGCCGCGCGCGCCCCGGGGGGTGCTGGGGGCGCTCGCCGTGCGCACCGGGGTGGTGCCGGTCCTCGACCTGCGGGTGATGCTGGCGCTCCCCGAGCTCCCGCTCGCCGACCTGCAGTTCGTGCTGGTGGTGAGCGCTGGCGACGAGCGGTTCGGGCTGGCGGTGGAAGAGACGCACGGCGCCATGGGCTTCGAGGCGCACCAGCTGCTGCCGCCGCCCGGGCCCCCGTTTCGCGCGGCCACCACCGGCGGCGTGCTCGTGCTCGACGTCGATCGACTCGGCGCTGCTTGAAGGGAGGTGAGATGTCGCCCGACCCCCTCCAGCAGATCTGGCCCATCTTCACCGCCGAGACCCGGGAGCAGCTCCAGGCGGCCGGCGCGTGTCTGCTCGCGCTCGAGCGGGCCCCGGGTGACCGGCCACCGGGCCTGATGGAGACGCTCAAGCGGGCGCTCCACAGCGCGAAGGGCGGCGCGGGGAGCCTGGGCTTCTCGAACTTCGAGCAGCTGGCCCACGCCCTCGAGACCGCGCTGGTCGGCCACGCCGCCGACGCGGTGCTCCCGCGCGAGCTGGTCGACCGCCTGCTGGGCGGCTTCAGCGCGCTCGAGGCGATGCTCAGGACCATCGACGCCGGGGTCGGTGACACGGCCCCTGCCGACTACGCGGCCGCGCTGGCCGCCCTGGGCCACGAGGTGCCGGTCAGCACGCCGTCGCTGGTGGGGGTGCCGCCAGGCGAGCACCTCTCGCTCGAGCTGTGGCCCATCTTCCGCACCGACGTCTGTGACAGCCTCACCCTGCTGGCCGACAGCGCGCGGGCGCGCAAAGACGTCCCGGGCGAGGTCGAGCTCAAGCGCCTCTTCGAGCTGGCGAACGCGGTGGAGCAGTCGGGCGCCACCCTCGGCTTGACCGCCCTCGAGCGCGGCGGCGCGGAGCTGCGCGGCCTGCTCGAGGCGCCCTGGACCCGGGAGACCGAGCCGGCGCTGACGGCCCTGGTGCACCGGCTCGAGAAGGTGGTCGCCGACACCGACGAGCGCGTCGAGGCGCTGCTGCCGACAGCCCCCGCCGCAACGCCGGGCGACCGCGCCGCCATCGAGGCGCCCCGCGCGGTGCCCGAGGCCTTCTTCGCCGAGGCGCGGGGCCTGTTGACCGACCTCGAGGGCGCGATGGGTCGGCTGCTCACCCCGCACCCGGAGCAGCGCGCGGCCGTCGAAGAAGAGGTGCGGCAGCGCGCGCATCGCCTCAAGGGCACCGTCGGGGCGGTGCTGGGCGGCGCTGCCGGTGAGCTGGCGGTGGAGCTCCACGGCGCGGCGCGCGCGCTCGGCGCGGGCGGCGTCGAAGGGGCGATGGCGTCTGCCTCGCTGGCGCGCCTGCTGGTGGCCCTGGGCCAGGCGCTCGACGCGGCGCGGGCGAGCGCGCCGCCTCCGTCTGCGCCCCGGCCGGAGCCAAAGCCAACGGCGTCGCCGGGCGTCGCCGACACGGTGGTGCGCGTCAGCCGCAACGCCCTCGAGGCGCTCACCGACGTGTTGGACCGGACGGCCATGGCGCGCGCGCGACGCGCAGCGCAGCTGCGCCACCTGCTCGAGCTGCGCGGCCAGGCACGTGAGGCGTCGCTGTGGGCCGAGCGCGCGCGCTCCGAGCTGCGGGCCGTCACCGCAGCGGCACCGCACCTCGACGGCGCGCGGGCGCGGCTGCGCGAGCTGTCGACCGGCCTCAAGCGCGTCTCCACCGCGCTCTGGCGCGACCTCGAGACCGAGCAGATTCAGGGCGCCCAGCTCAAAGAGACCCTCCGCGAGCTGAGAACGGTGCCCGCCCAGGCCCTCGGCGAGCTGCTGCGGCGCACCGCGCGCGAGACGGCGGGGCGCGTGGGCAAGAGCGTGCGCCTCGAGCTGCTCGGCGGCGAGGTGCGCCTCGACCGCCGCATCGTCGACTCGGTGCGAGACCCGCTGTTGCACCTCTTGCGCAACGCCATCGACCACGGCCTCGAGGCCCCGCAGACGCGGCTCCAGCAGGGCAAGCCGGCCGAGGGCTGCCTCGTGCTGCGCGTCGAAGAGCGCGGCGGCCGGGTGTGCTTCTCGCTCGCTGACGACGGCGCCGGGCTCGACCTCGAGCGCATTCGTGAGCGCGCCCTCTCGCGCGCGCTGTACGACGAACGCGCCCTGGCGGCGCTGAGCGACGCCGAGGTGGCCCGGCTCATCTTCTTGCCCGGCTTCTCGACCGCCAGGGCCGTCACCGAGCTCTCGGGCCGCGGGGTGGGGCTCGACGTCGTCGACGCCTTCGCCAAGGCCATCGGCGGCTCGGTGTCGGTCACCTTCGAGCGCGGGCTGGGCACCACCTTCGTGCTCGACCTGCCGCGGGCGCTGGGGGCGCTGCTGGGGTTGGTGGTGCGCGTCGGCACCCAGCGCCTGGTGTTCCCCAACGACGCGGTGGGGCGGTTGCTCCGCTTGAGGCATCGGGACTTCAGCGTCGTGGACGGCCGGCCGATGGCGCTGGTGGGCCAGTCGCGGGTGCCCTTCGTGTCCCTCGCGCGGCTGCTGGAGCTGCCGGGCGCGCGCCTGCCGCTCGAGGAGGGCCGCCCGGTGCAGGCGGTGCTGCTCTCGGCGCCCGAGGGCACGCTGGCGGTGGGGGTCGATGAGGTGCTCGATCACCAGGAGCTGCTGGTGCACGCCCTGGGGCGACACCTGCGCGAGAGCCGCCACCTGGCCGGCGCGGCGCAGCTGAACGACGGCACCGTGGTGCCCGTGCTGCACGCCGGTGAGCTGATCGCCCTGGCGACCAGCCAGGCCACCACGCGCAGGGCCAACGGCGCGCCGATTCTGGTGGTCGATGACGCGCTGTCGAGCCGCGCCGTCGTGCGGCACCTGCTCGAGCTGGCCGGCTTCGAGGTGTGGGAGGCGGCCGAGGGTGAAGAGGCCTGGGGGCTGTTGGTCGCGCACCCGTTCTCGCTCCTCATCACCGACCTGCAGATGCCGGGCCTCGACGGGCTGGGGCTGATGCGGCGGGTGCGCGCCGACGCGCGGTTTGCTCAGCTGCCGATGGTGGCCCTCACTGCACAGGACACGGCCGAAGACCGGGCGGTGGGGCTCGAGGCGGGGGCCGACGCCTACCTGGTGAAGCGAGACCTCGAGCGCGGGGCGCTCCTGGAGCGCGTGCGGCAGCTGCTGGTGGTGAGCGAATGATCCGCTGCCTCATCGTCGACGACTCACCCAGCTTCCGGCAGGTGCTGCGCGAGATCCTCACGGCTGACGCGCGCATCGAGGTGGTGGCCGAGGCGGCGAGCGGCGACGAGGCGCTGGCGATGCTCGAGGCCTTCAAGCCCGACGTGATGACGCTCGACGTGCACATGCCCGGGCGCAGCGGGTACGAGGTGATTCGCGAGGTGATGGCCTCGTCGCGGCCCGTGCCCATCCTCGTCATCAGCGCGGCGGCCGACGATGACTCCGCGCAGGTGGCCTTCCTGGCGCTGTCGTTGGGGGCGGTCGAGGTGATGGGCAAGCCGCACGGCACCACGCCCGCCAGCGCGGCCCGAGACGCCGAGGCGCTGCAGACGGCCGTGCGCGTCGTCGCGGGCATCAAGCCCATCACCCGCGCCGCCTCGCCAGCGGTCCCGGCCGAGGTTGACGCGGGCAACAGGCCACCGGCGCAGTGCGTGGGCATCGCCGCGTCGACCGGCGGGCCGGCGGCGCTGGAGCGCATCCTCCGCGCGCTGCCCGCCGACTTCGCGGTGCCGGTGCTGGTGGTTCAGCACATCGCCGACGGCTTCACGCAAGGCCTGGTGCGGTGGTTGGCCAGCGTGAGCCCGCTGCGGGTGAAGGTGGCCGAGCAGGGAGAGCTGCTCTCGGCCGGCACGGTGTACTTCGCGCCCGACAACCAACACCTGCTCACCAGCCAGGGCCGGGTGCGGCTGGCCGCCGACACGCCCAGGGTGCGCGGCTTCAGGCCGTCGGCCACGGTGCTCTTCAGCGCGCTCGCCCGCGACTACGGCCCGGCAGGGCTGGGCGTGGTGCTCACCGGCATGGGCGACGACGGCGCGCCGGGCCTGCTGCTGATGAAGGCGCGCGGCGGGCACGTGCTCGCGCAAGACGAGGCCTCGTCGGTGGTGTGGGGCATGCCGCGGGTCGCGGTGGAGCAGGGCGCGGTGCACGCGACGCTCGGGCTGGAGCAGGTGGCCCCGGCGCTCGTGCGGCTGACCTCGGCGCGCAGCGGGCCCAGCCGAAAGCCGAGGCTGCTGCTGGTGGACGACTCCGAGAGCCTGCTGATGGTGCAGCGCATGATGCTGAAGGACCGCTTCGAGCTGTTCCTCGCGCGCGACGGCCGCGAGGCGGTGGCCGCGACGGAGGCGATGGAGTTCGACGCGGTGCTGATGGACTACAGCATGCCGGTGATGAACGGCGACGAGGCCCTCATCGCCATGCGCGCCAACCCGGCCACCAGCGCCGTGCCGGTCATCATCATCACCGGCGAGACCGACCCGGTGGTGCACCGCCGCTGCGAGGCGGCCGGCGCGCTCTGCGTGCTGCCCAAGCCCATTCAGCTCGACGCGCTGCACTCGGCCATCGCGCGGGCGCTGCGCAGTCGGGCCCCCGGCCGCTTCGAGCCCTGAGAGAATTCGGTCGGCGGCCTTTCGCCGGTCGTAAGGTGCGCGCCCGTGGCTCCCCGCTCTGCCCGCCAACGCCTGACCGACTGGGTCTTCGCGCGCGTGTTCGCGCCCGCCGGCGCGCTGCTCTTGCGCCTGGTCTGCGCGAGCTGGCGGTTGCGCGTCTCTGGCCTCGAGCACGTCGCGCCCTTCTGGAGCGCGGGCCGGCCCGTCATCGTCTGCTGTTGGCACGGCCGGCTGCTGATGTTGCCGTACACCTGGCTGCGGCACGGCGGCGGCGAGGTCTACGTGTTGATGGGGAAGAACCGGAACGGCGAGCTCATCACCCGCATCGTCAGCCGCTTCAACATGAAGGCCGTTCGGGGCAGCAGCCGCGCGGGCGGCAAAGAGGCCCGCGACGAGATGGCGGCGCTGGTGGCCCAGCAGTCCGCCACCACCATCGCGCTGACGCCCGACGGGCCGCACGGGCCTGCGCTGGTCTCGAAGCTGGGCGCGGCGCAGCTGTCACGCCAGAGCGACCTGCCGGTGGTGTGGGCGAGCGCGTCGGCGGCGCCGGCCCTGCGGGCGCCCACCTGGGACGACTTCGTCATGCCGCTGCCCTTCGCGAGGGTGAAGGTGCGCTTCTCGGCGCCGGTGTTCCCCGCCCAGTACGCCAGCCTCACGCTCGAGGCCTACCGCGACGCCCTCGACGAGGTCGGCCGTGAGGCGCTGGCGGCGCTCGACGCGACGCTGTGAAGGGCAGCGACGGGCCTGCCCCGCCGTCGCGCAGGCCCCGCAGGCCACGGGCGGGGTCGGTGCACGCCCTGCCCGCGGACTGACGGTATGTTCCGTTCATGTCCACGACTCAGCCGGCGGTGGTCCTCGGTGCTTCCGGCTCGGTGGGGGGCGCGCTCATCGACGAGCTGATCCGGAGCGGCGCGTTCCGCCCCATCGTCACCCTGGTGCGCCGCTCGCAGCCCGAGCAGGTGGCGCAGGCGCGGGCCGCGGGGGTGGAGCTGCGGGAGGTCGTGCTCCCCCAGATGAGCGCCGCGCAGGTGGAGGCCGCCACCCTCGAGGCGGTTGGCGCCATCGACGCCACCTGGGCGGGGCTGAGCGTGCTCGGCGTCGGCGGCGGCACGGCGAAGCTCACCCTCGAGGCGCACCGGGCCGTTGACGTGCAGCTGAACGCCGCGTTCGCGCGCGGGCTGAGCGCGTCGGGGAAGGTCGCGCACCTCGCCTTCATGTCCGCTGGGGGGGCCGACCCCAGCGCTTCGGAGACCGGGTCGGGCGCCGCGGGCATGGCGCGCTACAACCGGGTCAAGGGCGAGGCCGAGGAGGCGGTGAAGGCCGGCGGGCCCCGGGTGGTGTCCATCTTCCGCCCGGGGTTGATCGTCGGGTCGAGGCACACGCCGTGGGTGCTGGAGAAGGTGCTGCCGCTGTTCTCGTTCGTCACGCCCGAGAAGTACAAGTCGATCACCGTGCGACAGATCGCCAAGGCGATGGTCGAGACGTGCAGGCACCCACCTGCGGCCACCGCGGTGCTGCACTACCCCGAGATGCTCGCGCTCAACCGCTGAACGTGCGGCCTGCCTTGCGCTACGGCAGCGCCGACGCCGGGGTGAGCACGAAGTCGACGCCGCTGGCGTGGCAGTTGGCGCAGAGGTTCCCGGTGCCGCGGAAGAAGTACTGGTTGAGCTGTGGCTCGAAGCCCTCGAAGTACACCCACACCCCGTCGTCTCCCTTGGCGTCGACGGCCCAGCCGGTGCGGGCGCCGTTGGCGTACAGCTCCTTCACCGAGACGCTGCCGTTGGGGTGGGTGGCGTTGCCGGCCTTGAGCGAGGCGTAGAGCGCGTCGTTGACGAAGGTGCGCACGCTGCCGTGCGGGCCGCTGCTGGTGTGCACCATCGGCTCTGCCTTCCACGACAGGTAGGCGCCGCCTTGCGCGAACGAGAGCAGCCCGGCGCGGGTGGCGGGCGTTCCGGCGCCGCCAGCGGAGGGGATGAGCACCTGGCCACCGTCGGGCAGCCCGCCGTCCATCGGGACGCCACACCCCATCACCAACAGCCCTGCCATCGTCATCGCGCGCATGACCCCGCCTATTCGTGGGCCGCGGCCCCGGTTACGCGGCGGGGTACTTCTGCCATGGTTCGGCGCGATGCCGTGGTTCGTCTACATCGTGCGCTGCCGCGACGGCTCGCTCTACACCGGCGCCACCAACGACCTCGACAGGCGCGTCGCCGCCCACAACGCCGGCAAGGGGGCGCGCTACACGCGGGCTCGCGGGCCGGTGACGCTGGTGTGGAGCCGCCGCAAGCGCGACAAGGGCGCTGCCCTGCGCGAGGAGTACCAGCTCAAGCAGCGCCCGCGTGACGAGAAGCTGGCGCTGGTGAACGCGCCGCGCCGCCCAGCCCGCCGCCCGGCCGCCCGAAGGCCTGGCGCCCGCGCGCGGTGACGGTGCTAAGCCTCGGGGGTGCTCCTCGTTCTGCTCGGTCTCGGGTTTCAGCTGCTGGCGGTGGTGTGCTGGGTGCTCATCTTTGGGCACGCCTTTCAGCGCAGCCTCGGCACCGGCGTGATGGTGCTCCTCATCCCCATCTACAACGTCGTCTACGCGTTCACCCAGTTCGAGCACCGCCGCAAGGGGCTGATCCTCGCGGGGGCCATCGGAGGCCTGGTGCTGGCGGTGGTGCTGCGCACGGCCGGCCACGCCCTGCTGCCCCGCGCCTAGCCGTTCAGCGCACTCCACCCGACACGGGGCGTCACATTTCCAGTCGTTGGCGCGGCCCGCGGCTAGAGTGCGGCCACCTTCGCAACCACTCAGGGCGGCGGGGGTTCGTGCGATGTGCGCTCCCAGCCGTATGGCGACAGTCTCGTTACCCCCATCCGGCTGGAGCGAACGGTGAGCTCTACGCCGGACACCATGGTCTCGTCGGGCCGCGCGGTGGTCGAGTCGATGGACTACGACCTGAGCGGCACCGAGCTGGGCCCCTGGGTGCTCGAGAAGGTGTTGGGCGAAGGCGCGATGGGCAAGGTGTACCTCGCCAGGCACCACCGCATCGGGCGCATCGCGGCGGTGAAGGTGCTCAAGGCCGAGCACGCGCAGAACCCCGACCTGGTGCACCGCTTCATCGCCGAGGCCACCGCGGTGAACGCCATTCGCGACGAGCACATCGTCGAGGTGTTCGACTTCGGTGAGCAGCTCCAGCCCGACGGGTCGGCGCTCGCCTACTGCGTGATGGAGCTGCTCGAGGGCACGCCGCTGTCCGAGGTGATGGGGCAGCACTTCACCATCGCCCGCACCGCGCGCATCGGGCTGCAGCTGGCCAGGGCGCTCGCGTCGGCGCACCGCATCGGCGTGGTGCACCGCGACGTGAAGCCCGAGAACATGTTCCTCCACCGGCGCGGCGACGACGCCGAGTTCCTCAAGGTGCTCGACTTCGGCATCGCCAAGCTGCTCAAGCCCATCGGCGACATTCCCCAGTCGGGCACCGCGGCGGGCATCGTCATCGGCACCCCCGAGTACATGGCGCCCGAGCAGGCGCTGGGCTCGCCGACCGACCGCCGTGCCGACCTCTACGCCGTGGGCCTGGTGCTGTACGAGCTGGTGGCGGGCGTGCAGCCCTTCCGCGCCGACACCTTCGGCAAGCTGGTCGTCGAGATCACCTCGAAGCCGCCGCCGCCGCTGCCCGACTGCAACGCGCTCGGCGAGCCGGTGCACCCTACGCTCAAGGCCATCATCACCCGGTGCCTCGAGAAGGAGCCCGAGCGCCGCTTCCAGAGCGCCGAAGTGCTCGCCGAGGCGCTCGAGCCCTTCGTGACCGGCGGCCCGATTCGCCCGCTGGCCCCCACGCCCGTCCCCGAGGCCTCGTCCTCCTCATCCTCCTCGGCCTCGCTCGACGAGGTGCAGGCGGTGCAGCGCTCGAAGGCGCCGCTCCTCGTCGCGGGCGGGCTGGCGTTGGCGCTGGTGGTGGGCGGCGTGCTGGTGACGCTGACGCCGAGCCGGGTCGCGCCCGTCGAGCCCCCGCCAGAGACGCTGTCGAAGCCGCCGGTCGCCCTCGAGCCCGTCGCCGCCCCCGCGAAGGTCTGGCTCGAGGTGAGCAGCACGCCCGCCGGCGCGACGGTGACCCGCGCCGACTCGGGCGCGGTGCTGGGGGTGACGCCCTTCCGGGTCGAGCTCGACCAGGCCGAGCAGGTGTCGCTCCTCTTCGCGCTGGCCGGCCACGAGCCGGTGAGCCGCCCGGTGTCGTTGACGGCCAACGCGTCGCTCTCGGTAGACCTCAACCACTCCCTCAAGCAGGATGCTCCGGTCGCCCCCACGAAGCCCAAGGCCCAGGGCGGCCAGAAACCGGTGAGTCGAGATGGCGTCGTGGACCCGTTCTCCCAGTAGCCAGCGCCGCGGCCCGGTGGTGGTCGCGCTGCTCCTGTGCGGCGCGGCGGCGCTCGCGCAGCCGAAGGCGAAGGCCGACCCTGACGAGCAGAAGGCGCGGGTGCTGTTCGCCGACGGGCAGAAGGCCTACGACGTGGGAGAGTTCGAGCGCGCGCTGACCCTCTACTCCGACGCGTACAAGCTCAAGCCGCTGCCGGGCTTCCTCTTCAACATCGCGCAGTGCCACCGCCAGCTCGGCAACTTCGAGCGGGCGGCGTTCTTCTTCGGGCGCTTCATCGACAACTCGAAGCCCGTCGCGCCGAACGTCGAGCTGGCCCGCGAGCTGATGAGCGACATGGAGCGCCGCCAGGCCGAGAGAGTCGAGGCCGAGAAGAAGGCCGCCGACGAGAAGGCCCGGCTCGAGGCGCGTCCGTTCG
>JACSRE010000420.1 GCA_014879945.1 Myxococcus sp.
GCAACGCCCCGACGGTGCTCCGCAACGCCCCGACGGCGCTCCGCAACGCCCCGACGGTGCTCCGCAACGTCGGGGCCCCGGCAGGGCGCAGAACCCTCAACCTGTGGGCACGCTACGGCTTGACCGTCTCGGCGCCCACGATGAGGAACTCGACGCGCCGGTTCTGCTCACGCCCGGCCTCGGTGTCGTTGGTGTCCAGCGGCTTGTCGGGGCCGAAGCCCTTCGCGGTGATGCGCGCCGGGTCGATGCCCTTCTTGACCAGCCACTGACGCACGCTCTCGGCCCGCGCCTCGCTCAGCTTGAGGTTCATCGCGCGCGAACCACGCCCGTCGGTGTGCCCCTCGATGGAGACCCGCTCGACCTCCGGGTGGTCCTTCAAGATCTGCGACACCTCCTCGAGCAGCGGGAAGCTCTTCGGCAGAATCACCGACTTGCCGGTCGCGAAGTTCACCTTCTCACGAATGACGATGCGGTCCTTCGCGATGGCGACGCGGAGCTTCTTCGCCGCCGGGCAGCCGTCGTTCTCTTTCACGCCGGGCACGGTGCGGCAGGCGTCTTCGCGATCGACGATGCCATCGCCGTCGGAGTCGACCAGCGGGCACCCCTTCTCTGACGCCAGGCCGGCGACGGTGGGGCACGCGTCGTCCTTGTCGAGCACGCCGTCGCCGTCGGCGTCAGGCACCGGGCAGCCCTGGTACTCCGCGACGCCGGGGATGAGCGGGCACTTGTCGACGTCGTTGAGCACCCCGTCCTTGTCGGCGTCGGGCACGGGGCAGCCCTTGTGCTCGCGCACGCCCTTGAGCATCGGGCACTCGTCCGCCGAGTCGAGGATGCCGTCGTTGTCCGAGTCGAGGTCGGGGCAGCCGGCGCGAGACGCCAGGCCCTTCTGTCGCGGGCAGGTGTCGCGGCCGTTCAGCACGCCGTCGCCGTCGAGGTCGAGCTCGGGGCAGTTGGGCAGCTCGTACGGCTCGCTCTCGACACACCGCGCCTTCTTCGCCGGAGTCTGCGCCGCGACCTGGGGCGTCAGGGCCACGCCCGCCATCACGCGAAAGGTGGGCACGCCGGGGAAGGCCCCGAAGCCGGGCCCGCCGACGGCGTAGACCTCCACCAGCTTCGTCACCGGGTAGCGCAGGCCGAGGTCCACCTCGGCGCCGATGTTGCTGCGGGTGAAGGGCACGTCGAGGCGGGTCGAGAGCTCGCCCCGCAGCCCGTCGCCCATCGTCGAGAGGATCAGCGCAGGCATCACCAGGCTGCCCACCTCGTCGCTCACCTTCGACGCGTCGGGCGACAGCGTGCGCGCGCCGCGCAGGAGCGCGCCGACCGAGCCGCCCAGCCGCCAGAACGAGTTGAGCTTCTTGCCGAAGGCCACCGACGGAATCGCCGACACGGTCGGGTCTTTCGTGAAGGCGGCCTCGCTGCCGATGGGCAGGCCCACCGCGACGCCGAACGAGACGTCGAGCGCGTGGCCGCGCGACTCCTGCCAGGGCGCGGCGCGCGCCGAGAGCCAGGGGGTGCCGGCGGCGACGCCCGCGTGCACCGGCGTGTACCCGCGGCCCGACAGGTCGTTGCCCGCTTGCGAGAGCACCACCGGGAGCTGCAGCCCGACGTCCAGCCACTCGGTGATGCTGAAGCCGCCCGAGAGGTGCAGGCCGATTCGCCGCGACACCACGCTGCCCACGCGCTTGCCCTCCTCCGTCAGCACCAGCGGGTCGTGCTGGTAGTGAAACGTCAGCGCCGCGCGTGAGCCGTACTTCGGGAGCAGGTCGGCCGACTCCACCAGCAGGCCGTGACCCGCGGTGGGGTTGAGGCGCGCGCGCTCGAGCTCGAAGCCCGGCACCGTCGTCTGGGCCAGGGCGCCGGTCGCCATCAGCAGCGAGGCCGCGGCGACCTGTCCCGCCGCCCGGCGGCGCCGAAGCAGCACCGCGGCCAGCAGCGCGAACAGCCAGAAGGCAGGCGCGCCGCCGGTGGCCGCGCAGCCCGCGCCGACGCCGCCGCCCGAGAGCGAGCGCTCGACGACGGTGAAGTTGGTGACGTCGGTCTCGACCGGCCCGTCCTTCACGATGACCTGGTGCCCGCCCGTCGCCAGCGGCGTGGTGGACTGGCAGCTCCAGGCGCCGTCGGCGGCGGCGACCGCGGTGCACACCTCGGCGCCGTCCACGATGACGCTGACGGTGTTCCCGGGCGTGGCCGAGCCGGTGAAGGTGGGGCGGGGGCCGGTGGTGGCGCGG
>JACSRE010000144.1 GCA_014879945.1 Myxococcus sp.
GCGAGGTGGTGGGCGCTGTCGGCGACGGCCTCGAGGGAGGTGCGCTTCTTCTCGAACGCGTCGACCGCGCTCGCCGTTCGACCGCTGCATGTTGAGGCCCCCCCTGTTCCTCGCTGCCCGGGGAATCGACGAGGCGCTGTCGGCGAAAGACCCGTCGAACCAGAAGTGGCAGCTCGCTTTGGCGCGCGTTCACGCCCGCCAACGACACAGTCGCGCGCACGGGCGAACGACTGCTGACCATAGGTGACCCCCGGCAGGAAGTGACAGCCTGGGCTCCACCAAGGGTCGGGGTACCGGCCCGTCTCACAGAGGGGGGACCTCCACATTCGACCCTCCGCGCACGTTCGCGGCGCGGGGCTGGGCGAGGAGCCGCACGTGATCTCCCAGCACGGTCGCCTTCGTCGCGCGGAGCACATCGTAGATGGCCACGGTCTCCTTCTGGAGATCCCGCGGATGGGTGCCGTCCGGTAACCCCTGGATCGCAGCGAGCTGCGCCTCCGGGTTCGGGCCGGCCGCCGCCAGTCGCGAGGCCAGCAGGGGCGTCAGCGTGGGCTCCTCATCATAGGCCAGTCGATCCTCATCCAACCACAGCGCGGTGAGCTTGCTCTCGCCACGCGCCACCTCGACGTCGCTGGTGCCCGTGCGCACGAAGAGGATTCGCGCCACCGCCTTCTCCGCGGTGATCCGCTCCGAGACCCAGGCGACCCGCGTGCCACCAGGGGAGCGCCGCACGCAGCGCCGATCGCCTCCCGGCGGCAGCACGAAACCCACCGGCAGCGGCTCGATCCGGTATCCACCGCTGGCCGTGCCTTCGACGGAAGGTTGATTCATGGGGAAGCGCTCGTTGGGCTGGTCGGCGCACGTCCCCTGCGGGACTGCGCACTGCCACACCCGCCGCACATCCTTCGAGCCATTCCAGGTGTTGCGCGCCAGGACCCAAAGCGAGTGCTCAGCCCACGCCAGCGAGAGGCTCTGTGGCGAGAAGACCCTGCCGCCCTCTTCCTCCTCGTCTTCCTGCGTTCGGAGCGGAAGCGGAAGACGAATGGCGGTGAGCGTCGTGAGGTCGAGGACGGACACCCACGCGTCCTGCAGGAGATAGGGAACCCCGGCACCCTGGTAGCCCGCGCTCAGGTGGTGGACGGTGGCGACGAAGCGGCCGTCGGGAGAAGCGGTCCACACGTCGATGGTCGCCGTCGGCTCATTGAAGACGGGGGTCGGGTGGTCGTCCGCCCAGACCGCCAGCGAGTTGAAGGGCGCACCGACTGGAGGGCCAGCGCTGCGCTCGCGCCTCACCCCTTTGTGAAACTGCATGGCCACCTGAGGCAGCACTCCCCAGGGGAGATCAGCCTCCGGGTCGGCCACGAGGACGAACCGCGGATTCGCAGGGAGCCGCGCGGCGCACTCGCGCAGGCGCTGCTGCGGTGCGCGCTCGCGAACCGCGCGGTCGCAGTCGGCCGGCCAGCGCTCCCGCGCTTTCGATGACGTCGTCTTGCACCCGATGCAAGGAACCACGACCAGCAGGCTGAGCGCGAGCCGCGCAAGAGATGAGCGCATGGAGGCGCAATCTGGCAGTCCTTCACCTCCACAGTCACGCGCTTCACCCACTCCGCCGGAGCCTGATCGGCCCGCGCGCGGTCGACGGCTCCACCACCCGGCCCTGCTGCGTCATCTGCAGGAGCCCGCGGGCCGCGCGGCTTCGCGCACTGGCTCCATGAGCTCTCGCCAACCCGCGGGCGCCTCGCGCCGGGCCACTTCGCTCGGGCAGATGGTGGCGTCGCGCGCGCGCTCCTCGAGCAGCGAAAGGATGGCCGCCTCGAGCTCGGCGCCCTGCCCCGCGAGCCGCTTGGGCCTGCACCGCGGTGTCGGCGTGCAGCGAGAAGCCCTGCAGTACCGCGAGCCTCCGGGCTCGGGGCCGCGGCCGCTACAGGTCGGCCAGGCCCAGCCGCTCCTGGACGGCCCGCTGCTGGAGTTCCTCGTACTCGTCCTGGGCCCACGCGGTGTCCAGCTCCGCCCAGTCCTTCCTCACCTGCCTCGACACGCGCGCCAATACCGGCGTCACTTTCTCGTCCGTGGGCGGCGGCAGGTGCATCACCTCGACGTCCCTCGACTTCCATGAGGTACTACCCGGCGGGCGGGCGGGGAAGGGCGAGGTGGTGGGCGCTGTCGGCGACGGCCTCGAGGGAGGTGCGCTTCTTCTCGAACGCGTCGACCGCG
>JACSRE010000436.1 GCA_014879945.1 Myxococcus sp.
AACCTCGTCGCCAACGCGGTGAAGTTCACCGAGCGCGGCGTGGTGGGGCTGTCGGTGCGGCTGCTGCCCGGGCCGCGGGTGCACTTCGCCGTCACCGACACCGGCATCGGCATTCCCCCCGACGCGCTCCCGCGGCTCTTCACGCCCTTCGAGCAGGGTGACGGCTCGACGACGCGGCGCTTCGGTGGAACGGGCCTGGGGTTGGCGCTCTCGCAGAGCCTGGTGCGCCTGCTGGGCGGCGACATCGTCGCCGAGTCGGTGGCGGGGGTGGGCTCACGGTTCTCGTTCGAGCTGCCCTTTTCGCCGGGCGCGATGGCCCTGGTGCAGGCGCCGATTCAGGCCGAGCCCAGCCCGTCGCGCAGCGCGCTCCCGGTGCTCGTCGTCGACGACAACCGCATCAACCTGAAGGTGGCCTGCGGCCTGCTCGAGAAGGCGGGCTACCGCACCGAGACGGCCGAGAACGGGCAGCAGGCGCTCGAGCTGGTGCAGAAGAAGCCCTACCTGCTGGTGCTGATGGACTGCCACATGCCGGTGATGGACGGCTTCCTCGCCACCGAGCGCATTCGCGCGCTCGACGGCGAGGTGGGCATGACGCCCATCGTGGCGCTGACCGCCTCGGCGATGCCCGACGAGCTCGAGGCCTGCAAGCGGGCGGGCATGAACGAGTGCCTCACCAAGCCGGTCAGCCTCGCGGCGCTCAAGGCGGTGCTGCAGCGCATCGAGCACTACCGCAGCATCTTCGAGGGCGTGGCCTAGGCCGCCGGCCTACGGGAACTGCGCCTTGAACTGCCGGTAGTGCACGTAGGCCAGGCCGATGCCGATGGCGTCGAGCACGTGCCAGATGGCGTGGCCCTGGAAGACGTGGTCGGTGGGGTCGCACCAGCGCCTCGAGACGTCAGAGCCCGAGAACGCCGCCGCCACCGCGATGAAGAGCAGCGCCGCGAGGAACCAGCGCACCTGGGTGCGGTGCTTGAGCGTCGCGGCGACCTCGGTGCCCAGCGCGCCGAAGAGCATCACCGCCACGATGCCCTGCACCGGCAGGTTCAGCTTCGCCACCACCACGGTGAAGACGGTGAGCCCGATGATGGTGCTCCACAGCAGCTTGAAGAGCGCCGCCTTCGCGACCACGCCGAGCCGAATCAGGTTCAGCAAGATGATGAGCCCGAAGAAGAAGTACATGCCGAAGAAGTCGAACACCTGAAGCACGAAGGTGACCGACGCGTGGTAGACGAGCGACGTCACCCCGACCCAGAAGGTGGCGACCGGCCAGAAGCGCTCGGTGCGCGACGTCTCTTTCCGGGTGGCGAAGTACAGCACCGCCGCCGTCACCAGGAACGCCAGGTTCGACCAGGTGTTCGCCGGCTCGCTCACCCAGCTGCACAGCGTCTCTTCGCACCACTTCACGTTCGGCAGGCCGCCCCACTCGCGCAGCGGCGACCAGGGACACTCGGGGTTGGTGAGCTGCGGGTAGCCGGAGAGGTCCATGGGGTTGGCGGTGTCGGCTGGTTCGTCGACGGCGTCAATTTGCAGTCGAGAAAGCGAATGGTGCATCGGGTTCGCAGGGGCGGCAGCATGCCGTCTCCATGGCGCCGAGAGCCTCAGAGACGAAGGCGGCGTTCCTCCAGCGGCTGCGCGAGGCGTGGGCGCGCGAGGGCGGGGCTGCGTGGGTCGGCCTCGGCGCTCCGCATCACTCGCACGGCGTCGTCTTCGAAGGTGGGCGCTGGCGGGTCCGCCAGCTCGAGCTGCCTGAGGAGAAGGCCGCCGCGTACCTCGCGGCGCACGGCCGCTTCATGCCAGAGGACGCGGAGCTCCTCAGTGAGCCGACCGGCGCCGTCGTCTACGAGGCCGCGACGCGCGAGGAGCTGGTCGCGCTCATCGAGGCCGGGCGTTGGCCGTTGTAGCGCGCCGACGCAGCAGCGCGAGCAGGCCGACGAGCAGGCCTCCGGGCGCGCTCGAGCAGCTCTGACACCCCATGGGTTGCGTCGTCGCGCTCCCCCCGGCGGCGCCACCAGCCATCGGCGCGCCGCCTGCTGACGCGGAGCTTCCACCGGCTGTGCCACCGCTTGCTGCGCCGCCGCCCGCCGAGCCGCCGCCTGCCGAGCCGCCGCCTGCCGAGCCGCCGCCCGCCGAGCCGCCGCCTGCCGAGCCGCCGCCTGCCGAGCCGCCGCCTGCCGAGCCGCCGCCTGCCGAGCCG
>JACSRE010000108.1 GCA_014879945.1 Myxococcus sp.
GCGGTAGAGCCACGAGCGCTCGTTGGTGCCGCGCGGGGCGGTGAAGGGGGAACCGGAAAACTGCTCGGCATAGAGGCCGTAGGCCGGCCGCTGCGGCGAGTTGCGGCCCTGCGGCAGGGCGCCGGGAAGCGCCTCCGTCTCGAAGTCGTTGCCGAAGCCCGGCATGTAGGAATACGCCATGCTGCTTCTCCCTCGTCTTTGCGTCGCCGCCGGTCGTGCCGGCGCGATCGATTGGTTGCGTTCGTAACCATCAAAAATGTAACCATCAACGGCCGCCGCGCCGTTTGCGTTGCCCGCGGCGCGCGCTTGCCGCGTTCCTGCATACAGGCCGGGCGCGTGCGGCGCCCGGAATGCACGTTTCGTGCATGAGATGCCGATTCGCCTCACGCCTTCGCACACAATTTGCGCCCCGGACGCGTTAGGATTTTCTCCACTGTACGCAACAGGCGGAAGCATCCCGCCGACTGGAGGAGAAGATGGGTCCTTTCCCGCACGACGCGCCGCCCGCCCGGATCGGCGCCGACAACCCCGCCGGCACCGACGGCTTCGAGTTCGTCGAATTCGCCCATCCCGAGCCGCAGAAGCTCGCCGAGCTCTTCGAGCGCATGGGCTACGTGCCGGTGGCCCGCCATCGCACGAAGGCCGTCACCGTCTGGCGGCAGGGCGACATCAATTACGTGGTCAACGCCGAACCGGGCTCGCACGCCATGCGCTTCGTCGACAAGCACGGCCCCTGCGCCCCGTCGATGGCCTGGCGCGTCGTCGACGCGAAGCATGCCTTCGAGCACGCCGTGGCGCGGCTTGCGCGCGGCGCGCCTTCGCTTCTCGCGGCAGCCGAGGGCGCCTCGGCGGAGGCGCGCGCCCGACTCGAGGCGAGCCACGCGCGCGCCGCCGCCCACTGGAGGGAGGAGGAGCCACGGCTGCGCGGCCTCGTCGACGGCGGCGGGCGGGGAGCGGCGGCCTGGCTCGAGCTGGACCGGGCGCGAGACCTCATCGTGGGCGTCATTCCCCACACCCAGTGCGTGCCGCGCAGCGCGGCGTGCGGCTTCTGCACCTTCCCCCACGACCCCGCCAACAAGCCCAGCCGCCTGCGCATGCTCGAGGCCGTGTGCCGCGACGTCGAGGCGGTGACGGCCCACGAGGCGCTGCGCGGCCGCCGGGTGCACGCCCTCTACCTGGGCGGCGGCACCGCCAACCTCTCGTCGCCCGAAGAGGTGGAGCGGCTCCTGTCGGCGCTGCGCCACCGGCTGGTGCTCGACGACGCCGAGCTCACCCTCGAGGGCACCCCCGCGCTCTTCGAGGGCTGGTTCTCGTCGCACCTCGAGCTCCTTGCGTCGCAGCCGGTGGCGCAGCGGCGCATCAGCATGGGCGTGCAGACCTTCGACGCGCGCTTCCTTGGGCTGATGGGGCGCGAGAAGTTCGGTGACGCCGCCCTGGTGAAGAAGCTCGCCCGCAGGTGCAGGGAGCGCGACATCACCACCTCGGCCGACCTGCTCTTCAACCTGCCCGGGCAGACGCTCGAGCAGATGGAGCGCGACGTCGACACCGCCCTCGCGGCAGGGCTCGAGCAGCTGTGTCTGTACAACCTGGTGCTCTACGCGGGCCTGGGCACGCCCTGGTCGAAGGACGCGGCGCTCGTCGGCGCGATGCCCGACAACGGCCGCGCCGCGGAGCACTGGCTCGCCCTGCGGGAGCGGCTGCTGCGGGCCGGCTACGTGCAGGCGACGCTGACGAACTTCGAGCGCAGCGACGTGCGGGGGAGCGTCAAGGCCTTCCGCTATGAGCTCGCGAGCTTCGCGCCCGACCGCACCGACGCGCTGGGCTTCGGCCCCTTGAGCCTCACCACCTTCCTCGACTGGCCGCGGCTGCGGGGGCTGAAGCTGCTGCGCCGCAACGACCTGAGCCGCCCCGCGTGGTCGGGCGAAGACCTGGCGTACCGCTACGACGCCGCGGGCCTTCGCCTGCTGTTCGTCACCCGCAGCTTCGCCACCACCCGCGTCGAGCTCGGGCGCTACGCCGCGTGCTTCGGCACCGCGCTGGCCGACGACTTCTCAGCGGCGCTCGCGGCGGTGCGCGCCGAGGGCCTCGTCACCGTCGACGACGGCGCCGTCACGCTCACGCCCCTGGGCATGTTCTACGCCGACGCGGTGGTGTCGACCTTCGCCCAGGGCCTGGCCCGCGCCGACGGCGCCGGCGTGCACACCGCCGACCTGCTCGAGGAGCGCCCGCGCAGCGAGCAGTACCTGAGCATGGGCTGACGTCGGGCCTCAGCGCGCGCGGCTGTCGAGGAGGATGGTGACCGGCCCGTCGTTCACCAGCGCGACCTTCATGTCGGCGGCGAAGACGCCCTCGGCGACCGTCAGCCCGGCCGCGCGGCACTTCTCGCAGAAGGCGGCGTAGAGGCGCCGGGCCTCGTCGGGCGGCATGGCGTCGATGAAGCTCGGCCGGCGGCCCTTCTTCGTGTCGGCGAAGAGGGTGAACTGGCTCACCGCGAGCAGCGCCTTCGAGCCGTCGACCAGCGCGCGGTTCATCTTGCCCGCCTCGTCTTCGAAGATGCGCAGGCCCGGCACCTTGTCGACCATGAAGTCGACGTCGGCGTCGGTGTCACCCTTGCCGACGCCGAGCAGCACCAGCAGCCCGGGCCCGATGGCGCCCACCACGGCGCCGTCGACCGTCACCGACGCCTCTTTCACCCGCTGGAGCACCGCCCGCACGTCAGGGCCCCGAGACGGGCTGCGAGATCCACGGGCAGCTCGAGGTGTGCTGGCAGCCGTCGAACGACACCTGGGTGCCCTCGGACGCGAGGTACCGCGCCAACAGGTTCACCAGGTAGGTGCCGTCGTCGAAGGCCTTCTTCGGGTCGGGCAGGTCGAAGCCGTGGCGCCCGGTGGGGCTGGGCATCGGGTAGAGCACGCCGACGGTGCCGCCGACGACCTCGCTCCTGAAGACGTGGCGCAGCGGCGGGGTCAAGCGGGGCACGTCGAACTTGTCGTCCACGGGCACGGTGCTCGAGAGGTTCTCGATGTCCATCAGCACGGGCTGGCCGCGGGAGTTTCTGAAGGGGCTGGTGCGCGAGACGCCCTCGATGATGTGCGAGTCGACCAGCACCTGGTTGACGGTCTTGCCGTAGCGGGCGTCGCGCGAGGTGAGGTCGAGGTAGCCCGCGGCGCGCGCGAGGGCCGTGCCCGCCGCCACCGGCACCACCGGGTCGCCGACGGTGTTCATGATGAGGGCGCGGGTGCGCACGCGCTCGCCGGTGCCGTACTGGAGAATGCGGCGCTGGTAGTTGGGCGCGAAGTTCACCGGGTCGGCGGCGTCGAGGAGCGTCTGGGCGAAGCCGATGAAGCGCCGCGCCTCGGGGGTGCCGCGGCGCAGCCCGAAGCCGTCGCCGAGGGCGATCAGCGGCGCGCCCTTCGCCAGCGTCTTGCCCTGCCACCTGGTGTCGTCGCCGAAGGCGTCGAGGCTCCACGAGGCGACGGCGCCGGCGGGCACCACGCAGCCCTCGGGGCGGCTCGAGGGGAGCACGCCCGCGTACACGTCGAGGCGCAGCTGGTGGCCCTGGTCGCTCGAGACCGCGACGCGGAGCAGGCCGTTCTTCTGCACGCGCGCGCACCGGTGCTCTCGGGTGGTGAGGTTGGTGACGACCGCGGTGTCGCCCTCGTTGAGCGTCGCGTCCACCGGGCCCACCTTCACCCGGCCGCGCTTGTTGCCGTCTGGCACGTACTGCCAGACGTCGAGGCGCCCCTGGGCGTTCTTCTCGGTGAGCAGCAGCGGGCCCATCATGCGCAGCGACACCGCCTCTTTCACGCCGCCGTTGGCCGCGCGCTTGCCGATCTCGGCGAAGCCCGCGCCGGCCGAGATGGGCACCACCACGCCCACGCGGGGCTCGGTGCCGCCCACCAGCGCGCTCATGATGCCGCCGAGCGAGCCGCCGCCCATCGAGAGCTTCGAGCCGAGGCCGACGTCGATGACGCCGTCGCCGTTGAAGTCGCCCGCGAGGTCCTTCTCGCCGTCGCGGTTGACGTCCCAGTCCCACCGGGTGGCGCCGTCGAACGACTCGAGCACGTGCACCAGCCGCAGGTAGTCGACGGTCGACTGCCGCACCATGTCGCGGGTGTGCACCGCGTACGCCGTCCAGAAGTCGGCGCCCGAGTCGGCCACGCCGTCGCCGGTCTGGTCGAACGCGCGGTCGCGGCGCAGGCCCTTGAAGAGCCCGGTGAGGCCCTTCGAGGTGAAGAGGCCCTCGGCCGCCTGGAGCTCGAGGTCGCCGAAGCCGAGGCCGTGGCTGGGGCAGTCGATGGCGATCGACGCGATGCCCTGGCGCGCGAAGAGGCCCGAGTAGAAGAGGCCCTCGAGCTTGTTGCTGCCGTAGCCGTGGCCGGCGATGGCCAGCGGGGCCGGGCCGGTGCGGTGCTTGGGCACGGCCAGCCAGAACGTCACCTTCTCGGAGCGCGGCTTGCCCCCGGGCAGGTCGATGGCGCCGGTCTCGGGGTTCAGCCGCCAGGTCTGCTGGTGAATCGGCAGCGGGGCGCCGGCGGCGTCGGTGCGCGCGAAGAACTGCGGCGACTCGAAGGCGCCGGTGGCGAAGAAGTCGATGGCCTTGAAGCCGTCGGTGAGCGCGCGGATCTGCGGAGAGTCGGCGTCGGCGCCCAGCAGCCCCGGCAGCAGGCTCGCCAGCGCGTTCACCAGCTGGTCGCCCGGCACGATCTTCACGTTGAGCGTGCGCGTGGGGTCGTCGCGCACCGAGTCGAGGTCGACCAGCTTCGAGGGGAACTCGGTGGAAAGGCGCGCCAGCGGCCCCAGCCCGCGCAGCCCGTCACGAATGGCGACGAAGTACGACGACACGCTCTGGGTGGTGAAGGTCCAGGTGAAGGCGACGTCGTCGAGCGCCAGGCCGTGGTTGGGCAGGCAGCCGGGCAGGGGCGCGAGCGCGGCGGTCTGCGAGGTGTGGTTGACGTACGCGAAGGGTGAGCGCACCGGGCGGCCGTCTTCGTCGACGAGGCGGCGGGTGACGACGACGGCGTAGGTGGTGCGCTCGCGCAGCGGCATCAGCGGGCGGAACAGGAGCGACCTCGTCTCGCGCTCGTAGTGCAGCATCACCTTCGGGTCGCCCTCGAAGCGCACGTTCGGGTGGTCGAGCACCCCGTCCATGTCGGTGTCTTCGCCGGGGTCGAGCGCGCCGTTGCGGTTCAAGTCCTCCTCGACCTCTTCGAAGAGCAGGTTGCCGGTGTCGCCGCGTGGGTCGTTGGGGAAGTAGTCGCGGTCTTCGATGACGGCGGGGAAGTTGTCGTTGCCCACGTCGAGCGGCACCGACTGGCAGAGGTCGGGCGAGTTCGGCGTGACGTCGATGACGTAGAGCACGTCGTCGCGCTGGTCGTAGTCGTCGCCCACGTGCCGCCTGGCGATGTTGCCGAGGTCGAGCTGCTTCGTGAACGACAGCGACATCGGCGCGTAGGTGCCCCAGCCATCGAGGCGGGCGAGCTCGTCGCGGGTGGCGCGCTCCCAGGAGGTGCTGGCGGTCTTGCTCGCGTTGAGGCGCTTCTTCGTCGGGCTGGTGGCGTCGAAGCGGCTGGCGAAGTCGTTGGGCAGCGGCACGTTGGGGAAGGGGCGCTCCTCGATGTCGAAGACGACGCTGGCGCCAGAGCCCTGGGGCGCCAACGCCAGGCCGCTGCCTTCAGGGGCCGCGCACCCGACGGCGACGGTGAAGACGAGCGATGCAGCGAGCAGACGAACGCGGACCATCGGTGGAGCTCCAGGGCAGGCGTCGCGAAGCGCGGCGACGCCCGGGTTGGTGACAGTCAGGCCGCTGCGGGTCAAGCACCCTGCGGTGACTCCATGCACGTCACAAGGTTTCGTCAGCCTCAGCGCGCGTAGGTCTTCAGGAACTGCTTCACCGAGAGCTTCTTCGCGGTGTTGGTCGAGCTCATGTAGCGCACCGAGCCGAAGATGGGCCGCTCGGGGCCCCAGGCGCGGTCGTACTTGCCCAGCACCCAGAGGTACCCCGAGTACGAGCACGGGTCGCGGCCGTCGAGGGAGTAGCGGTTCATCAGCCGCTCCATGCGCGAGAGCGCCTCGCCCGCCGAGGCAGACCACTCGAGGATCTTCTTGCCCCACAGCATGCGCAGGTAGTTGTGGAACCAGCCGTCGCGCACCATCTGGCGCTGGGTCGCGTTCCACAGCTCGTCGTGCGTCTCGGCGCGCTCGAGCTGCTGGTACGAGTAGAGGTGGGGCCGCGGGTCCTTCGCGTGCTTCTGGTGGGTCGCCTTCGCGAAGGCGGGCAGCGTCTGCAGGGTGCCGAAGGTGTCGGGCTGGAGCGCCGCGGCGTTGAAGGCCAGCTCTCGCCAGGTGACGAGCTCGTCGAGGAACGACTCGGCGGCCGCCGACATCTTCCACCACCCCGACTTCGCCCCGCCGATGGAGCGGCCCAGCACGTCGGGCGTCCACTTCTCGCGGCGCGCCACCTCGGCGAAGACGTGGTGCGCCGAGACGTGGCCGAAGTGGAGGTACGGCGAGAGCGCGCTGGTGCCGTCGGCTTCGGGCTCGTTGCGGGCCACCGGGTAGTCGGCCAGCTTCTTCGAGACGAAGAGCCCGAGCCGCGCCTCGCCCGCCGCCGAGCCGCCCTGGCGCTTCACCGCGGGCACCGCGTGGTCGATGGGCAGGGCCGCGACGGCCTCGGCGTCTGCGTCGAGGAGCGCCTGTGGCGCGAAAGGCCAGCGCGAGGTGATGGACGTGGGCAGCTTCGCCGTCGGCAGGCGGAGCCGCTCGAGGGGCGCGTCGTTGGGCAGCTCGAACAGGTGCGGCGCCAGCGTCTTCTGCAGGTGCACGCGAAAGGAGTGCGCGGTGGTGAAGACGCGCTCGGTCGCGCGCATGGGCCACAGCCCGTTGGAGTCGATCAGCTCGAAGCGCACGTCGAGCCGCGTGGCCGCCGCCTGCTGCATGCGCGGCACGAAGTAGCAGGGCCAGTCATCGCCGACGACGACGCACGCCTGGGCGGCGAGCGCCTCGAGCAGGCCCGCGCCCTCACCCGGCGCCCGCTCGACGTAGGGGTAGTGCAGCACCGGCGAGCGCTCGAACCGGCGCGCGTTCTCGCCCATGCCCTGCAGGATGAAGGTGTGGAGCCGAGCGTTGGCGTCGGGGTACCCCGCGCGCAGCGCCTCGAGCACCACCAGGGGCCTGTCGAGCGCCTTCGCGTGCTCCAGCGCCCGGTCGAGCGCGAAGTTGAACCGCGTGCGCCGAAACGAGGTCATCCAGTAGAGCACCCAGCGCCGGTCGGGCCGCAGCGGGCGCTCCACCAGGGTGCGGACTCTCGACTCAGGGACGGGCATGGCGCCTCACCTAGCGCCTGCCCGAAGCGCGCGCACGCCAGACTCGGGTGGTGCGATGATGGGGCGCACGCCCCATGGAGGTCGAATGAGCCCGTGGTTCTTGTTGGTGTCCCTCGCGGTGACGGGCGCGGACGGCGCGCCGCAGCTCAAGCTCGGCCCGATGCGCAGCGACGTCGGTGAGTGGCCCCAGGAGCACCTCACGCGCGAGGCGGCGCGCTCGCTGAGTCGAACGGCCGAGCAGCGCGACGCGGGCCACGCGATGGCCGGCCCTGACGACCGGGGCGACGTGCAGCTGCGCGGCGTGTTGAAGGCGCGCGCGGGGCAGGGCGTGCGCCTGACGTGGCAGCTGTCGACCCAGGAGTGCCCGCTGCTCACCGACGCCGTGGCCTACGACTTCAAGAGCGGAGCGGTGACGCCAGCGGGGCTCGACGCGGTGAGCGTGCAGCTGGCGCAGCGCGCCAAGAAGCTCCTGGCGAAGGCGCAGGGCCAACGGGCGGTCGCCTGCATCAGCGCCTCGGGCACCCGAGGGACGGTGCGGGCCGCTCACGGCGCCTCGACGGGCGCCACCGCTGAGGGGGCGACGCCCACCCTCACGCCCTCACCCCAGGCGCCGCCGCTGGTGACCCCCATCGGCGGCGCGCCCTTCATGCTGCGCGGGGCCGGGAGCGACCCGAACTCCCGGTCGTACTGACGACCGCCGTTTCGCGTCGACACCGGCCCCAGAAAGTGGTCCTTGCCCCCGCTTCATGCGGGACGGAATCGTGAAGTGGTGCGGTTGTGTGGCCCTCGCGCTCGGGGCGGTCGTTCACGCCGCCGGGCCGGTGGAGCCCCTGACTGACGCGGGCGTCGTCGCGACCGCCGAGCCTTCGCCTTCGGCCCCGCGCCTGGCCGGTGACGCGGGCGTCGTGGCGAAGGAGCAGCGCCCGGCGCAGGCCCAGCCCGAGGGCCCGAGCTTCGTCGAGGAGCACTTCTCGGGCACCCGCGTGTACGCGAGCTCGTCGCACTACGAGGTGGCGCTCCTGGCCGGGCAGGGCGGCCTGCTCTTCGCCGATGGTGTCGCGCCCATTCCCCTCAACGGCGTGGTGCTGCGGGAGCGCAACGGCCTGCTCTCGTACCTCTTGACGCTCGTCGCAGGGCAGGCGCTCAGCGCCGCCGTCATCGCGAGCTCGGCCGTCGAGGTGTCGAACGTGCGCAGCACGCGCTCGACGTCAACCCGCTACAACGCCGACGGCTCCCGCACCCGCGTCACCACCACCACCAACTCGGCCACCGTGAAGCAGCTCAAGACGCAGGGCCAGGTGGACCGCGAGACCGCCGCGGCGAACCGGAGCCTCGAGACCGGGCTGGTCGGCCACACCTTCGCAGACCTCACCATCTACGCCGAGCTGCCGGGCCTCTCGGCCTTGAGCGGCGCGCGCCCCGCTGGCGCCGGCTACGAGCTCACCGTCGGCGGCCAGGGCACGCTCTTCGAGCTCTTCGAGCTGCCGGTGGTGCTCGACGTCGGCTTTCACCTCGCCAACGTGCGCGTGAAGACGCCGCTCTCGCCGGGGCTCGGGGGGCCGCTCTTGTACCACTCGGCTGGCGGGGTGATGGGGCGCCTGCGCGTTCCCCTCACGCGCTTCGCGGCGCTCTCGGTGGAGTGGGTGCTCAACTTCCTGTCCTTCGACTACCTGTTCGACCCCGAAGACCTGCTCAGCAAGGGGAGCCGGCCGCTGAGCCCGCTGCGCTTCTCGCTCGATCTGTTCGCGACCGACCACGTCTTCGTCCGCGGTGACGCCACCTTCGGCGCGCTCGGCGTCGCCGATGGCCGCCTGGGCTTCTCGCTGACGGCGGGGGTGCGGCTGTGACGCGCGCGCTCCTGGTGGTGGCGATGGCGACCGGCGGCGGGGCGTGGGCGGCCGACTTCTCGGTCGACTCCCCGCTGAAAGACGAGCGCAGCCTCATCGCGGGCCGCCTCGGGGGCTCGCCGGCCGACGTGGTCGCGCGGGGCCTCGTGGTGTCGGGCGCGCGCGCCGACGTTCCGTACACCCAGACCGGCGGCGAGGTGGTGCTCCAGGGAGGGCTCCACTTCTTCCAGACGTCGATGGGCGGCATCCTGGGCGCCGAGGCGGACTTCTCGCTCGGGGGCACCACCAGCGAGCGGTCGAACGACGGCACGGTGCGCGACCAACGCAAAGACGGCGGCACGGCGCAGGAGCGCGCCACGCCGCTGGTGTGGATGACGATGCGCCTGGGGCTGCGCGCGGTGCTGTCGCTGCCGGTGCTGCAGCTCGGCGAGCAGGTCGCCTTTCGCCTCGGCGGCGCAGGCGGGTTCCTGCTCGACGCCGACGGCAGCCGCTCGTACCTCTTCAGCCCCGTCTTCACTGCCGGCGCCCAGCTCGGCTTCGTGCTCGGGCCGCTGGCGGGCCTGGCGTCGTGGCTGGCGGTGCCCACCCAGGGCCTCGAGCAGACGCTCACCCGACACAAGGTGAGCCTCGAGCTCGGCGTGGGCCCCATCGTGCTCGGGGGCTCGTGGCAGCTCGACGCGCTCACCCTGGCGCCGCTGCGTGGCGTCGCGCAGGGCCCGCTCTCGAGCCAGACCATCGGCTTCCACGCCGGCTACCGGTTCCCCGCGCTCGAGCTGAACTGACGGCGCGCTCCTGGTGTACACGGGCGCCATGATCGAGCTCGAGTTCGTCGGCGCCGCGCAGACCGTCACCGGCTCGAAGCACCTGCTGCGCGCGCCCAAAGCGAACGTGCTGCTGGACTGCGGCCTCTTCCAGGGGCACCGCCGCGAGGCCAACCAGCGCAACCGCAGCCTCCCCCTCGACGTGGGCGAGCTCGACGCGGTGGTGCTCTCGCACGCGCACATCGACCACAGCGGGGCGCTGCCCATCTTGTTCCAGAAGGGCTACCGGGGCCCGGTGTTCGCCACGCCCGCCACGCGGGACCTGTGCCTGCCGATGCTGGAGGACGCGGCCGCGATTCAAGAAGCCGACGCCCGGCACATCGCGCGGCTGATCGAGCGAAAGCACGCCGACCTCGAGCCGGTGGAGCCGCTCTTCACCTCGGACGACGTGGTGGGGCTGCTGGGCCAGATGGTGGCCATTCCCTACGGGCGGCGCACGGTGGTGGCCACGGGGGTGACGGCGACCTTCCTCGACGCCGGGCACGTGCTGGGCAGCGCCATCGTGGTGCTGGACATCGACGACGAAGGTGCGGTGACGCGGCTGGTCTTCACCGGCGACCTGGGCCGGCCCCACCTGCCGATCTTGCGAGATCCCCAGGTGCCCGACGGGGCGAACTGCCTGCTGATGGAGAGCACCTACGGCGACCGCCTGCACGGGCCCCTGGAGCAGTCGGCCACCGCGCTGGCCGAGACCATCAGCCGCACGGTGGCGCGCGGCGGCAAGGTGATCATCCCCTCGTTCGCGCTCGAGCGGGCCCAGGAGGTCATCTTCGAGCTCAAGCGCCTGCGCCTGGCCGGGCGCATTCCGCTGGTGCCGGTGTACGTGGACTCGCCGCTGACGGTGAAGCTCACCGAGGTCTTCCGGCGGCACCCCGACTGCTACGACCGCGAGACGTTCGAGCTGCTGCGCAGCGGTGAGTCGCCCTTCGACTTCGAGGGCCTCGAGTACGTGTCAGAGGTCGCGAAGTCGAAGGCCATCGACGCCGCTGACGAGCCCTGCGTCATCATCTCGGCCAGCGGCATGTGTGAAGGCGGGCGGGTGCTGCATCACCTGCGCATGGCCATCGAGAACGAGCGGAACACCGTGCTGATGGTGGGGTTTCAGGCGCAGCACACCCTGGGGCGGCGCCTGGTGGAGCGGCGGCGCGAGGTGCGCATCTTCGGCCTGATGCACCCGCTGCGCGCCGAGGTGGTGGTGCTCGACGGCTTCTCGGCGCACGCCGATCAGCGCGGGCTGGTGGAGTTCGCCGAGGCCACCCGCAAGCGCGGCCAGCTGCAGCAGGTCATTCTCGTGCACGGCGAGCTGCCCGCGCAGAAGGCCCTGGCCGGGGTGCTGGACGAGCACGGCTTTCCCACCGTGCACATCCCCGAGGCCGGAACCCGCCTGCGCCTGTGAGCGCGGCGCTCGGGCCCGCCCGTGGCTACCAGCGGCCCTGCACGCCGACCGTCGCGCCCTGGCCCCTGGGCAGCACCGAGAGCGTCGGCGCCATCGTCGCGTCGTCGCTCGAGCCCACCTCGTAGCCGATGATGGAGCCCAGCAGCGGCAGCGCGAACGTCGCCGACAGCGCGTCAGGCCCACCGAAGGCCACCGCCGCCGCCCCGACCGCCGCGCCGAGCAGGTCGCCCAGCACCGGCGCGTACCAGGGCGCGTCTCCGCGAAAGAGCAGCCCCGACACCAGCACGCCGATGGGCGCGCCGATCGCGAAGCCGATGGCCCCGCCCGTCCAGATGTTGCCGATGGAGGTCAGCCCGGGCCTGAGGTACTCGCCGCCGACGAAGCCGCCGATGATGGCCGTCGCCGTGCCGATGCCGGCGCCCAACAACGCCGACATGCCGATGCGGACGAAGCGCGGGTTCGCGATGGGCTCGGCCTGCTGCACCGTGCCCGGCTGTTGCGGCCCCCCCTGTGGCACCTGGTAGTTGGGCTGCGGCGCCTGGGGCGCCTGGGGCTGCAGCGTTCCAGGCACGGTCGAGGGCAGCGGCTGAGAGCCCTGGGGCTGCAGGCTGGGGTCGAGCGGCGCGTTGGCCACCACCGGCGGCGCGATGATGCGGCCCTGGCTCGGATCGACGACGTCGGCCTGCACCAACGGAGGGGCAGAGAAGTCTTGCGCCGCCGACACGCCGGCGAGCGCCATCGGAATGAGGAGGACTGCTCGCATCACAACCACCTGGAAGCTCGAAGACCTGCGACCTCGACCGAGACGTGCCCACCTCGACGGGCCGGCTTCATCTTTCTTCACCGCGCCCACCTCTGACCCTTCACAGTCGATTCCTACTGTCCCTCGACGCGACGAGCCACTGGCGGCTTGGGCGACGAAAGGGACGGTACGACATGTTCGGCTTCATCGTTGGAACGCTGAGCCTCATCGGGTTGATCAAGGTGGCGCGCTGGGGGCGGCACGGCGGCGGCGGTTGGGGGCGGCGCGGCATGCACGGCGGCGCCCGCAGGTGGATGCTGAGGCGGCTCTTCGAGCGGCTCGACACCACGCCCGGGCAGGAGAAGGTGGTGCTCGAGGCCGCTGACGAGGCGCAGCGGGTGATGTGGCAGGCGCGTGAAGCGCTGTTCCGCGCGCGCAGCGAGTACGCGAAGGCGATGCGGGGCGAGCAGTTCGACAACGAGGCCGTCAACGCCGCGTTCGAGAAGCAGCAGGCCAGCGTCGACGAGGTGAAGAAGACGGTGAAGTCGCGCCTGCAGGCGATTCACGAGGCGCTCAACCCCGAGCAGCGCACGGTGCTGGCCGACCTCATCGAGTTCGGGCCCGGCCGCCTTCACCACGGCGGGCACTGCGGCGGCTGCTTCTCGCAGCACGGGCGCGGGCCGATGGGCCACGGGCCGTCGACGGTCAGCGTCTGAAGCAGCGTTCATTTCAATCACACGAGGAGAAGACACATGCGTTACGCACTGATGGCGGTCCTGGCGTTCGGAGTGGTGGGTGGGTTCGGTTCGGCGATCGCGCGCGCGGCCCACTGGAGGCACGGCGGCGGTGGCTGCCACGCCGAGGGGCGCTGGCACGACGCGCGCTTCGGCTCGCGCTTCGAGGAGCCCCGGGCCGAGGTGAAGCAGGCCGCGCCCCAACCGCAGACGGTGGTGGTGCAGTCACCCGCGCCGGCCGCGGCGCCGGCGCCGCAGATCTTCGTGATCATGCCTGGCGCGCAGGCCTCGCCGACCCAGGCGCAGCCCATCGTGGTGCCCGCGGTGGCCGTGCCCGCCGCGCAGGCCCCCGCGCAGCCGCAGTGACGGGCTGAAAAACGAGCGTGGGCGCATCGGGTGCTGCATGCTCGATGCGCCCCCGGAGCACCTTCAGAGGAAGGCGACATCACCCCATGGCCTCACGAGTGCTGCTCATCGACGACGACGCCCGGCTGCCCGAGCTGCTCCAGAGCTACATGGAGCAGAACGGCGTCACCCTCGCGCACGCCCCCGACGGGCCCCGGGGCCTGGCCATGCTGGAGCAGGGCGCGTGGGACGCGGTGCTCCTTGACGTGATGATGCCGGGCATGGACGGGCTCGAGGTCTGCAAGCGCATTCGCGCGAAGTCGAGCCTGCCTGTGATCATGCTGACCGCGCGCGGTGACGAGACCGATCGCGTGGTGGGGCTCGAGCTGGGCGCCGACGACTACGTGGGCAAGCCGTTCTCGCCGCGGGAACTCTTGGCGCGGCTGCGGGCGGTGCTCCGGCGCTCGAGGCCCGAGGTGGTGAACGAGCAGCTCCAGGTGGGCGCCATCGCCCTCGACGTGCCCGCGCGCAGCGTGACGGTGTCGGGCAAGGCCGCAGACCTCACCGGCATCGAGTTCGACATCCTCGTGGCGCTGATGCGCCGGGCCGGCCGGGTGGTGCCCCGCGACGCGCTGCTGTCTGAGGCCGGGCGCTCCGACGTGGTGGTGGGTGAGCGCACCGTCGACGTGCACATCAGCCACCTGCGCCAGAAGCTGGGCGACGACCCGCCGAAGCTGATCAAGACGGTCCGAGGCGTCGGCTACGTGCTGACGAAGGAGTGACGAGGTGAGCGCTCCCCAGGTGCACGGCGTGAAGGTGAACGCGCGGCGGGGCGCCCCATGAGGCAGCGTCATGCGTTCCGTCACGGCCACCGGGCCATGGGGCCCATCGGGCGCTTCGTGCGCTCGCGCCTGCACCGGCGCATCTTCGCGTGGTTCGCCGGCGGCATCGTCGCCACCATGGTGTTGACGTCGTTCGTCTTCATGGTGCTCGGCAAGCTGCAGGAGCCGGTGTGGCAGCGCAGCATGGACCGCGGGCTGATCTGGGTCGGTGATCAGTTCGCGCGCGATTGGAACGACCCGGGCGCCCGCCAGGCGTTCGCCAACCAGACGGCCGACCAGATGGACATGAACCTCGCGCTGCTCGACCCGAACGGCGCGGCGCTCTTCACCGTCGGGCCCGCCTGCGGGCGGCACGCCTTCGAGTTTCCGGTGGCGCGCAACGGCGTTCGGCTGGGCACCGTGCGCGCCTGCTCGCGCAGCGTCTCGCCGCAGGCCTGGCGCTTCGGCCTGGGCTTCGCCATCGCCGTCGGCATTCTCTGGCTCGCCTCGGGCAAGGTGGCGCGGCGGCTCGCGAGGCCGCTCGACCACCTCACGCAGGTCGTCAAGCGCATCGGCACTGGCGAGCTGTCGGCCCGCGCGGAGCTCGTCTCGTGTCACGAGCCGGATGAGCTCGGGGTGGTGGCCGACGCGGTGAACGACATGGCCAGCCGCATCGAAAAGCAGCTGGCTGATCAGCGCGAGCTGCTGGCGGCCGTCTCTCACGAGCTGCGCACGCCGTTGGCCCGCATGCGCATCGTCTCGGAGATCGCCCGGGACACCGGCGCGACGACGAAGACCTACGACGACCTCGACCGTGAGGTGGAAGAGATGGACGCGCTGGTCGGGCAGTTGCTGGCGAGCTCGCGCCTCGACTTCGGCGTCTTGACGATGCGCGAGCTCTCGCTGCGCGACGTGGTCGCCCGCGCGACCGAGCGCGCGGGGCTGCCCATCGACGTCGCGCAGGTCGAAGGCGAAGGCGACCGCCTGACGGGCGACGCCACGCTGCTCCAGCGCGCCATCGCCAACCTGCTCGACAACGCGAAGAAGCACGCCGGCGGCGTCGAGGCCCTGCGCGTCGTCATTCACGCCGACCGGGTCTCGTTCGACGTGCTCGACCGCGGGCCGGGGCTCCCCGAAGGCGGCGAGGCCGCGCTGTTTCAGAAGTTCCAGCGACGGACGGACGACAACGGCACCTCCGAGGGCCTCGGGTTGGGCCTGGCCCTCGTCAAGCGCATCGCGAAGGCGCACGGGGGCGCGGTCTGGGCGAGGCAGCGTGATGGCGGCGGCGCGG
This sequence comes from Myxococcus sp., assembly GCA_014879945.1. Lineage (GTDB taxonomy): Bacteria > Myxococcota > Myxococcia > Myxococcales > Myxococcaceae > Xiheimicrobium. The sequence goes on from JACSRE010000108.1 coordinate 15,323, forward strand.
TGTTCGGCTTCGACGTGGCGCTGAAGTCGGCTCCTTCGACCGGCTCGTAGACTCCGGCGTCACCGTGCTCGCCCCGAATTTCGGCCTCTGCACTGCGTCACGCAGCCTCATTGCGCAGTTCGGCCGCAGAGGGTGTGATGACCAACGTGCTTCGCCGTACCGTCCTGGCTGCCCTCCTCGTCACCAGCGCCAGCGCGGCCGCAGACAAGGTGACGGTGCCCGCTGACGTCGGCATCGGGCCCGAGGCGTTCTGGTTCTACGGCCCGCTCCTCGAGAACCGCGGCGCCGTGCCGCACTTCGCGCTGGCCTTCAACCTCTACGCCGTCATCGACAAGGACTGGATCAACGAGAACCGCGACCGCGTGCCGGCGAAGTACCGCGGCCAGGCCGATCGCATCACCGAGCTGAAGATCGGCCCGTCCATCTTCATTCCCTCGACGCTCTACATCTCGCCCTCGATCGACGCGCTCAACGGCGTGGGGCTGTTCGGCCTGAGCTGGAAGCCGCTGGGCCTGACGCTGGTGTCCACCGGGCAGAAGTCGGAGCGCAGCTGGAACCAGAGCCGGGGGCGCTTCAGCCTCGACGCCAACCTGCTGCTCACCTACCTGTACATCTACTCGAACGTGCGCGGCGTCGAGCTCGCGGGCATTCCGTCGACGCACTTCTTGAGGCCGGGCGTGGAGCTGCAGACGACGTTGCTGCTGAACGTCTCGCGCACCTTCCTGGTGAGCGTCGGCGGCGGCGCGCAGGCCTACATTCCGCAGCGCCTGGGCGCGTTCTTCGACGTGCTGCCGATCGAGCGCACCGTGTGGCTCTCGTTCTTCGCGTTCTTGAAGTTCCACTGGCGTTTCCCCTACGAGCTCAACCTGTAGCCCTCGCCGCATCCCCGGAGTCCCATGCCTGGCCCGATTCGCAACGCCCCCACCGCCCCGCCCAGCGTCACCACGCCGACCAACACGCCGTCGCCGGCCGCGCCCGCGACCGCCTCGACGCCCGCCGCGCCACAGGCGTGGGGCCCCGCGACCGGCCCAGCGCCGCGCCCGGCGAGTGACGGGTTCAGCGGCCTCGCGGGAGCGGTGACGGGCCGGGTGGCCCAGGCCTTGGGGGCGAAGACCGGGAGCGCCTACGAGCTCGTGCCGGGCCGTTACCCCACCACCGTCGCGCTCCCGCAGGTGCTGCAGGGCCTCGCCAGCTCGCCCCAGGGGGGCGCCGCGGCGCAGCAGCTGCTCACCCAGTTCCAGCAGCGCACCGGCATCGCGCTCCCGCCGAGCGTGGTGGCCGCCGTGAAGGCCAACCCGGCGGCGTTGACCCAGGCGCTCGAGGTGACGCCGGAGCAGATGTCGGGCGGCGTCGGCGCGCTCAACCAGGCCTACCGCGCCGGCAAGGTGAAGAACCCCGAGCCCCGCAAGGACATGCTCCCCCAGAAGTTCGACCTGGCGACGCTCGACTCGGTGGACTGGCCCCGCCCGAAGTCGACGCTCAAGGAGGTCGCGCCCGGGCTCTTCACCGGCGACGTCGCCAGCACCACCTCGGACGCGAAGGTGAAGCAGAGCTGCGTGATGTCGGAGATCTTCCAGCGGCTCGCGCGCAACCCGACGGCCGGCGCCGACGCGAAGTTCGAGGTCGCCTTCAACGGCCAGTCGTACACCAGCACCCAGGAGTTCGTCGGCGCGCTCCAGAAGGCCGGCTACGACGTCTCGGTGCGCTTCGACACGCGCGTCGCCAACTTCGCGGCGCTCAAGGCAGCGGTGCCGGGCACCAACCCACCGCAACTGGTCGACGTCGCCGCCCCGCTGATGATCAAGACGGGCCTCAAGGACGCCTCGGGGAAAGAGGCCGTGGTGCCCGCCGCGCACTCCGAGATGCTCATCAGCATCTCGTCGGGCCCCAACGCGCGAGGCCCGAAGCTCGACGCCACCACGCGCTTCTTCCAGGGCGTCTCGGGCACGGGCTTCTTCCCCGACGTGCACGCCAGCCCCGACTGGCTCGGCAGCACGAAGAGCGAACCGCTCGGGGGGAAAGAGGCGCTCAAGGCCATCACCATCGCGGGCGCCTTCACCGACGTGGTGGAGGACGCGGCGAAGCGGCTCGGCCTCTACGCCGACGGCTACGGCATCACCGGCGTGTGCAACGACTCGGTCGCGGTGGTGCAGCAGGCCGTCACCGGCGCCGCCTCGCAGTACCCGCTGTTGATGAACGACGACGTGCTGCTCGGGGAGCTCAAGAAGCGCTTGTCCGACGGAGATCGCACCGGCGACTCGACCTACCGCGCCATCAAGAAGGCCATCGTCGACCTGCCCAGCGACACCCGCCCCAACCCGACCGCTCAGCGCCGCGCGCTCTCGTCGATTCCATGGAGCGAAGGCCGCGAGCCCTTTGTGTCCACCGTCGACGCCCGCCGCATTCTGGGCGGGTAACCGGCTGGAACGACAGGGCTGATTCCTTCGCAACCGCGCGCCCACCCCGGCCGACAATGTCTCCATGAACGTCTTGAGGTCGCTGGCGCGCGAGCTGTTCAGCCTCTACGGCAGCGACGCGACCCGCAAGACGACCGGCGGCGAGGTGGGCCTTCGCACGGCGCTCGAGAAGCGGGTGGTGCCACCGGTCGTCAACCTCAGCCGCTATCAAGACTCGTTCGAGCGGCTCCCGCAGAGCGTTCAAGGCGCGCTGCACACGCTCCGGGGCGAGCGCGCGATGGCGAAGGCCAGCTGGGCCCCGCTGGCGATGACCGGCCCCATGGGGGCGTCGCTCGGCGTGGCGGCTGCCCCGGCGCACCAGGCCCACCTGTCCGATGGTTTCGATGGCTCGCGGCGCCCGCCGGTCGATCTGAGCGGCGGCGTGAAACCACCGGTGGTGCTGCCCATCGAGACGCCGGCGCCCAGGGCCGCTGGTGCGAACGGCTTCACCGCGTCGCTCGACGACCTGCTCTGAGTCCAGGCGCCTCGCCGACCAGCCGGGCACCTCACCTCTGACATCACGCGAGTGCTCGTGTACCTTGGGCGCGCGTGCAGCTCGTCCTCCCATCGCGCAACCGCACCCTCGGCACCATCGACGCCCTCGGCATCGTGGGCCTGGTGGGCCTGCTGGTGGCCCGCTACGTGCCGGTGGCGCGCATCATTCCCTTCTGGGGCTGCACCTTCCGCGAGACGACCGGCGTGCCGTGCCCGGGCTGTGGGCTGACGCGCGTGGCCGACCGGGTCGCGCACTTCAACCTGCTGGGCGCCCTCCACGCCAACCCGCTGGGCACCTTCGCCGCGCTGGTGTTCGCGGGCGCGGTGGTGGCGTCGGCCGTTCACCTCATCTTCGGCGTGCCGTTGCCGGAGCTGCGCCTCGACGACAAGGAGTGGAAGCGCGCGCGCTACGCCGCCATCGGGCTCTTCGTCGCCAACTACGCGTTCGTCATCTTCGCCTATCGGGTGCTGCACTGGCGCTGACCGTCATCGGGCTCATCGCCCTCGGGTACCTCTCGGGCTCGATTCCGTTCGGGGTGCTGGTGACGAGGGTCTTCACCTCGAAGGACGTGCGCGCCCACGGCAGCGGGAACATCGGGGCCACCAATGTCGCGCGGGTGGCGGGGAAGAAGGTGGGCGCGCTGGTGCTCCTGCTCGACGCGTTGAAGGGCACCGGGCCGGTCTTGTTGGCCATGCACCTGGTGCCTGAGGGCCCGCTCGCCCATGCGGCGGTGGGGTACGCCGCGTTCCTGGGGCACGTCTTTCCCGTCTGGCTGCGGGGCAGGGGCGGCAAGGGCGTGGCGACGGCGCTCGGCGTGCTGATCGTGCTGGTGCCCGTCGCGGCCCTGGTCGGCGCGGTGGTGTGGGGCGCCATCGTCGCCGTGACGAAGGTGAGCAGCGTCGGGAGCCTCGTGGGCGGCCTGTGCGCCATCATCGCCAGCTTTCTCTTGAACAAGCCCATCGAGTACCCCGCGCTCGCGGTGGTGCTGTTGGCGTCGATGGTGTGGACGCACCGGGCGAACATCGGGCGCATGCTGAAGGGCACCGAGAACACCGTGTGACAAACACGGCGTGATGGTTTTTTCCGGCTGGTCTTCCGTGGACTAGAGACGGGCCATGCGTCCTCTCTTGTTCGTCGGTCTGGTGGTCGTCTCCTGTGGCACGCCGGTGACCCCGGTCGGTGATGGGGGCACCGCGGGAGGGAGCGCGGCTGGCACCGCGGGAGGAAGCGCGGCTGGTGGAAGCGCGGCCGGTGGCAGCGCGGCCGGTGGAAGCGCGGCCGGTGGAAGCGCGGCTGGCGGGAGCGCGGCTGGTGGAAGCGCGGCTGGCGGGAGCGCGGCTGGTGGAAGCGCGGCTGGTGGAAGCGCGGCTGGTGGAAGCGCGGCTGGTGGAAGCGCAGCTGGTGGAAGCGCGGCTGGCGGAAGCGCAGCTGGAGGCAGCGCCGGTGGCGGGGTCGCCGCGTGCATGCGACTCGAGGCCGCCTACGACGCCGCGCTCGCGGTGGCCAAGCGGTGCAACCTGAGCTCACTCGTCAACCCCTGCTCCGACACCCGGCCGCTCGTCGTCACCTGCGGGTGTCCGACCTATGTCGACCCCAACAACGCGGCGCCGCTCGATGCCGTGCAGGCGAGCTACACGGACGCCGGCTGCGTGATGACGGCCTGCCCGCGGTGCGCGCCGCTCGACGCCGGGGTCTGTCTGCCTGTCGATGGTGGCGCGCCCGACGAAGGCGAGTGCGTCGACCGCCGCTGAGGGGGCGGCCTCCTCGCGCAGCAGCAGCAGCGCCGGCCCAGGGGCCGGTCACGGAGGCAGAAGCGCGGCTCGGTCGGTCTGCGGGTCTTGCTTGCGGTGGCTTCGTCGGCCGGCCTCCCACGCGGAGCAGCCAGTGCGGAGCCGTCGAGCGTGGGCGCTCCGAGGGCGATGGGGCCGAGCGCGACGACCGGGGGCTTCCTCGCGCAGCAGGCGATCGAGCCAGCGCGTCGCCGCTGGTGATGACCTCGACCCGCTCGAGGAGCTCGAGGGCAACGGCGGGTCACCCGCACGCGCGGCGTTCTTGTGTCGCGAGCGCAGACGGTGGTTCGGCTGCAAGCTCAAGGAGGTGCCCAGGGGGCCCGCCCGTTCGCGCTCAGGCCGGAGAGCCCCAGTGCCGCGGCGCGGAGGATGTGCTCATCGTCGGTCAGCGCTCCGACCACACCGCCAGCTCGTTTCCGCTGGGGTCGCTGAAGTGAAACCGTCGCCCGCCCGGGAACGAGTACGGCGCCTTGAGGACGGTGCCGCCCGCCGCCTGCACCGCGCGGAGCGAGGCCTCGAGGTCGGTCGAGAACAGCACCACCAGCGGCCCGCCTTTCGTGACGACGGGCGTCACGCTCAACCCGCCCACCTCACGCCCCTCGCCCTGAATGCCCGCGTAGCCCGGGCCATAGTCGTTGAAGCGCCAACCAAACGCTGCCGCGTAGAAGGCCTTCGCGGCCGAGAGATCGGTCACCGAGAACTCGAGGTAGTCGATGGCGTGGTGCGTGTGGGCTGACATCTAGCGGGCCTCTGGAGAGATGATGGTGGTGGCCCAGCCAAGCGCGGCGCGCATGTCGGGCGGGTGGTGCATCCACAACGTCAACATGGCCGCGGCGCTGCGCACCTCGGGCGCCAACGCCGTCTGCGTCAGCCGCAGCAGCAGCTCGTTCGGCACCTCGCAGCCTTCGCGGTGCTCCACCCACGGCCCGGCCAGCTCGATGAGCGCCCGCACCTGGGTGCCGGCGTCGGTCGACGCGAGGTTGGTCACGTGCGTGCGGCAGAGGTTGGGCGGCGGCTTTCCCACCGGCGCCGTCGGCTCAGGCAGCGGCACCCGCGACAGGCCGCGACACGCGGCGGGCGGCACGTCGATGTTGAAGCCGGTGAGCGTCGTGCACAGCAGCGCGCGCTCGTCTGCCGGGCGCTGCGGGGTGGCCGAGAGGCTCCGCTCGAGGGCGCCCACCGACATGCTCTGGCGCAGCGCCCGCACCGCCTCGACGGCGGCCATTCGCACGGCGGGGTCGGCGTCGTTCACCAGGTCGGCCACCGCCGAGGTGCCCGGTTGCCACTTCGCCATCGCCGCGAAGCGGGCCAGCTCGAGGCGCGTGGCGGTGTCGGGCGCCCGGCTCTCGGCGCCCCAGGCCAGGGCGTCGGTGCGCGCGAGCGAGACCAGGCGGACCCGGGCCATCGAGCGCGGGCAGCTGGGCTGGGCGGCGACCATGGCGTCGAGCTGCTCTCCGGCCTTTCGGGTGTCGGCCACCGCGAAGAACCAGGCGGCGACGCACCCGTCGTCGGGGAAGGGGCCGCGCGCGACCGCCAGCTGGAGCTCCTTCACCGTCATCGCCGCGGTCGCGGCCGGCTCCACCCGCTTCGGAGCGCACGCCAACGGCAGCAGGGCTGCGCACAGCAGGGGCCAGCGCATCACGTCACCTGGGCCGCTTGAGGTCGTTCGCCGGAGGCGGCGCGTGGGGCGCGAGCGGGTCGTCATCGTCGAGCTTCGAGGGCGCGGTCTTCGTCGGCTTCTTGTTCGGCTGCGCCGCGGCTTTCGGCGCTTGCTTCACCGGCGTCACCACGGGCAACGCCTCGACCTTCGCAGGGGGCGGCTTCGTCGGCTTCGCGGGCTCGTGGAACGCCTTCTCGATGGGGTCGACCTTCGGCGGGGGCGGCTTCACCGTCGGGTCGGGCGCCGGCTTCTCGGTGGCGCTGGGCTTCTCGACGACGGTGGGCTGCTCGACGGGGGTGGGCTTCTCGACGGGCGTGGGCTTCTCGACGACCGGCGGCGTCACCTTCGGCGTCCCTTTGGTTGGGACCGGCGGCGGCTCGGGGGCCTTCTCCTGGAGCTTCTGGGTCAGCTCGATGCGCGGGCCCGAGCCGGCGGCCGTCACCGTCATCGGCAGGTAGCCCTCTTTCTGCAGGGTGACATCGGCCCGGGCGCGCCCGTCGACCGTCGCCAGCTCGATGTCCAACGGCGTGACGCCCTTGATCACCTTCCCGATGACGACCTGCGCGCCAGGCGGGTCGGTCTCGATGTGGAACTGCACCCGGGCGCCGGGGTCGGTCACCGGCTTGTTCGGCTTGCGCAGCACCAGCGCGGTGCCGCCGATGCCCAACAGCAGCGCGACGACGAACCCACCGATGAGGAGCGGGGTGGCGTTGCGGCCGGGGCTGGTCGCCGGGAGCGGGCTCGACGGCGCCGGCGTGTCGAAGGCTGGCGTCGAGACCGGTGAGGCCAGCTCGCTCATGGCCTGGAGCACCTCGTCCATCGACTGGAAGCGGTCCATCGGCGACTTCTGCATGCAGCGGGTGACGATGGCGCTCATGCCCTCGGGGATCGTCTCGAACCGCGGCGGCGTCTTCACCGGGGGGATCGGGTCGTTCACGTGCTTCAAGATGATCTCGAGCGGCGCGCCCCCCCAGTACGGCGGCTTGCCGGTGAGGCACTCGAACAGCATGCAGCCCAGGGAGTAGATGTCGCTGCGCGGGTCGGCGCGGTTCTTGTCGCCCTGCTCGGGCGCCATGTAGGGCGGGCTGCCCATCAGCATGCCCTGCTGGGTGATGGCGCGGCCCTCGAGCTCCTGGCCCTCGACGAACGACTTCACCAGGCCGAAGTCGAGCACCTTGACGTGGTCGGTGTCGTCGTCGGCCGACAGCATCATCACGTTGGCGGGCTTGAGGTCGCGGTGCACCACGCCCAGCTCGTGCGCCTCTCGCAGCGCGCGGGCGATCTGCTGGCCGATGGACAACACCCGCCGCCACCCCAGGGGGCCCTTCGAGAGCGAGCGGTCGAGCGTCTCGCCTTCGAGGAACTCCATGGCGAGGTAGAAGATGCCGTCTTTGGAGCAGCCGTAGTCGAAGATGCGCACCGTGTTGGGGTGCGACAGCTTCGCGGTGAGCGCGGCCTCGACCAGGAAGCGCTGGCGAAACGACTCGTCTTTTCCGGCGCCGTAGTTCGAGTCGAGCACCTTGAGCGCCACCGCACGGTTCAGCCCGACCTGCACCGCCCGGTACACCTTGCCCATGGCTCCTTTGCCGATGCCGCCGACGATGCGGTAGCGGCCGTCGAGCGTGACGCCGATGAGCGGATCGAGCCCTTCGGCGGCGACCTCGGCGGTGACGTCTTCGTGGGCCTCGGAAACGGACACAGGTGGGGAAAGCGTATACCGCTACGGCGTGCGCTTGGGCAGCCGCGCCGGGTAGTGGAGCAGCTCGCAGGCGATGGCCCCATTCCACAGCGCTTGTTTCGAGCCCGGGCGCATGCCGAAGGCGCTCTCGAAGGCGTCATTTCCAGCCAGAACGGAGAAGCGCCAGCCCTCCCAGCGCTTCAGGTTGGTGCCCAGCTTGTGGAAGAAGGACTTCATGCCCTTCTGGCCGCCGGTGCCCAGGCGCTCGCCGTAGGGCGGGTTGGTGCACAAAAGGCCCGGGTCGCAGGGCGGCGGGTCGGCGACGGTCGCGTCGGCGGACTCGATGCGCAGGCTCGAGAGGCCGGCTGCGGTGACGTTGCGCTTGAGGGCGGTGATGACCTCGTCGTCGTAGTCGCGCGCGTAGAGCGGGGCGGGCGCGGCGCGCACCTGGCCGTGGGCCGCTCTCTTCACCTCGTCCATCAGCGGCTTGAGCTTCGGGGCGAACGAGGGCCACGCCTCGCAGGCGAACGAGCGCGAGAGGCCGGGCGCGCGCCGGGTGGCGATGAAGCCGGCCTCGATGGCCAGGGTGCCGGAGCCGGCCATGGGGTCGAGGAAGGGCTCGGTGCCGTCGTACTTCGAGGCCATCAAGATGGCGGCGGCCAGCGTCTCTTTCATCGGGGCCGCGGTGGTGGCGGTGCGGTAGCCGCGCTTGAAGAGCGGGTCGCCCGAGAGGTCGAGCGAGACCGAGAGCGACGTCCTGGCCAGGTGCGCGACGATGTGGAAGGTGGGGGTGCGGGTGTCGACGTCGGGGCGCTGGCCCCACTTCTCGCGCAGGCGATCGACCAGCCCGTCCTTGAGCTTGAGGGCGACGAAGCCCGAGTGGGTGTGCTCCGAGTCCTTGAGCGTCGCTTCGATCGAGAAGGTGCTGCCGCGCTCGAGCCAGTCTTCCCACGGCAGTGAGTGCGCGGCCTCGTAGAGGCCCTCGGCGCCCTGGGCCTCGAACTGGCGCAGCGGGTAGAGCACGCGCATGGCGATGCGGGAGTGCACCAGCACGCGGGCGATCTCGTCGAGCGCGGCGAAGAAGCGCACGCCGCCGCGGTCCTGGCGAATGCGCTTGCAGCCGAGCGTCTCGAGCTCCTGGGCGAGGAAGGGCTCGGTGCCCCGAGAGGCGGTCGCGTAGAGCGGCAGGCGTTCCATGAGGCTGCGCCTAGCAGCATGGACGGCCGGGTGTCTCTGGGTGGGAGCGGACGCGGGCTGAGGCTACTGCGCCGGCGCGACCTGGAAGCGGGCCGCCATGATGCGGTTGTTGCCGTCGTTGGGCACCGCGTCCTTGTTCACCAGCGGCAGGCGCGCGTCGGTCTTCGGGTCCCAGAAGCCCAGGAGGATGTTGAGGCCCCGCACCGGCATCTGCGGCGGGATGGGGATCTCGAACTCGTCGCGCACCGTCTCGCCCACCGTCCACTTCGAGGTGGGGCGGGCGCCGCGCATGGGGGCGTGGTCGACGTTGAGGCGGTCGACGCGGCCGTCGATGTCTTCGACGTGCACGAAGATCATGTAGTCGATGTCGGTGGCCTGGAGGACCTTGAAGTTGAGGCCCACGCGCACGGTGTCACCGGCGATGGCGCTGCCCGGCGCGAGGATGGTGGAGAGCAGCTCGATCTTGTCTCCGAAGTTCGCCCCGCTCTTGAACTCCTGCGGAGGCGCGACGGGCGGGCGGGGCTTGCTGGCCTGGGTGCCCTCCTGGGTTGGGGCGGGCACGATGCAGGCCGAGAGCGAGACGCAGAGGGCGACGAGCAGGGAGCGCATGACGTGCCGGTGCGTACACAAGGCCCCTCGTCGGCGCCAGCGCCGAACGTGCTTGGGGGGCTCGGCGTGCGTGGTACACGCGCGGGTCATGATGCTGGTTCTGGCTGATGTCGCGCCCGTTCAGGCCGAGGGGAGCCCGGTGGGCACCGTGGTTTCGGTGCTCCTGGGCCTGGGCTTCCTGGTGCTGGTGGTGTTGGTGCTGCGCAAGATGTTCTCGAAGGGCCTCACCAGGCCCATCGTGAGGCCGGGGCCGACCGCGCTCCCGCCGATGGGGCCTTTGGAGCCCGCGCTCCAGGCGCCGCCGAAGCCGAAGGTCGAGCTGCCGCCCACCGAGGCCGAGGCGAAGGCGAAGGCCGAGGCAGAGGCCAGGCGGCTCGAGGCCGAGAAGCTCAAGGCCGAGCGGGAGGGGCTGGAGAAGGGCTCGGTCGAGGCCGAGGCGCTCAAGGCGAAGGAAGAGGAGCTGAAGAAAGAGGCGTACCGCGCGCAGAAGCAGGGCGAGGCGGAGGAGAAGGAGCGCCGGAAGCGCGAGCGTGAAGAGGCGGAGCGGCTGGCGGCGGAGGAGAAGAAGCGCGCCGAGGCGGCTGCGGCGGAGGCGAAGCGGCACGCCGAGGCGGTGCAGCGCGCGAAGGTGGACGCGGAGGGTGGCGCCACGCTCGCGGCCGGGTTGTCGAAGACCAGGTCCGAGGGCTTCATGGCGAAGCTCAACGGGCTCTTCGGTGGCGCGCCGAAGCAGCTCGACGAGAAGGTGCTGGCCGATCTCGAAGAGGTGCTCTTCACCGCGGACATCGGCGTGAAGACGGCGTCGGCGCTGGTGGAGCTGGCGCGCGACAAGGTGAAGTCGAAGGAGCTCGACAGCGCGGCGGCGCTGAAGGCCATCATCCGCAAGGAGATTGAGCGCATCGTCTCGCTCAAGGGCAACACCGCGCTGGCCGGGGGCGGGCCGCCGCACGTGATCATGGTGGTGGGGGTCAACGGCGCGGGGAAGACGACGACCATCGGCAAGCTGGCGGCGAAGGCGAAGGCCGAGGGGAAGAAGGTGGTGCTGGGCGCGGGTGACACCTTCCGCGCGGCGGCCACGGAGCAGCTCGACGTGTGGGCCGAGCGCGCGGGCGCCGAGCTGGTGAAGGGGAAGGACGAGTCAGACCCGGCGAGCGTGGTGTTCGAGGCGATCAAGCGGGGCATCGAGACGGGGGCCGATCTGGTCATCGCCGACACCGCGGGGCGGCTGCACACCAAGCTGAACCTGATGGAGGAGCTGAAGAAGGTGAAGCGGGTGGCGGACAAGGCGCTGCCAGGGGCTCCGCATGAGGTGCTGTTGGTGCTCGACTCGACGATGGGGCAGAACGGCATCGCGCAGGCGAAGCAGTTTCATGAGTCGGTGGGGGTGACGTCGATCGCGCTGACCAAGCTCGATGGCACGGCGAAGGGTGGGGTGATCATCGGCATCTGCGACGAGCTGAAGGTGCCGGTGTCGTGGGTGGGGGTCGGCGAGAAGGTGTCGGACCTGCGGAAGTTTGAACCGAAGGAGTTCGTCGAGGCGCTGTTCGAAGCGTCAGCGTCGTGAGCGCGCGGCGGTTTCGATCAGCTCGATGAGCGTGGGCGCCCAGCGGGTGACGGAGTAGCGCTCGACGACGGTCTGGCGGCCAGCGTCGCCGAGTCGTTCTCTGAGCGCGTGGTCGTCGATGAGGTCGGACAGCCGCGCGACCCACTCGTCTTCGGAGTTGGCGAGGAACCCGTTCTGTCCGTGAGTCACGATGGTGGTGTTCACGCCAACGGGAGACATCACGGTCGCAGCGCCGCACGCCATCGAGGTGAGACCTTTCAGGCCGCACTTCCCACGCGTCCACTCATCGTCTGGCAGCGGCATGAGGCCGATGTGCATGGCCTGAAGGAAGGGCACTTCGGTGGTCGCGCTCCACGGCTCGCCCTGGACCGCGAGCTGGTCGTCGCGGAAGTCGGGAGCGCCCATGACGCGAATCCGAACGCGGTCTTTGAAGCGGGCCTTCACGCGACGTAGCGCAGGCACGAGGGGCTTGAGGTGCGCCAGGGTCGACGCGCTCCCGCTCCAGCCGATGGTGATGGGGCCCTCGGTGCTTCGGGGCGCGCTGGTCCAGACGTCGGTGTCGACGCAGGTGGGGATGACGTGCACGTTGTCGCTGTGCTGGCGCGCCCACGAGGCGAGGTAGTCGTTGCCCGCGATGACGGTGTGCGCGAGCCCGACGATTCGGGGGAGCTTGTCGACGTTCTTCAGGAAGGCGAAGCGCCGGTTGGCCTCGGAGACGGCGTGGATCCAGATGGCGTCGTCGAAGTCGTAGACGATCGGCGCCTGGAGCGAGGCGAGCCATTCGCTCCAGTGGTTGAAGAGGAAGAAGGCCTCGCGCTGCACGAAGATGACGTCGGGGCGGGAACGGAGCCGCGGACGCACGCTCGAGACCCGACGAGCGACTGCCTTCAGCGCGACGAGGGCCTTCTGATGGACGGGGGCGGCGCCGTAGAAGACGCGCAGGTCCTCGGCCGAGAGCACATGGCGCTCGTCCACCGTGATGCCAGCCCGATGAAGGGCCGGCTCGAAGGCTTCGATGCGGTAGCGCTGGCTTGGTGAACGGTCGTGCTCCTGAAGAGCCAGATAGAGAACTCTGAGTGGACTCATGGCCAGGCTCGCCTGATGCCTCGCGCAGAGGCCGGCGAGGAGTCGTCGACGTTATCAGCGCGCGCGCGCCAGTGAGCCCAAAGTCTGAATCTGGAGCGCGCTGCCTGCCACATGAGGCAAAGCGCGCACCCTGTTGGGTGAAACCGGCTACGTTGGAATTTGATGTGCATCGCGGCGCCCCATCTGCTTCGAGCTGAGTGACCGATGGCCCGGCTGATCTTCGTCGTCAACAACCCCGACTTCCTGGTGTCGCACCGCATGGTCCTGGTGCGAGGTGCGGTCGCGGCGGGGTACGACGTTCACGCGATCGCGCCAGCCGGTGCCGGTGCCGCGGAGCTCAAGGCGGCAGGGGTCGAGACGCACGAGTGGTCGCTCGACCGGAAGGGGCAGGCGTTGGCCTCAGAGGCCAGCTCGGTGGCCGACCTGGTGCGGCACTACCGTCGACTCGCGCCTGACGTGGTTCATCACGTCACCATCAAGCCAGTGCTCTACGGCAGCGCTGCTGCGCGGCTCGTCCGCCGACCGGCCGTCGTGAACGCCGTCTCGGGCTTCGGCTACGTCTTCCTCGCGCAGGGGCCCGTCGCTGCGCTTCGAAGACGAGCCATCGCCGCCGCGTACCGAGTGGCCCTCTCGACGCCGCGGTCCGTGTGCGTGCTCCAGAACGATGACGACGAGAACGACCTGCGCCGGTTTGGCGCGCTCGGCAGAGCCGACGTCGTGAAGATCCGCGGGAGCGGGGTCGACCTCGGTCGCTTCGTCGCCTCGCCGGAGCCCGAGGGGCCGCCGGTCGTCATGCTCCCCGCGAGGCTGCTGAAGGACAAGGGCGTGGTCGAGTTCGTCCAGGCCGCGCGGCTCGTGAAGGTCACGCATCCGACGGTTCGCTTCGTGCTCGCGGGTGGGCTCGACGCGGGCAACCCCGCCGCCGTGACCGAGGCCGAGGTCAGGCGATGGGTCGCCGAGGGCGCGGTCGAGTGGTGGGGCCACCAGCGCGACATGGCAGCCGCGTTCTCCAGCGCGACGCTCGTTTGCCTGCCCTCCTATCGAGAGGGCATGCCGAAGGCGCTCCTCGAGGCCGCCGCCGTGGGGCGAGCGCTCATCACCTGTGATGCCCCCGGGTGTCGCGACGCCGTCGATGGGGGTCGCGCTGGCGTGCTCGTTCCGGTGAGGGACGGCGGCGCCATCGCGGTCGCGGTCCGACGACTCCTTCAGGACCCGGCGGAGCGGCTTCGGTTGGCGGAGGCCGCGCGAGGCCTGGCCGTGGAGCGCTTCGACGAGCAGCTGGTCTTGCGAGCCCACCTCCGCCTGTACGAGCGCTTACGTTGAACCGTCGCTGGCGGGCGCGCTGTGGGGTCGGGTAGGGTGACACTTCGCTTGAACGGTGCGACCGGCGCGGGGGACTGACGCCAAAGCGAGTCGGAGAAGTGATGCAGACCTACGTCGCCAGCTTCGTCGTGGCAGCGATCGCAGCGGCGGTCGCCACCCCGCTTGCCCGCCGCGTGGCCTTCCGGTTCAAGGTGGTCTCGACCCCTGGCGGCCGGCACATCCACGGGCAGGTCATTCCCCGGCTTGGCGGGCTGGCGATTTTCGCAGGGGCGATGGTCACGATCCTCGGCACCGTGGTGCTCGGCCCCGTTGGCGAGCTGTTCGATGCCGAGGCGCGGTGGCGTGGGCTCGGCCTGCTGATCGGCAGCGCCGTCATGTTCGCGCTCGGCGCCGCCGACGACTTCAAGTCGGTGCGCGCGCTGCACAAGCTGCTGGTGCAGATCCTGGCCGCGTCCATCGCGTGGTCCTTCGGGTTTCGCATCGACGTCGTCGACCTGCCGCTCCTCGGGACCTTCTCGATGGGGGTGTTTTCGCTGCCCATCACGGTGTTCTGGATCGTCGGCATCGTCAACGCGGTGAACCTCATCGACGGCCTGGACGGCCTGGCGGCCGGCGTCGTGTTCTTCGCGGGCGTCACGAACTTCGTCGTGGCCTACCTGCAGGGCACGACCTTCGTCGCGGTGGTGATGGCGACGATGGCCGGGTCGGTGTTGGGGTTTCTCTTCTTCAACTTCAACCCGGCACGCATCTTCATGGGTGACTCCGGGAGCTACTTTCTCGGGTTCGTGCTCGCCGTATGCAGCATCGCCGGCCCGCTCCAGAAGGCGTCAGCGGCCGTCTCCATCGCGGTCCCCATCGCCGCGCTCGGCGTTCCCATCATCGACACGCTGCTCGCGATGGTGCGGCGCTTTCTCGAGCGTCGGCCGCTCTTCGCGCCTGATCGGGGTCACATTCACCATCGGCTGCTCGACATGGGGATCACCCATCGTCGCGCGGTGCTGATCATCTACGGGGTGACCGTCGCGCTGTGCATTGGCGCCATCGCCATCGCCTTCGGCCGGAACTGGGAAGTGGGCGCCGCGGTGCTCGCGGTCTCGGCGGTGCTGTTCGGCCTCATTCGTTTCATCGGATACTTCGAGTACCTCGCGGTGGCGGCGCGACAGAAGAAGCGCATCAACAGCCGGCACGTCGAGTGGTTGCGCAAGGTGGTCATGCGACTGCCCGCGAGGTTCGGCGCCGCTCGGACCGAGAGCGAGGTGCTGAGCACCCTTGCGTGGCTGGCCGTCGAAGCGCGCTTCGAGTCGATTGAAGTCGTGCAGGGATCAGGTGCGACGCGCACTGCCATGTTCACCTTTCGTGGGGCTGACTATGGCGACATGGAGAAGCGCGACGTGACGGCGAGCGAGCTGCCGCTGGCTCCGGGCGCGAACGTGAGCGTCTACTTCTCGTGGCGCAGCGAGTTCGGTGACGTTCCGCCACAGATGGACATTCTGCTTCAGTTGGTCGTCGATGAACTGTCGGCGCACCTCCGAAGGGTGGGCAGCATGCTCAGCCCTGTTGAGCCGGAGCCAGTTGAGACGTCGGTTGCTGTTGCGGAGATGAAGACCGTGCGTTTGTAGAGCGGCGCTCGGCCCGGACCGCGAGGAGCAGGAAGAGAAAGAACGGCATCATAGGGGCTCGATAGCGGCTCAACGCCCCGAGGTTCGCGGTCGAGAGCCCCGTGCCAAGCGCCAGCACGAGCACGAAGGTGACGCAGAACATCAGCACGGGTTCTTGAATGACGAAGTTGATTGCCCGCGCAAATCCTGATCCCCAGAAGGCCTGAAAGAACAAGATGAGCAGCCACGTCATCTCCAGCGCGTTGAGGACTTGCATCGCTTTGCGGGCCTCAAAAATGAACGGACGGAACAGCGAGGTAACGAGCGCGAACGGTGCCAGGCTGAGTTGGCTGGTGAGCGAGAGATTCTGGGTGCTTTCGACGTCAACTCCAGGGCCTTCGACCGAGAAATTCGAGGCCCCCGCAACCTCGCCGGCAACTCGCCGCTGGAAGGCCATTGACTCTCCGACTGAGTCGAGTGTGAGTTTTGGAAAGAACTTGGTCGCCCCAGAGAATCCGATGAACACCACGAGGGCCGCGAGAGCGAGGTAGCCCGGCTTGAGCGCGATGGCGCCGCGATCTCGAATGACGCGTGCCCATGTGATCCACACGCCCCCCGCGATCACGAGGGCGATGAGGACGTAGGGCTTGAAGAGTGCGATCCCGCCGCCGGCCACCAGCCCTGTGACTATTGCCAACGCGAGACGTCGGCCCTCGAGCAGCCAGCGGAAGGAAAGGACGAGCGGCCCAACAAACACCATGACCATCGGTTCCTTCAGGAGGCCGCTCGTCCAGATGATGCCGCTCGGTGAGAGCATTACGGCGAACAGAAGCAACTGGCGAGAACGAGCACGAACCACGTCTCGAAGTGCGCGATAGATGAGCACCTTCGAGACGTAGGACCAAATTGTTATCATCAGGGCACCCGCATAAAGAGAGTCTCCTAGGATGAACGAGAGTACGACCGCGACCGCCTGCATCGACCCGGTGGACGATTCGCCGACGACTTCGAACGGCAGTCGCTGTTCCTGCTGGAACAAGAGATTCAAGACTTCTGGGGCGATCGCTTCGAAGTCGAACCGCAAACCATCAGCGATTGGCACGCTGAACCGGTGGTAGGTGATCATGTCCCCGCCCTCCGTGTAGTAGAGCGTGTAGATCAGGATCAGCCCGATGGACGCGGCGACGTGGAAGGCGAAGCTCAGCGTCAGCACGCGGCCTTCTTCACGATCGTGGAACCTCAGCACCACGGCGTGAATCGCGAGCCCCACCAGGAGCACGATCGGCGTAAAGATGAAGTCTTCCATGGCGCTGGCTGCTCAGTACTCCAGAACCGCCCCACTATTCGAGGTGCTCGCCAGGATTCCGCACCGGACGGCGGAGCTGCGCGAGCTCGTGCCACGGCTCGAGCCCGTCGACCTCGTGAGCGCTGCAGCTCGCCACGGCGTCAGCGCCTGGGTCGCCGAGGCCTTCAGCGCCGAGCGGCTGACGTTCGCGGCCCAGGCGCAGCTCATCGCCGACGCGAGGGCCACCGTCGCGTCGGCGCACAAGATCAAGCGGCTCACCCTCGCGGTCATCGACGCGCTGGCGACGACGGGGGTCGAGCCCGTGGCGCTCAAGGGCGCCGTGCTGGCGCAGCGGCTCTATCCGCACAGCCCCCTCTGCCGGCCATCGACCGACGTGGACGTGCTGGTTCGACCAGACGAGCTGCCGCGCGTGGCGACGGTGCTCGAAGCGATGAGCCTCGCGCGCCAGGTCGACCAGGCCCTCGGCGACGTCTTTGAAGACCATCACCACCTGTCCTTCGCGGGCCCGCCGGGTCTCGTCGAGGTGCACTTTCGGCTGATCTCGACCCTCGGCCGCGGCCTGTTCGATGACGCCTCGGTGCGCGCTCGCACCAGCGCGTTCACCTTCGAAGGGCGAAGGGTCTTGGTGCTCTCGCCCGAAGACGAGTTCCTCTACCTCGCGACCCACGCGGCGAATCACGGGTTCCTTCGAATCGGCTGGCTGGTCGATCTCCAGCAGTTCCTTCGCTACCACCCTGCGCTCGACTTCGAGGCGATCGCGGAGCGCGCTCGCGACGCCGGGTTCCTGCAGGCCCTCTCGGTGACTCTGGGCCTGCTCGAGGGGCTGCTCGCCGTCGAGCTCCCCCGCGCGGCGCGCATCGCCGTGCCACCGCGACGCCGGCGCTGGGTTGACGCCGCCCTCTTCTCGGGCGCGCGGGTCGAGCGCGCCTCGCTCTCTGGCCATCGCCTGGGCGGCTTCGCGCTCAGGCTCTGGTTGGTCGACTCTCCGCGTCGTGGATTCCGTCACGTCCTCGACGGCTTGAGGCGGTACGCTCGACGAGGCGCGCCCAGCTGATGCCTTCTCAGGACTCCACGCGGTGGTGGTACGCGGCCGAAGCGGCCCTCGGCCTCGCCATCGTCAGCCTCCCGGTCTGCCTCGGCGGCGCGCCCCCCTGGACCGCGGTCGTCTTGTTCGGCCTCGCCCTCGTCGCGCTCACCACCTGGGTGGTGGGGGCCGTCAGGCACGGGCGTCGCGCGACCTGGCACCCCGTGCTGGCGGTGCTGGCGTTCCTGACGCTCGTGGCGGCGCTCGCCCTCGTCCCGCTGCCGCCAGCGCTCCTGGCGCTCCTCTCGCCAGAGGCTGGCGAGCTGCGCGACTTCGCCCTGGTGCCCCTCGGCCTCGAGGCCCCGCGGCCCCTCACCGTCGACGCGCCCTCGACCTGGCGCGCGTTGGCGCGGCTGGCCTCGCTGCTCGCCATCGGCTTCGTCGCGC
Source organism: Myxococcus sp. (assembly GCA_014879945.1). Taxonomy (GTDB): domain Bacteria; phylum Myxococcota; class Myxococcia; order Myxococcales; family Myxococcaceae; genus Xiheimicrobium. The sequence continues at coordinate 33,557 of JACSRE010000108.1, forward strand.
TGCAGCTCGGGCGGCTCGAGGCGTCGCGCCGAAGGCTGCTGATGGTCATCGCGGGAACCGGAGGGCTGGTCGCGGTGGTTGGCTTCGGCCACCTGCTCGCCGGCGCCGACGCGCTGTTCGGCCAGTGGCGGTTCTTCGCGACCCTTCCGTTGCTCTCGTTCTTCGGCAACAGCAACCACCTCGCGGCCTGGCTGGCGTTCTGTGGAACCGTCGCGCTCGGCCTCGGGCTCGAGGCCCGCTCCAGAGAGGCGGCGGTCGGCTGGGTGGGGCTCGGCCTGGCGTGCGGAACCGGGGTCTTCCTCTCGTTCTCGCGCGGCGGCATCGGCACCTTCGTCGTCACGTGGGCGATGGTGGGCGCGCTGCTCCTCGCCCGCCGGCAGGGGGGCGTTCGGGCGGTGTTGCCGTGGCTGGTGATCGGCGCGACCACCTTGTTCGCCCTCTCGCTCGCGAGCGAACAGCTCATCGAGCGGCTCGCCTCGGTGTCGACCGTCGAGCGGCTTCAGAAGACGAAGCTCGACCTGTGGCCGATGTTCTGGGAGGCCGCCGTCGCGTACGGCCGCGCCGGAATGGGGCCCGGCGCCTTCGAGCTGGGCTTCACCCGGTTTCAGACCACCCAGCCCGGGGTGACGTTCACGCACCCCGAGAACCTCGTCCTCCAGGGGCTGGCAGAGCTGGGCGTTCCCCTCTTCACCGTGCTGCTGGCGCTCGGGCTGTTCGCTGCCTGGCGGCTGGTTCGGCAAGCGCGCGGCGCCCTGCTGGAGCAGGTGCTGCTCCTGGCGGTGCTCGGCGCCGGCCTCCACGATCTCTTCGACTTCGCGCTCGAGCTGAACGCGCTCCCGGTCGCGGTGGTGGTCGTGCTGGGCCTCTGCGGCGCGCGCGAGCAGGGCCTGGCCCCCCAGCGGTGGGCGGTGCGAGGCTGGTGGAGCTCGCTGCCAGCGGCGCTCGCCGTCGTGGGCGTCGTGGCGCTCGCGAAGGGCCTGCCGCCGCACGGCGCGGCCGAAGAAGCGCTGCTCGGGCTGGTCGACGAGGGCGCGAGCGCCGAGCAGGTGCGCGCCGCGGCCCTCGTCTCCATCGACCGCCACCCAGCCGACTGGGTGCTCTACGCGGCCGTCGCCGATCGCTTCAGCCGCGAAGGGGCCGCGCGGGAGTCGCTGGCCTGGGTGAACCGGGTGCTCGCGCTGCGGCCCTTCGATGCGTCTGCCCACGTCGTCGCTGGCCGGGCGCTCCGACGGCTCAACCAGCCGACGCAGGCGCTGCTCGAGTTCAAGGTCGCCTGGACCCTGGGCGACACCGCGAGCTTCGACGAGGGCCTCACCCTGGCCGCCGCGCTGGGCGCGTACGACCGGCTCCTGGTCGAAGACGCCGGGCTGCTCGGCCGAATGTGGGAGCGCTACCGGGTGATGGGGCTGCTGGCCGAGAGCAAGGCGCTGCTGGCGGCGGCCGAGCAGCTGCCCCCATCACAGGCGGTGGCCATGGAGGCCCGGGTGCTCCAGGTCTGGCAGGCGAACGCCGAGCAGGATTTTCCGCGCGCCCTCGGCGCCCTCGAGCAGCTCCCGCTCGAGGTGCGCGCCCAGCCCGAGCTGCTCATTCTCTCAGCGCGGCTTTTGGCGCAGGTCGGCCGCCTCGCCGAGGCCATCGCCCAGCTCGACGCCGTCGCGCGCCGGGAGCCGCAGCACCTGAACGTCGCGACGACGCTCGCCGAGCTGCTGGCGCTCGACAAGCGGCCCCGCGAGGCGCTGGCGGCGCTCGACCGGACCCGGCCCTTCGTCTCGGGCCCCCAGGGGCGCTCGCTGCTCTTCCAGCGCGAGGCGGGCCTGTGGGCGCAAGAAGGCCGGTGGCCGCGCGCCCTCGAGGCCCTCCAGACCGCGGCCCGCATCGAGCCGACCCGCGCCGACCTGCGCTACCGCATCGCGGAGGTGTACGAGCAGATGGGCAGCCTCCACTCGGCCATCGACGAGGTCCGCAAGGGCCGGCTGCTCGACACGCCGCAGGGCGCGAAGGCCCAGGACGCCTGGGTCAGCCGACTGCAGCTGGCGATGGAAGCGCAGCGCACCGAGTAGCGCTCCGGTTTGAACATGGGGGCCAGTCGGTGGTACTGAACCCGTCGTGTCGAACTCCAGCGAAGCTCAGCTCAGCTCCAGCATCGACCTTCGCCAGTACCTCAGGGTTCTCCTCAAGCGTAAGTGGCTGATCTTGATTGTCTTTTCGCTGGTGGTCGGGGCCACGACGCTCTGGGCCCGCAGCCAGCCGAAGGTCTTCGCGGCGCAGATCTCGCTCATCATCGACTCGAAAGAGCCGCGCTTCCTCGACAACCAGATCCAGGACGTCAATAACGACTCCACCTCGGCCTACTGGGCGAACAAGGAGTACCTCGAGACGCAGTCGAAGATCATCACCAGCCGCGCGGTCTCGCAGCGGGTGGTCGAGAAGCTGGGCCTGAACAACGACCCCGAGTTCCTTCGCCTGACGAAGCTGCCCGAGGCGCAGCGCGACGAGGCGATGAAGCGCGCCGACGCGGTGGCGATGGTGCAGGGGCGAATCAAGGTCGAGTCGCTCAAGGACAGCCGCGTCACCTTCATCAAGATCGAAGACTCGGACCCGAACCGGGCCGCGCTCCTGGCGAACGAGGTGGCGCAGGCGTACATCGACGAGTCGCTGTCGCAGAAGCTCAAGGTGACCGAGAACGCCTCGAAGTGGCTCGACGAGCGGCGCGACAGCCTCTCTGACGCTGCGCGCGCGAGCGAGCTGGCGCTGTACGCGTTCCGCAAGCAGTCCGACATGCTCAGCACCTCGATCGACGATCGCGCCAACATGGTGTCGTCGAGGCTGACGGCGACCAGCCAGGCGTTGACCGACGTGCAGCTGAAGATCGCCGGGCACAAGGCCCGGGTCGCGGCGATTCGGAACGTGCAGCACCAGCAGGGCTCGGACGACTCGATGTGGGCCGAGGCGCTGCCCGCCGCCCGCGAGAACCCGACGCTCCAGAAGCTCAAAGACCGCATGCTCTCGCTGCGCACCGACTGCACCGAGCTGCAGTCGCGCTACCTGGGGGAGCACCCCAAGCTGATGGAGTGCCGCGACAAGCTCGCGCTCGTCGAGAAGGACTTTCAGCGCGAGCTGTCGAACCTCGTGGTGGGCACCGAGGCCGAGCTGCGCGAGTCGGTCGAGAAAGAGAAGAACCTGCAGGCGCTCTTCAACGAGGTGCGCGCCGAGGCCTTCGAGGTCGAGAAGAAGAAGCTCGAGCTCGACCGCCTCAAGCAGGAGTCGGACAGCGCCAAGCGGCAGTACGACTCGGTCTTCAAGCGCCTCAAAGACATCGAGCTGTCGGGCCTGCTGCGGACGTCGAACGTGCGCGTGCTCGACGCCGCGCGCCCCCAGCTCGCGCCCGTCAGGCCGAACGTGCCGCAGTCGATTCTGCTGGGCATCGTCGCGGGCCTCGTCGCCGCCATCGGCCTGGCGCTGCTGCTCGAGTTCCTGGACTCCACCGTGACGTCGCAGCAGGAGATCGAGGAGCGCATGGGCCTGACCTTCCTCGGCTTCGTGCCCTCGATTCCGCCGACCGACGGCCAGGCGAAGGACCTGCACATTCACCGCGAGCCCAAGTCGCACATCGCCGAGTGCACGCGCGCGGTCAGAACGAACCTGCTCTTCATGTCGCCCGACAAGCCGCTCAAGCGCATGCTGGTGACGTCGAGCGGGCCGCAAGAGGGCAAGTCGACGACCGCCATCAACCTCGGCATCGCCATGGCGCAGAGCGGCCAGAAGGTGCTCATCATCGACACCGACATGCGGCGGCCGCGCCTGCACAAGGCGTTCGGCGTGCCGAACGACGTGGGGGTCTCGTCGCTGGTGGTCGGAGAGGGCACCCTGGAGGCTGCCATCAAGACGACCGAGGTGCCGGGCCTCTACCTGCTGCCCTGCGGCCCGGTGCCGCCCAACCCGGCCGAGCTGCTCCACACGCGCGCCTTCGGCGAGCTGCTCGAGACGCTCGACGGCAAGTACGACCGGGTCATCCTCGACAGCCCGCCGGTGGGGGCCGTGGCCGACGCGGTGGTGCTCGCGACGCGCGTCAACGGGGTGGTGCTGGTGCTCAAGTCGGGCGTCACCCACCGCGACGTGGCGAAGCGAACCGTGCGCGCGCTCAACGACGTGAAGGCCGTGATGCTCGGCGCGGTGCTCAACGACGTGAACCTCGATCGCTCGAGGTACGGCGACTACTACTACGGCTACGCGTACCGGAACTACGGCTACGGCGAGAAGAGCTGACGCTCCTGGGGCGTGTTCTTCTTCCTCTCGAAGACGCTCGACCTGCTGCTCGACCCCTGGTGGTGGGGCGTCGGGCCCGCGCTCGCGGGGGTCGTGCTGCTCGCCGTCGGGCGGCGCCGCGCGGGGCTGGCGCTCGCCGCGGTGGGCCTGGGCACCCTCACCCTCTTCAGCGCGCCCGCGGTGTCGAACCGGCTGTGGGCCTCGCTCGAAGGCGACGCGCGCGACACGTCTCGACGAGACGGCGGGTACGACGTGGTGGTGCTCCTCGGCGGCGTGGTGGCGTCGTTCGGGGCGACGGCCGAAGAGGCGGCCTGGGGCGACAACGTCGAGCGGCTGACGGTGACCTTCGAGCTGCTCCGAACCGGCCGGGCGAGGTACGTCATCGTCAGCGGCGGCACCCTGCGCGAGGGCCTGCCCACCGAGGCGGCGTACCTGGCGCGGCAGCTCGAGGCCTGGGGCATCGAGCCGGAGCGGGTGATTCAGGAGCCGAGCGCCCGCAACACGCTCGAGAACGCGAAGTCCTCAAAGGCGCTCATCGACGCGCGTGGCTTTCGATCGACGCTCCTCGTCACGAGCGCGTTTCACCTGCCGCGCGCGGTGGACTGCTTCCGCGACGTGGGGCTCGAGCCCGACACGCTGCCGGTCGATTACCGCATGCGCGACCCGGCGTTCGACTCGCACTGGCTGCCGCGCGCGGCGTACCTGGAGCAGTCGGCGGCGGCGCTCCGCGAGCTGGCGGGCCGCTTCGTCTATCGCCTCAGGCGCTGAGCGCTGACGCGGTGGCGTGCTCGGCGACGACGCGTCGGAAGAGCGCCTCGTAGCGGTCGATGACGCTGGCGACGGAGTACCTGGCCTCGACGTGAGCCCGGCCAGCGGCCCCCAGGGCGGCGCGGGCCTTCGCTGAACGCCCGGCCAGCGCGAGCACCTCGCGGGTCCAGTCGCCGCATGGCTTCACCAGCGCCCCGGCGCCGCTGCCCTCGAAGAGCCCGACGTTGGCGCCGACCGCCGAGGCCACGACCGGCACGCCGCAGCTCATGTACTGGAGCATCTTGAAGCCGCACTTGCCGCGGGTCTGCTCGGTGTCGGGCAGGGGCATCAGGCCGAGGTCGAAGCTCTGCAGCGCCATCAGCTCGCGCTCGTCGCTCCATCGCCACTGCTCGACCTTCGGGTGGGCGCGGTACTCCGGGAGCGTTCCGTTCGAGACGATGCGCAGGCGCGCGCGGGGCAGCTGCTCGAGGGCGCCGAGCACCGACGGAATCACCTCGCGCAGGTAGGGGAAGTTCGAGGCCGTGCCCATCCACCCGATGACGAGCTCATGGGCGTCTCTCGGTGGCCCCGGAAGGAAGCGCTCGGTGTCGACGACCGTGGGGAGCGTCGTCGTCTTGTGCGGCGCCTGGGCGCGGGTGGCGAGGTGGTCGTTGCCGGCGATGACGTGCGAGGCCGCGCGAACGGCCTGCTTGAAGGTGCGCTCCCGCATCGTCGAGGGGGCCCCACCCACCCCGAGGTAGATGGCGTCGTCGAAGTCGAAGATCGACGGGGTGCCGCGCAGGCCTTGAACGAACTCGGGCAGGCCGGTGACGGCCATCGTCGTCTTGTGGAGGAAGAGCAGGTCGTGGCCGCGCTGGAACAGGAGTCGACCGGCGCGCGCCACCCGGCCCTTCGCCTTGTAAAGCGGCGCCCAGGGCTTGTCGTGAACGTCGTTGTAGCGCTCGTCGTAGGCGAACTGCGCCTCGCACGAGATGCCGCGCCGCTCGAGCCAGGGGAAGAACTGGAGGCAGCGGAAGCGGCTGCCGGGGCTGATGGGGCCGTCAGTGAAGAAGAGAACGCGCATGTCAGGACTGCCTCGTGAAGCTCGCTACCCGTTGGCCCGCCACGCCTGCAGCATCAGAATGTCCCACAGGTGGTACTCCCAGGGGCGCGCGCCGCTCAGGTGCTCAGCCCAGCGTGCCAAGACGACCGTCGGGTCGAGGCCGACCGCTTCGAGCGACGCGGGGTCAAGCAGTGATTCGGCCCAGTCCCTCAGCGGGCCGCGGAGCCAGGCCCCGATGGGCACGCCGAACCCCATCTTGGGTCCCGAGACGATGGTGTCGGGGACGTACCGGGAGAGCACCTGACGGAGAACCCACTTGCCGGTGGTGCCGCGGATCTTCAGCGAGAGCGGCAGGGTCCACGCGAACTCGACGAGGCGGTGGTCGAGCAGGGGCTCGCGGGCCTCGAGGCCGACCGCCATCGAGGCGCGGTCGACCTTCGCGAGGATGTCGTCGGGCAGGTAGCCGGTGAGGTCGCGGAGCATCATCTCGTTGGTGAGCGCCTCGACCGAGTCGCCCTCGAAGGTGCGAGGCGGCGGCGCGGGCCAGGCGCCGTCGTCACGCAGCACGTGGTCGGCGGGGGTCCAGTGCGACGAGAGGGTCTCGTAGACGCGGTCGGCCGACTCGCTCCCGAGCACGCCGGCGAGCTTGTGCATGCGAATGCCGGCCAGGCGGACGGTGGGGAGCAGGGGCCTGCCGCGCTGGAAGACCTGGTCCCAGGCGTCGGGCGAGAGCGAGGTGATGGCGCTGGCGAGCCGGCGACGGGCGGCCTCGGGCACCCAGCCGCTCGCGGCGCCGAGTCGCGGCGCGTAGAGGTGGCGGGTGTAGCCGCCGAAGAGCTCGTCGCCGCCGTCTCCCGAGAGGGCCACCGTGACGTCGCGGCGGGCCAGCTTCGAGACGAGGTAGGTGGGGATCTGCGAGGAGTCCGAGAAGGGCTCGTCGAACATCGTCGGCAGCAGCGGGATGACCTCGAGGGCGTCTCTCGCGGTGACGGTGAAGGCGGTGTGGTGGGTGTTGAGGTGGCTGGCGACGGCGCGGGCGGCGTCACCCTCGTTGAAGGCGGCCGTCTCGTTCTCGATCGAGAAGGTGTGCACCGGGCGCGAGCTCTGGGCCTGCATGAGCGCCACGACGGTGGAGGAGTCGATGCCGCCCGACAGGAACGCCCCCAGCGGGACGTCGGACACCATGCGCAGCTTGACCGCGTCGCGCAGCAGCTCGTCGAGCGCCTCGATGGCCTGGGCCTCGGTGCCGGCGAAGCGGGTCGACTGGCCCCTCCGGGCGACCTCGACCGGGTCCCAGTAGCGGGTGAGGTGGGGCTCGGCGTTCCACGCGCTGAAGGAGAGGAAGGCGCCGGGGGGGACCTTCTGGGTCGAGCGGTAGATCGACCGGCTGCCGGGGACGCAGTTCGACGAGAGGAAGCCGGCGAGGGCGGTCGGGTCGAGGGTGGTGTCGAAGCCGGGCACCACCTTGAGCGCCTTGAGCTCCGAAGCGAAGGCGAGGGCGGTCGGGGTGCGGGTGAAGTAGAGCGGCTTGAGGCCGAGGCGATCGCGAACGAGGTGGAGCCGGCGGTCGCGCTCGTCCCAGAGGCCGAAGGCGAACATGCCGATGAAGCGGCAGACGGCGGCCTCGAGGCCCCAGGCTTCGATGGCGGCGAGCATCACCTCGGTGTCGGAGCCGCCTCGCCAGGCGGGGGCGAGGCCTTCACGCTCGAGCTCATCGCGAATGGTGCGGTAGTTGTAGACCTCGCCGTTGAAGGTGATGGTGAAGCGGCCCGAGGGCGAGACCATGGGCTGCGCGCCGGCTGGGGAGAGGTCGAGAATCGAGAGGCGGCGGTGACCGAACCAGAGCCCTGGGCTGGGGGAGTGCACGCCCCACGCGTCAGGACCGCGATGGGCGAGTCGAGCGGTCGCGTCGCGGACGACGGCCTGCGCGTCGATTCGATCGGTGCCCCAGAGACCGGTGATGCCGCACATGGTGTTGGTTCCTCAGGGAAGTGCGGAGTTCGCGCGAAGGTCGCGGTCTCGCCAGGCGTTGAGAGCGTTGCTGGCCCACTGCTCCATCGGGCGCGTGGGGTCGGCGCCCCTGAGGCCGCTTTGCCACGTCGCGAGTGGAACCCCGAAGCCCATCTTCTTCCGGTTCACGGCGGCGTCGACGAGCAGGTCTCGACAAGCGCGCTTGAGCACCACCTTCGTCTCGGTTCCGCGGAGCTTCGTGTGGCCTGGGAGCGAGAAGGCGTACTCCATCAGCGCGGTGTCGAGGAACGGTGCCCGACACTCGAGGCTCGCGGCCATCGAGGCGCGGTCGACCTTCACGTTGAGGTCGTCGAGAAGGTAGGTGCGCGCGTTGGCGTAGAGGATCTGGTTCAGTGCGTCGGCGCCGCGGTTGCGTGCGTGTTCGCAGAGGTCGACGTACCGCTGGCCGAGCTGTGGGTCCGAAACCACCACCTCGGCGCCGGCGAGCCGCTCGTTCAGTTCGGCCGCCGAGTAATACGACACCCAGCTGCGCAGGCGGTCGGGAAGGTCCTTCGTGGCCCGGTTCAGGAACCGATGGGCGCGCGCTGGGAGCCGGGAGTCCCCGGGGCGCTCCGGAACGAATGAGACGAGGCGGTTCATCACGCGTCGAAGTGGCCGCGGCACGCGCTCGGCAGCCAGCACCGCCGCAAAGCGCGGGTAGCCTGCGAACACCTCATCGCCGCCGTCGCCAGTCAGCGCGACTGTGCAGCCGGCTTCACGCGTCAGCTTTGAGACAAGGTAGGTGGGAATCGAGCTTGAGTCGCCGAACGGTTCATCGAAATGCCAGGCGAGTCTGTCGACGAGCTCGAATGCTGCGGGTTTCACCTTGAACTCGGTGTGGTCGGTACCGTAGCGCTCGGCGACCATGCGCGCGTACTTCGTCTCGTCAAATTCAGGCGAGCCCTCGAAGCCGATGCTGAAGGTCTTGATGGGCTTCGTCGATTGCTGCGCCATTGCCGCGACCACCAAGGACGAGTCGAGCCCGCCCGAGAGGAACGCTCCCAGCGGCACGTCGGCGACCATTCGTCGCCTCACGGCCGCGAGAAACAGCTTTCGGACCTCGTGCTCGACCTCGCGCCAGTCATCTTCGCTCTCGACGCGACGCTCAGGCCCGAGCGGGAAGTCCCAATAAGTCTCGGCATACGTCTCGCGGCGGCCCCAGGCGAGCACCTCGAACGTCGCGGGCTGGAGCTTGCGGATCTGCGCATAGAAGGTGTGCGGGGTGGGCACGTACCCGTGTGAAAGGAACTGTGCCGCGGCTTCGGGCCACTCACGGGTGTTGATGTTTGGGTGGCTCAAAATGGCCTTGATCTCGGAGCCGAAGACGAGCTTCTCTGTGTCCTCGTATACGTAGAGCGGCTTCTTTCCGGTGCGGTCGCGCGCGAGGAGCAACTGGCGAGAGCGACCATCCCACAAGGCGATCGCGAACATCCCGTCGAGCCGGCCGATGGCTCGCTGACCCCACTGAAGCCACGCTGCGAGGATGACCTCGGTGTCGCTCTGGCTCTTGAATCGGTGGCCCAACCCCTCGAGTTCGGCCCGCAGTTCCCGGAAGTTGTAGATCTCTCCGTTGAAGGCAATCCAGACGCTGCCATCGTCTGTGCTCATCGGCTGCGCGGCGTCGGGGCTCAGATCGATGATGGCGAGGCGCCGATGTGCGAGACCTCCTCCGGGGAATACGTGCACCCCTTCGCCGTCGGGCCCACGGTGCGCTTGCGCAGTTGCCATCGTCCGCAGCAACTCGGCCGGTGGCGTCCTGCCGTCGCGATAGATGACCCCAGAGATGCCGCACATGACGAAGGCAAGAACCTCAGTGCCGGGCGCGCCGGCCGATATTCAGGGCTCGTACCATGAATGCTTGAGAACGTACTTCGTGGCAAAAGGCACGGCGAGATGGCTCGCGCTCCGCTGCTCTACCTCACCCAAGACGGCCTCCTTGAGCCACTGAGCCACAGCCAGGTAGTACGGGTTGTGGAGGGCCTCGCGCGCAAGGGCTGGCGGTACCGGATCGTCTCGCTCGAGAAGGAGAAGGACCTGGCAGACTCGCGCCGTGTCAGTGCTCTGCGAGCCCGACTGGCGGACGTAGGTGTCCAGTGGGACTTTGAGGCCTTCGACTGGTCTCAATCGAGTCTTGCTGCCGGGCGAAACCTCGGCACCCTCGTGAGCCGCGCAGTCGAACTGGCACGCGCCGAGAAGGTGAGCGCGATTCACGCGAGAGCCTATGTGCCAGCCGTCGCCGCACTCGCAGCGTGGAATGCGACCGGCCTGCCCTGGATCTTTGACGCGCGCGGTTTCTGGATCGACGAACGCCTCGAAGAGGGGCGGTGGTTTACCACGCCGCTGAGGCTTGGCATTGCGCGCGGCCTCGAACATCAGCTCTTCACCACGGCCTCGGGTGTGGTGACGCTGACGGAGCTGCAGGCCAGGGAGGTCGAGGAACGTTTTCGTCCGCTGGGGCGGCGTTCGGTCGCTTGCATCACCACGACCGCCGACTACACGGACTTTGTGCGCCGGCCTACCTCGGCGCTCAAGCGAGTTCCCGCTGAGCTGGTTGATCGCCTAAGCAAGAAGCGTGTCATCTCGATAATCGGGTCAATCAACCGCTCCTACCTCGTTGACGAGACGATCGATCTTGCGCGGAGGATTCTGGCGAAGTCGCGCCAGGCGCACCTACTCGTGCTGAGCGCACAGCGAGACGAGTACGCGCGACGGCTTACCGCGCTCGGCGTGCCGCTCGAGCGCGTCACCATCACTCGTGCAGAACACGACGCGATGCCTGAGTGGCTCTCCTTGGTCGAGTGGTGCCTGCTGGTTCTCAATCCGTCCAGTCCGGCGAAGCGCGCATCGATGCCGACCAAGCTGGGCGAACTCTTCGCCTCAGGCGTCAGGCCGATTCAGTACGGGTGCAATGACGAGGTGAGCGACTGGGTGCGCCGGGCAGGGACGGGACTTGTGCTTGCGTCCGTTGAGTCGGCCGAACTCGAGCGCGCAGCGGAGTTCGTCGCGGAGTCTGCGACTCTCGACGAGCGCTCGTTTGCCCGCGCTCGCAACGTCACCGCTGGCCACTTTTCCCTGGCGGCTGGAGTCGAGAAGTACCACCGCCTGCTCGCGCAGGTGCTCGCTATCGGGTGAAGACGATGCCCGCGGCGCCCGCTTGGCCGGCTCCTGAGAGTCCGGCGCCGCCAAGGCCACCTCCGACGAAGACGTTTCCGATCGTGGTGAAGCTGGCCGCGCCGCCATCGCGCGCCTCAAGGTGCACACGCCCACCTCCGCCACCGCCACCACCACCGCCGAGCGTCGGACTGGTTCGGCTCACGCCCGTGCCACCACGGCCACCGAGCGCGGAGATTGACCCGCGGTTCGAGAACACATCGACCGCGAAGAGCCATGAGCCGCCAGCTCCACCGCCCCCGCCCGCAGCGAGAGCGTACGCGCCCACCGGCGAATCGCCGGAGCTCCCGTCTGCGCTCAAGAGACCGTCGTTGAGGAACCGCACTGCGTGAACTCTGACGATCCCGCCGCCATTTCCACCCGCACCAAGGCACGCTTCTGGTGGGAAGGTCACCATCAAGGTCCCGGACGAGCCGCCACCTCCGCCACCGAAAGCGGGCGCGACCGAGGGAAGGCCCTCAGGTTCACCGGGCAGACCGCCATCCGCAGTCCCAAAGGGCTGTCTCTTATAC
>JACSRE010000316.1 GCA_014879945.1 Myxococcus sp.
CAAGCCACCGCGCTGTCGCCGCCGGCCCGCGCCGCGCAGCCGTCGCCGCCCGAGCTCGTCGCCCTCGTCGACGGGCGGCCGGCCTACGAGGTCTCGCTCCCCACCGTGAACGAGCCCGCCAGTCAGACGAGCGGCCGCAGGGCGTCGACCAACGACGTCACGCCGCGCGTCACCGCGCCGGGCCGCTCGAAGGTGACCAGGCCCTTGCCCATGCCGGCGTACATCTCGGCGTAGAGCGTCGCCATCGACTCGGGGAGGCCGGCCTGCAGCAGCCCCGCCTTCGCGCCTTCGACGGGCGCCGACACCGCCTGCACCGCGCGGCCCAACAGCGTGCTCAGGGCCGCCGCGACGTCTTGCGCCGACCAGTCCTCCTTGCCTGCGAGCTCGACGACCTTCGCGCCGTCGGCCGGCGTGAGGAGCGCGTGCACCACCGCGGCGCCGATGTCCTTCGTGCTCACCTGCGGGAACCTGACGTCGACGGGCCCGAAGTGCGGCAGCACGCCCTGCGCCTTCGCCGCCGGCACCACCGAGCCCCAGTTCTCGAGGAAGGAGGCGGCCCGCACGAAGGTGACCGACGGCACCAGCGCCCGGAAGGCCTGCTCGGCGCGGTGCGCGGTGACGATGGGGCCGGTGCCGGCCGGGTGCTGGGCCGCGACCGACGAGAGGAAGACCAGGCGCTTGAGGCCCGAGGCCGTCACCGCCTTCGCCATGTTTCCGATGAGCGCGGTGCGGTCGGCGAGGAAGTCGGCCGCGGCGGGGTTGGGCGGCGACAAGAGGAAGGCGGCGGTGACGCCCGTGAGCGCGCGGGTGAGTGCAGCGACGTCGCCGAGGTCGGCGACCGCCACCTCCGCCCCCCTCTTCTTCCACTCGGCGCCCTTCTCGGCCCTGCGCACGATGGCGCGCACCTTCTGGCCCTTGGACAACAGCGTCTCGGCGACGACGGCTCCAGTGTGACCGGTGACTCCTGCGATGGCGAACATGGGTGCTCCCTGGGGTGAGTGACTGCGTGGGTGGTCGGCAACTTCCACGCGCAAGGTGCCGACGCCGCGGCTATGAGTCCAATGCATGAAACGAAAAGAAAGAATGCACCAGGCGCATGAGGTGGCCGACCTCAACCTGCTGACGACGCTTCGGCACCTGCTCGCCACCGGCAGCGTGACCGCGACGGCCGAGCGCATGCGCCTGTCGCAGCCGGCCGTGTCGCGCGCGCTGGCCCGGCTCCGCGCGGCCCTGCACGACCCCCTCTTCGTTCGAGACGGGCGCGCGCTGGTGCCGACGCCCCGGGCCAGGGCGCTGCAGCCCGAGCTCGAGGCCCTGCTGACGCGGCTCGACGACCTGCTCGTCTCGGGCGTCGGCTTCGAGCCGTCGACGACCCAACGGACCTTCGTGGTGGCCACCAGCGACTACGGCGCCTCGGTCTTGATGCAGCCGCTGCTGCGCCGGCTCGCCCGCGACGCGCCGGGGCTGACGGTGCGCCTGGTGCAGGTCGGTGACGGGGCCGAGGCCGCGCTCTCGTCAGGCACGTGGGACCTCTTGTGGGCCCCTCAGCGGCCGATGAGCCAGGCGGTGGTGTGGACGAAGCTCTGCGACGAGGGCTTCTCGTTCGTGCTGCGCGCGGGCCACCCGATGGCGCGCGGGCCGCTCACCCTGGCGCGGTACCTCTCGATTCCGCAGCTCGCGCTCTCGCCCGAGGGCAAGCCCGGCAACCCGCTCGACGAGGCGCTCGAGCGCCTGGGCCACCGAAGGCGCCTGGTCGCCCACGTACCGACCTTCGCGGTGGTGCCGGGGTTGGTCGCCCAGAGCGACCTCGGCGCGGTGCTGCCCGACCGCATCATCGCCCTGCACGCGGCGCCGTGGGGGCTCGTCGCGCGCGCGCTGCCCTTCGTCGTCAAGGGCTTCACGATGCAGCAGGCCTGGCACGAGCGGCACCGGCACGACGCCGGCCACGCCTGGTTTCGCAAGCTGGTGGTGGAGGTCAGCCGGGCGCGGTGAGCGCCGCCCTCAAGGGCCTCGCGGCGCGCTGGCCCGGCGGAGTCGATCGACCACCGCCAGCCCGACCCCCGACGCGCTGGGCGGCACGGCCAGCACGACGTCGAGCCCTCGCGCGTCCACCTCCCGCAGCGTCGCGTACAGGGCACGGGCGTAGCCGGCGTCGTCGGCGGGCACCTCGAAGGCCGTGACGCCCGCCGGCATCGGCACGCCCAGCGGCGCCACCACGGCCACCTTCGCCCCTGCCGCCAGCCGCCGCTGCGCCTCGGGCTCGAGCTGCGCGGCCGTCACCAGCCAGAGGCCGGCGCGCGGCGCGTAGTGCGACTCGAGCAGGCCCGGCGCCCGCACGTCGGTGGCGGTGGAGACCAGCGGCACCTCACGCCCCAGCACGTGCTCCACCCTCTCGCGCGCCACCCCGCCCGGCCGCAGGAGCCGCGGCGCCAGGCCGCTCACGTCGACGATGGTGGACTCCACGCCCACCCCGCAGGGGCCGCCGTCGAGCACCAGCTCCACGTCTGCGCCGAGCTCGTCGCGCACGTGCTGCGCGGTCGTCGGGCTGACGCGCCCGAAGCGGTTCGCCGAGGGGGCCGCCACGCCCCCGCCGAAGGCCTCGAGCACGGCGCGCGCGAGCGGGTGACTGGGAACGCGGAGCCCCACCGTGTCCTGGCCTCCGGTGACGGCGTCGCTGGCGAGGGGGGAGCGCTTGACGATGAGGGTGAGGGGCCCGGGCCAGAACGCGCGCGCGAGCGCCTCGGCTTCGACGGGCCACGCGCCGGCCCACCGCCTCGCCTCATCGGCGCTGGCCACGTGCACGATGAGCGGGTGGCTCGACGGCCTGCCCTTCACCGCGAAGATGCGCCGCACCGCCAGCTCGTTCGACGCGTCGGCCCCCAGCCCATAGACGGTCTCGGTCGGGAGCCCGATGAGCCCACCTACTCGGAGCGCGTCGACGGCTCGCTGAACGTCATCACTCACCCAGGTGATGGTAGCGGCTTTTTTTGTGTAAGGGCCGCCCATGCCTTCCAAGCCCAGCAAGAACCTCGAACACTTCAAGAACCCGGCCCCCGACCGCGACTACGAAATCGTCTTCGACTGCCCCGAGTTCACCTGCCTGTGCCCGCTGACGGGCCAGCCCGACTTCGCGCACTTCAAGATCCGCTACGTGCCCGACCAGCTGTGCGTCGAGCTCAAGAGCCTCAAGCTCTACCTGTGGAGCTTCCGCGACGAGGGCGCCTTCCACGAGGCGGTGACCAACCGCGTGCTCGACGACCTCGTGAAGACGTGCGGCCCGCGGAAGATGGAGGTCGAGGCCGACTGGTGGGTGCGCGGCGGCATCGCCACCAAGGTGACCGCTCGCTACGAGAAGCCGGCCAGGAAGAAGAAGGAGGCCGGCGGCCCGGTGCGCTAGAAGCCGAGGGCCAGCACCAGCCCCGCGCGGGGCGCGACCAGCGCGCTCCCGAAGAGCCACAGCTCGAGGCTGGCAAAGCCCATGTCGATGCTCACGCCCACCCTCGCGACGGGGACGAAGCGCAGCCCCAGGCGCAGGCCGTCGCCCTCGAGCTCGGCCGCGAGCAGGTCGACCAGCAGCGCGGCGTCGGCGAACCCCACCAGGTGGTCGCCGCCGGTCTGCGCGCCGACGAAGGGCCCGAGGCTGAAGAAGTGCGCCGCCGTCACCGTCGGCCCGCGCGTCGTCTGCGGCCTCAAGGGCCCCGCGGCGGTGACCTCGAGGTCGTGCTCGGGCGAGAACATCAGCTCGTAGCTGCCCAGGCCCCCCAGCCGCAGCGCGCCGCGCGACCACCCGAACGAGCCCGAGACGTTGGCCGCCGGGCCGCCGCCGCTGACCGTCATCGCGCGACCGCCGCCGCCCAGCTCCACGGCCTTCGTCCAACGGCCGCTGACGCCCAACCCGACCGCCGTTCGCCGAGGCTGCCAGGTGGGCTCGGCGCCGACGACCGGCGCGAGGAGCAGGAGGAGGGTGACGAGGGAGCGCACGCGCCTGCGACGGCCCCGCGGCGCGCCGATTCACCGGGAGGACCGCGTCACTCCACGCGCCAGGGGAGCCTGGCCGCCGCCGCGCCCGCCCACCACCGCTCGCGGTCGGCCGCGCGAAGGGCGGCCTCGTCTTCGGCCCGCTCCGGGGGCGTTCTCCACGGGCGCAGCGACGCGGCCGCCTCGGGGCGCCGGGCGAAGGTGCGGCGATCGACGCGGTGCTCGAGCAGCCGGTCCTCGACGACCGACAGCCCCTCGAGGGGGTGCACGCCCGGCGGCCACAGCCCGTCCCAGGTGGCCGGGAGCAGGGTGTCGTGCGCCCAGAGGTGCTCGATGAGCCGGTCCACCAGGCGGTGGGTCGCCGCCTGCAGCACCGCGGCCGAGGTGACGTGCGTCGCGGGCGCGTCGGGCGAGGCGTCGAGGACCGCCCGCCGAAACGCGCCCAGGGTGGGGAAGCGGTGCTCCGGGGCGTGGGCCATCGCGCGCTCGAGCACCTCGACCAGCCCGTCGGGGCTCCCCAGCTTCCACCCCGGGGCCGCGGGGCGCTCACCGCGCAGCAGCCCGCCGACGAGGCCGCCCGCTTCGGCCTCGAGGGGATGCCACCCGGTGCGCAGCCACGCCAGCGCCACGCCCAGCCCGAACACCAGCGACCGCTCCGACAGCGGCGCCCGCGTCACGTGCTCGGGCGCGAAGAGCACCGCGTGGTCCGAGACGTCGAAGCCGGTGGCCAGCACCGCGTTGAGCACCGTCGGGGCCAGCACCAGCTCGCCGCGCAGCGACCACCCCAGGCCCGTCGGGCACGGCGGCTCGGCCAGCAGCACCTCGCCGTGCTGCTCGAAGGCGTCGAAGAGGTCGAGCGCCAGCCGCAGCCACGTCGGCAGCGGCAGCACCCACCGCTCGGCGCCCAGGTTGCGCACCAGGTCAGCGAAGGTGACGCCGACGAAGCGCTCGAGCACCAACGAGAAGCGCGCCGGGTCGAGGTCGGCCTCGAGCACTTCTTGCCAGCGTGGGCCGCGGCGCGTGTACCGCTCCACCCAGGCCGCCAGCCGCTGAGCCGTCGCGGGCGCGATGGGCGCCGAGAGCAGCTCGAGCGCGAGCGGGAAGGGCACGTCGGCGCGGGGCTCGATGGCCCACGTCTCGGAGTACGAGGTCGTCAGCAGGTGGTGCGCCGTCATCATCGCTCCGATGCGCGAGAATCGACCGGGCGCCGAGTCACTTCAAGGGCGGGTGTCGAGGGTGACGTTGAGCGCGTGGCCCACGTCGGGCTCGTAGCGGCCGGCCTCGCGGTTCCACCAGTGCCGCGTGATGCCCACCCGGTGCGCCGCCACGTCGATGTCGTAGACGTTGTAGCCGCAGCGCATGTGCAGGTCGGTCGCGCTCCCGGCGTTGACGACGTGGCGGCGGCCGGCGCGAAGGGTGAACGGGCGGTGCAGGTGGCCGTGCAGCACCAGGTCGACGGTGACGTCGTCGCGATCGAGCAGCCGCATCAGCTCGACGTCGTCGCGGAGCCCGTGCGGCCTCGAGTCGCGGTGGCCCGTCATGCGCAAGAGGCCATAGTGCAGCGCGACGATGACGAAGCGGCCTCGAAGCGAGGGGTCGCTGAGAATCGAGAGCGCCTTCGAGCGCTGCGCCTCGCCGATGAGGCCCGACGAGTCGATGAGGCTGGTGGGCCGCGCGGCGTCGAGCAGCACCAGCGTCACCCCAGAGGGCAGGGGCTTCACCGCGGGGAAGGTGGCGCCTTCGCACAGCGCCGCGAAGTGCTGCTCGAACAGGCCCGAGGCGCCCTCGACGTAGCGGTCGTGGTTGCCGGGAATGACGGTGAAGCGCTCGGGCGCCCGGAGCCGGCTCCCGAACAGCTCGGCGGCGCGCTGAAGCTCGGCCGCGGTCGAGACGCCGGTGAGGTCTCCGGTGCAGAGCGCGTGGTCCACGCCCTGCGCGTCGACGTGCTCCAGCAGCGCCGCGATGCGGGCGTCGCTGCCCTCGAAGTGCTTGCCGCGGCCCGCGAGCGAGTAGCTGGCGACCGCGGCCAGGCGCTTGAGCGCGAAGCCGCCCGAGAGCGGAAAGTGGGTGACGTGAACGTCGGAGAAGTGGGCGAGCTTCATCGGTTGACCGTCGCCCGGTAGACGGTGCCGGCGCCGGCCAGCTCGAGCGGGCCGTCGTCGAACGCTGCGAAGGCCGCCTCGCCGCGGCGCAACGAGAGGCCGCTGGCGCGCACCTCGCCCTCGACGCACAGCAGCAGGTCGGGGCCAAGGCGGGGCAGGGTGACGGGCGCGCCGACCTCGACGCGTGAGAGGCGGAAGTCGGGGAAGGGCGTCGGGTACACCGCCTCGGGGCGCCCCTGCGGCGCCACCTTGGCCACCGGGCCGTGGCCGAAGTCGAGCACCCGCAGCAGCTCGGGCACGTCGACGTGCTTGGGGGTGAGCCCTCCGCGCAGCACGTTGTCGGAGTTCGCCATCAGCTCGACGCCGGTGCCCTCGAGGTAGGCGTGCAGGTTGCCCGCGCCCAGCGAGAGCGCTTCGCCCGGCGCGAGGTCGACGAGGTTCAGCAGCAGGGCGCCGATGACGCCGACGTCGCCCGGGTACTCGGCCTCGAGCGACACCGCGTTGGCGCACTCGGCGGCGAAGCGCTCGGGCGGCCGGCGCGCGCACGCCTCGACGACGGCCTTCACCAGCGCGCCTCGGGCGGCGGGCTCGACCGTCATCACCCGCTCGAACAGCGCCCGCAGCCCGGCGCGCGCGAGCGTGTCGACGAAGGGCGCCAGCGCCTCGACGTGGAGGCCCTCGAGCAGGGCGAGGGTGTCATCGACGTCGCGAAAGCCGCAGAGCGCGCGGAAGGGCGTCAGGGCGCAGATGAGCTCGGGCTTGTGGTTGGGGTCCTTGTAGTTGCGGTGCGCGGCGGTGCGCGGCACGCCGGCGGCCTCTTCACGCGCGAAGCCCGCCTGCGCCTGCTCGAGCGAGGGGTGGGCCTGGAGCGACAGCGGCCTCGCGGCGGCCAGCACCTTCAGGAGGAACGGCAGGCGAGGCCCGTAGCGCTGCGCGGTCTCGGCGCCCAGGGTGGCCAGCGGCGCCCCGGCGATGAGCGCCTCGAGCGAGACGCCGTTCACCTTCGACGGCGCCGAGGGGTGCGCGCCTACCCACAGCTCGGCCTGCGGGACACCCGAGCCAGGCAGGCCCAGGAGCTCGGGAATCGCGGTGACGCTGCCCCACGCGTACGGCTGAACGGTGTTCTCGAGTCGGTGCACGCCCCGGGGTATCGCCGAGTCGGTCGGTTCAGGCCAGCAGGCTGCGCAGCATCCACGCGGTCTTCTCGTGAACCTGCAGCCGCTGCGTCAGCAGGTCGACCGTCGCCTCATCGCTGGCATGGTCGGCCACCGGCAGCACCTTGCGGGCGGTGCGCGTGGTGGCCTGGTGGCCCTCGACCAGGAGCTTCACCATGTCGGTCGCGGTGGGCACGCCGGGCGACTCGGGAATGGAGGTGAGCTTCGCCAGCTCCGAGTACGTCGCCTTCACCGGGTAGCCCAGCGCCCGAATGCGCTCGGCGATGAGGTCGGTCGCCGTCCACAGCTCGTTGTAGTGCGCCTCGAACATCAGGTGCAGCGTCTGGAACATCGGGCCCTCGACGTTCCAGTGGAACGCGTGGGTCTTCTGGTACAGCGCGTAGGTGTCGGCCAGCAGCGCGTTCAGGCCCTCGGCGATGGCCTTGCGGTCGGCGCCGGTGATGCCGATGTCGACCGGCGGCTTCACCGCCACCACCACCACGCTCTTGTTCGTCTTCGCCATGTCTTCCTCCTCTGGGGTGTGGGCGCTCGGATGCCTCGTCGTCGAGCCCGTTGCGCCCTGTTTTGTGTTGCACTCGTCAAACTCTGGATTAAGTCTAACTCCGAAATGAGTCCAGACCTGTCACGGCGCCTGAAGGAGGCCGGCATTCAGCCGTCGGCGCAGCGCCTCGCCGTGGCCGAGTACGTGCTCTCGACCGAGGCGCACCCGTCGGCCGACCAGGTGCTGGAGCAGGTGCAGTCGATGGTGCCCATGTTGTCGCGCGCCACGGTCTACAACACCCTCAACCTCTTCGTTGAGAAAGGCCTGCTGCGGCAGCTGGTGCTCGCTGAGGGCCGCGTGGTGTTCGACCCCAACCTCGAGCGGCACCACCACTTCATCGACGAAGACACCGGCCTCATCGAAGACATTCCGTGGGACGCCGTGCGCGTCGGAGACGTCTCTCGGCTCGCAGGTTTCGAGATCACCGAATACATGGTCGTCATGCGTGGCCGGAAGCTCGGCGGGCCCCGCAGGAGCAGCTCGAAGAAGCGCTGAGCCCCATTCCCGCAGCACCCACGAAAGAGAGAAGCACATGCTCGTCCCCGGTTCGAAGGCCCCCGAGTTCAACACCATCGCCTGCGTCGGCATCGAGAAGGGCAAGGAGTTCAAGAAGATCTCGTCGAAGGACCACCCCGGCAAGTGGGTGGTGCTCTACACCTACCCGAAGGACTTCACCTTCGTGTGCCCGACCGAGATCGTCGAGTTCGACAAGAAGCTGAAGGACTTCGCCGATCGCGGCGCGGTGGTGCTCGGCGGCTCGACCGACAACGAGTTCTCGCACCTGGCCTGGCGCCAGAGCCACGCCGACCTCAAGACCATCAAGCACCCGCTGCTCTTCATCTCGGCGGCCATGGGCCAGGCCTACGGCCTGCTCCACCCCGAGGACCAGGTGGCCCTGCGCGCGACGTTCATCATCGACCCCAACGGCGTGGTGCGCTTCGCCACCGCGAACGACCTCTCGGTCGGCCGCAACGTGGACGAGGTGCTCCGCGTGCTCGACGGCCTGCAGACCGAGGAGCTGTGCGCCTGCAACTGGAAGAAGGGCGAAGAGACCCTCACCGCGAAGATCAAGAAGGCCGGCTGAGCGAGGCGTCCTCGACGTGAAGGCCACGGGCGTGGTGTGGGGAGCGCTCCCGCCACGCCCGTGGTGTCTCGACCGCACCGGCGCTCGACGCCACCAGGAGCTCTTCCATGGACCACACCAACCAGCTGCGCGACCTGTTCCCCGACGCCGCGCGTGACATCAAGATCAACCTCCAGAACGTGCTCCAGCCGGCGACGCTGTCGCTCGAGCAGACCTGGGGCGTGGCGATCGCCTGCGCCTGGGCCGCGCGCAACCGTCAGCTCACCGACGCGCTGGTCGCCGACGCGAAGGCCCAGGGCGTGGCCGACGCGGTGCTCGAAGACGCCAAGGCCGCCGCGGTGATGATGGGCATGAACAACGTGTACTACCGGTTCCGCCACGTCATCGGGAAGGAGTCGTACGAGCAGAAGCCCGCGCGCCTGCGCATGCTCCGCCTCAAGCAGGCGGCCACCAACCAGGTCGACTTCGAGCTCTTCTCGGCGGCCGTCTCGAGCATCAACTTCTGCGAGGCCTGCCTCAAGTCGCACGAGGCGGTGGTGCTCGAGGGGGGGCTCACCGAAGACCACGTGCACGACGCCATTCGCATCGCCGCCACCATCGCGGCCGCGGCCGTCGCGCTCGAAGCCGTCTGACGCGGTCTTCATCGCGATCGACTCGGGCGGGCGCCGGGGCTAGGGCGCGTGGGGCCGTGCGTCACCTGCCCGCCGCCGCCTTGAGCCTCGTGTTCCGCTACGCCTGCTACGGCGTGATGGTGTGGCTGGCGTTGTGGGCCGAGGCGCGGCCCGCGCCGACGCTGCCTGACCTGGTGCTCCAGCACGTGCCCTACGTCGCGTGGGTCGATCGCTGGAACTACATCGTGTGGATCGTGGCCTACGTGCCCGTCGCCATCGTCTTCTTCCTCACCGACGGCGCGCGCTTCGTGCGGTACATGGTGTCGTCGGGCCTGGTCGCGCTGGTGCGAGGGGTGTGCATCGCCGTCACCGGGCTGGGGCCCGTCACCGGCGCCGACCTCCACTCGGGAATGGACTTCGACGCCCGCCTGCGCGCGTTCGCCGGCTTGATGACGCCCGCGTTCTTCGCGCCCGATGGCGGCGCGCGCGTCTACCTGACCAAAGACCTGTTCTTCTCGGGCCACACCGCCACCACGCTGCTGCTGCTCCTCTACGTCTGGCCGAACCCGAAGCTGCGCTGGCCGATGCTCGCGGCGCACCTGCTGGTCGTCACCAGCCTCTTCTTCGCGCACCTGCACTACACCATCGACGTCATCGGCGCCTACGCCATCACCTTCTCGCTCTTCGTCTTGCGCGAGGGCTGGCCGCAGAGGCCGGCGCCGGTGGTGCGCTGACGCCATGTGGAAGCGGCTGCGCGACTCGTGGGTGGTGCGCGGGCTCGGCGCCGGCGCGGCGACCTCGCTCCTGGACCACGCGGTCGGGGTGACGCTGGCCCTCCTGGGCGCGCCGACCCGCGCGGCCGCCATGAGCGGCAAGGTCGTCGGCGCGGTCTTCAGCTACTTCGCCCACCGGCGCTTCACCTTTCGCGACCACGCCCAGCCGCTCGTCGCCTCGGGCGCGCGCTACCTCGCCTTCGTCATCCTCATCACCCTCGTGCACGGGCAGGTCGTCGTCTGGCTGCGTGACGGGCTGGGGCTCCCCTACGTCATCGCCGCGGTGCTCGCCGACGTGACCGTGGTCACCCCCGCGTGGATGCTGGCCTTGCGGTACGTCATCTTCCCCGCGGCGCCCCCGCGCGAGAGCGGCGCCAAAGATGGCCAAGCGCCCTGAGGAACGCTACAGACGTCAGCGCCGTCGCTTGAGGCTCTGAACCGGAGGGGATGCCTTGATTTCTGGCCCTTTGCGCGTCGTCTTTGCGTCAGTGCACGCCGGCGGCGGCCACAACACCGTGCGGGATGCGCTGGTGCGCAGCGTCACCCGGGAGGACCCACACCGGGCCCGCGTGGTGCCCATCGCGTGGACGGCGGCCAACGGCTTCGACACCTTCTACCGGTTCTGCGTGCGCTGGGGGCTGCAGGGGTTGGTCTTCTGGCTGACGAACTTCTCGCTCTCGGCGTGGTTCGCGACCCTGCTCAACCCCCGGCTGATGCTCGAGCTGGTCGCGCTGCTCAAGGCGCAGAAGCCCGACGTCGTGGTCTCGACGCACGTGCAGCTGACCGCGTGCTTCCAGGTGGTGCGCTGGCTGCTCAAGAGCCCGGTGAAGATCGTCAACGTCATCCCCGACTACGGGCCGCCCACCCCGACCTTCTTCCCCTCGACGCGCTCGGTGCGCGCCGACGTGACGCTGGTGAACGGCCCCGACACCTTCAAGGTGCTGCAGGCCCGCGCCGAGCCCGACGAGGTGTTCCGCATCGGCACGCTGGTGAGCGAGGCCTTCGACGAGCTGGGCAACTCACCGGCCGTCGCCACCCGGGCGCCGCCACACAAGGACCAGTGGCGGCGCGAGCTGGCCGAGGCCGTGCCCGACTTCAACCGCCTCGACGCGTCGAAGCCCGTCATCACCTTCCTCGGGGGCTCCGGGTTCTCGTCGGGGTGCCGGCCGGTCATCGACCGCCTCGTTCACCACCCGGACCTCGGCTCGAAGTTCTCGATGGTGGTGCTGGCCGGCCGCGACGCGCAGTTCGAGACCGAGCTCCAGACGCTCCACGGTGGCAAGCCGGGCTTCTTCGTCCTGGGGTTTCTGCCGCACCCGCTGCTCGCGCGGCTCTACGCCATCACCGACGTGCCGGTGATGGGCAGCATCGCGCACTCCACGCTGCAAGAGATGCTCGAGATGCGCTGCGGGCCGCTCCTGGTGCACCGGGTGATTCCCGGCACCGAGCCGCCCTACCTGGCGTACCTGGAGCGTGAGCGGCTGGGCCTCTACGAGCCCAACCCCGACGCGATGACGGCGCTGGTGCTCGAGGCCGTCGGCGTCACCCCGGCCTCGCTCACCTGGCGCTCGCTCAAGCAGGGGTTCGCCAAGCGCGCCCGGCAGCTCCGAAACGAGCACCGCGCCCTGGCCCCCCTGCTGCTCGGCCAGCTCGAGGGCGTCGTCGGGCGCGAGCGGCTCGGCGCGGCCGTACCCGTCGCCGTCGGCGCCCCGCCGGCCTTCGATGACGGGGCGGCCCGGAAGTGAAGGGGCCCCCGGCGGCGCGCGCCTGACGACTACTGGCAGATGGGGCTGCAGACGTCTTCGCAGAGGCCGCCGATGCACTGGGTGCCACCGCCGCACATGAAGCAGTTCATCCCGTCGGTGCCGCAGCGGGTGTTCGAGGTGCCGGCGTAGCAGATGCTGCCCGAGATGCAGCCGGTGCAGCACGCGCCCGAGATGCAGCGGCCTCCGGGGCACGCCGTGAGGTTGGGGCGGCTGGCGCCATCGACGCACGACGGGCCGCCGGCGACGCAGGCGGTGACGCCCGTCATGCACGGGTTGGGGTTGGTGGCGCACGCGGTGCCGGCCGCGCAGGCGACGCAGGTGCCCGCGCTGCAGACGCCGCCGGGGCACGCGGTGTTGAGGGGCAGGTTGCCCGACTCGGTGCACACTGGCGCTCCGGAGCCGCAGGCGATGACGCCGCTCTTGCACGGGTTGGCTGGGCTGCACGACGCGCCAGCCGAGCACGGGTTGCAGGAGCCTGCGTTGCAGACGCCGCCGGTGCACGCGGTGCCGTTGGCCTTGTTGCCGCCGTTGACGCACACCCCGCTGCCCGAGCTGCAGTCGATGACGCCGTTCTGACAGGCCGAGTTCGGGTTGCTGGTGCAGCTCGCG
>JACSRE010000276.1 GCA_014879945.1 Myxococcus sp.
CGAACCACCGGCCGCCGAACCACCGGCCGCCGAACCACCGGCCGCCGAACCACCGGCCGCCGAACCACCAGCCGCCGAACCGCCAGCCGCCGAACCGCCAGCGGTCACGAACCCGCCGCCCGTCCCGAACCCGCCAGCCGACCCACCACCGGTAGAACCAGCGTCAGGCTTGTTGTTCGTCGGACCGCAGCCGACGGCGAACGCCATCGTCGCAGCCGCGATCAGATATCGAGATGAAAGTCTCATGTGTGTGGTTCTCCCCGGAGAGGACGACTGAAGATCGGCCAAGGGGGGTGCATGTAGGACAACCGGTGCTGTGATTTCAATGGGCTCGTCGCTGTCGCGCTCCGACGGCCCCGTGCTACGCGCCGCGCGGTGTCACCCGGCGCCTTCAACCTGAAGAACCACGACTTCGACGAGTTCTTCGCGAAGCTCGCCGCGCAGGGCGCCTCGCGCACCGCCGCGCTCAAGCTCTTCGCGTCGGTCTTCTCCCACCGCGCCCAGTCGATGGCCGACGTCCGCGGCGCGCGCATGGTGCCGGCCGTCATTCGAGACTGGGTGCAGGCCCACGGCACGCTCCCCTCGCTCGAGGTGGTGGAGCGTCGCCGCGCCGACGACGGCTTCGTGAAGTACCTCTTCTCCTCTCCCCTCGGCGGCCGCTTCGAGGCCGTGCGCATTCCCCTCTTCGACACGCACTTCGTCGTCTGCGTCAGCTCGCAGGTCGGCTGCGCGCTCGCCTGCGACTTCTGCATGACGGGGAAGATGGGCTTCTCGCGCAACCTCGAGACCTGGGAGGTGGTGGACCAGGTGCTCCAGGTCATCAACGAGGCCGACCGCCCGGTGCGCGGCGTCGTCTTCATGGGCATGGGCGAGCCGCTGCTCAACTACGCCAACACCACCCGCGCCGCGCGCATCATGTGTCACCCGGCGGGGCTGGCCATCTCGGGGCGCTCCATCACCTTCTCGACCGCGGGCTGGGTGCCGGGCATCAAGAAGTACATCGCCGACGACCCACCCTACCGGCTCGCGTTCTCCATCACCTCGGCCATTCCCGAGAAGCGCGCCCAGGTGCTGCCGGTCGAGAAGACCCACCCGCTGCCCGCGCTGGTGGAGCAGATTCGCGCCTACAGCCAGGCCCGCGGTGGAGAGCGGGTGATGCTCGCCTACGTCGCCATTCGCGGCTTCAACACCGGCCTCGAAGACGCGCTCGCCCTGAAAGAGACGTTCGAGGGCATTCCCCTCACCATCGACCTCATCGACGTCACCGACCCGACCGGCAAGTACCTGCCGCCCGAGGCCGACGAGCTCAAGGCCTTCCGCGACCACCTGCAGGTGCTCAAGTCGCCCATCGCGCGGCGGTACTCGGGCGGCAAAGACATCGGCGCGGCGTGCGGCACGCTCGAGGCCTCGCAGCGCGGCGGGGTGTTGATGCCCGCGGAGCCCGTCGAAATGAGGTGAGCGCCGCAGCCCACGTCGCTATGGGGTCGTCATGCTCCACGCACACTCGGCCCTGCGCTACCTCGTCCTCGGCACCGGCATCGCGCTGTTGATCATCACCGGCCTGGCGCTGGCGCAGAAGAAGAAGGAGTACGGGGCGCTCCCGCGCGGGCTCGGCAGCGCCTTCATCGGCCTGACGCACCTGCAGATTCTGTTGGGCTTCGGTCTGCTCTTCCAGGGCCTCTACACGCCGCGCCTCATCGGCCACATCGTCATGATGTCGGTGGCGGTGGTGGTGGCGCAGGTCGCGCACGTGAAGAACAAGAAGGCGGCGACGCCGGGCTTCACGCTGCCCTTCATCGGCACGCTCGGCTCGCTCCTGTTGATGGTGGGCGGCGCGTTCGCCATCGGCCGGCACCCCTTCCAGGCCACGGTGTTCGGCGGCTGATTGACGGGGAGAACGTCGTTCATGCTCGCGCTCCTGTGCAGTGCGGTGTTGGCTCAAGGCCCCATGCAAGAGCTCTCGACAGGCGAGGCCATCAAGGCGGCGCTCGAGCAAGGCGCGCTGCCTGCGGCCATCACCGGAACCCTGGAGCGCCAGGCGCTGCGCAAAGGCCCGAAGGCTGGCCTGGGCACGGTGCTGGTGACCGATGACGGAGCGACGGTGTGGGTGAGCTACGCGTCGCCGCCCGAAGGCTGGGAGCTGATGGTCGGCAAGTTCGTGCGCGTCGAGGGCACGCTCGCGCCGCAGAGCTCGGCCACCGCGCAGTCCTTGATGGCGCCGCACCTGGTGAAGCCTCGCGCGCCGGTGGAGGTGCCGCGCGACGTGTTGAAGCTGATCGGCAAACACGTTCGCCTCGTCGGTGTCGCCCAGAACGCGAAGGGCGGCGCAGTGGTGCTGGTGAACGGGTCTCCGGTCTACGTCGCGGGGAAGTCGGAGTGGCCCGAGGCGCTGCGCGGCAAGCGCGTCTCGCTGGGCGGGCGGCTGGCGAAGGAGTCGTACCTGCCCGAGGCCACGGTCTCTCCGAGGGGAGAAGTCTCTCAGGGCACGTCAGGCGGCGCACAGACGGTGCTGCGCGACGCGAGCGAGCCGACCGCGTTCTGACGTTCTTCGACGTGGCGTCGTCACTCCCCGTGTACCGCCGATGACGAGCAGCGCGTCGTCCGGCTCCCACCACGGACGCCCCACATGGGCTGGGCGCGCCCCTCGCCGGTTTCGCCCGCCCCCGCGGTCTGGGAGACTGGCGCCACTGTGTTCAAGCTCGACACCCCGACCGCGCTCCTCGACAGCTTCCGCCCGAAGGACCGGCGGCTGGTCGACCTGCCCTCCGACTTGAAGTTCCCGCTCGCGGTGAAGGACTACCTCGCGTGGACGCACCCGGGTGGAGGGCGGGTCTTCATCGTCTTCGCTACGCCAGGCGGCGTGCCCACGGGCATCGCCTTCGACAGCAACGCAGGCAGCGCCGCGCCCGCGATGTGCTCGTGGTGCCACACGTCGTCGGTCGGCACCGGCGTCGGGCTGCTGGTGGCGACGCTCAACAACAACAAGCGCGTCGGCGTGATGGTGTGCAGCGACCTGAGCTGCCGCGAGAAGCTCGAGGAGCAGGCCAACCGCGCCGGCGCGAGCGTGCGCCCGGCGATGGAGAAGCTCATGGCGCGCGTGGGCCTCTTCGCCAGCGACGCGCTGAAGATCGACCTCTCGGGAGCCGGCCGATGACGCTGCTGCCGACGCTGGCGCTGCTGGTCCTCACCGCCGAGCCTCTGCAGGTGCGGGTGCTCGAGCGCGAGAAGCCGCAGGCCCTGACGCTGACCGCCGAGCGCCTCGAGTGCGACGCGGCGCCGCTCCCGTCGCCGGCCGAGCTGACGGTGGGCGCCGACGGCATCGCGGTGAAGGGCCGCGCCGCGGGCCGGTGCGCCACCGTGTCGAGCCCGGGGCCGAGCACCGTGACGGTCGGCGAGCTGACGCGCCGCTACCCGGGCACGCTCGCGGTGTCAGTCGAAGGCGGCCTGCTGCGCCTCATCAACACCGTCGACGTCGAGGCCTACCTGCCGTCCGTCGTCCAGGCCGAGCTGTCGGGCGGCGCGCCCGCGGCGCTCGAGGCCCAGGCCATCGTCTCGCGCACCTTCGCCCTCACCGGCCGCAACCGGCACGCGCGCGCCGGCCATCACCTCTGCGACCTCACCCACTGCCAGTGGTACCGCGGCGCCGAGGCTGACGCGGCGGCGGTGGCGGCGGTGAAGAAGACGCAGGGCCAGGTGCTGATGGTCGGCGGCATCGCGCTCAAGCCCGCCTTCTTCCATTCCTCGTGCGGCGGCCACACCAGCACCGCCAGCGACATCTTCCACGAAGCCGGCGCCGGCCCCGCCATCAAGGACACCACCAAGGAGGGCAGCGCCTGCCGCGCCGCCCCCGACTTCGAGTGGAGCTGGCAGGCCGACCGCGTCGAGCTGGCGAAGGCGCTGGGCGCGAAGCCCGAAGGAGACGCCTTCGTTCCGCTCAGCCGCGACAAGGGCGGGCGGGTGCTCGAGGTCTCTGCCTTCGGCAAGCGCATGGACGGCGGCGAGTTCAGCTCGCGCATCGGCCGGGCGTTCGGCTGGCAGGCGCTCCGGAGCCTCAAGGTGACGGCCGAAGAGGTCGAGAACACCGTCACCTTCAAGGGCACCGGGCTCGGCCACGGCGTGGGCCTGTGCCAGCACGGCGCGATGGCCCTCGCCGCGAAGGGGTGGGACGCGAAGAGGCTCCTGCAGCGGTACTTCCCGGACTGCCAGGTTCGGCAGGTCGAAGAGTGACCAGACCCACCTGAACGCACAGTGGCCTCCTTGCAGTGTGGCGCGGCCCAGCGATGATGCGCGCAGCCCTTCGGGGCGACGAAAGGAGGTGGTGCCTTGCATTGTAAAAATCAGGGAACCATCTCCGCGGCGAACCTCTGAGGCGTTGCTGCCTCAGGGAAGCTGCGGAGTGGCCCAACAAAAGCTTCGAGAGCCGCCTGCTCGTCGAGAGGCGGTTCTTTTTTTGCCCGAAGAGACGCCATGCCCGGGCGGTTTCCTTCGGTGCTCGACGCCGACGCCATCGCGGCGGTGAAGACGATTCGCGACTTCGACCACCACGTCACCGCGCGGACGTTCGGCTTCTCGTCGGCGGTGGTGGGCTGAGGCGCGGGCGGTCGAGTGGCTGGCGGCGAGGCTGGCGCCCAACGAGGCTGGAACCGGCTAGAACCCTCGCGCGTTCGAACCGGCGCTGCCCTCCAGCGCCCTCTCACGGGAGCCTCACCACATGCGACGTCTCCTCCTCACCGCGTGCCTCGCGGCCGGCCTCACCCTTCCCTCGCCTGCGCGGGCCTTCTGCGGCTTCTACGTCTCGAGCGCCGGCGCCGACCTCTTCAACGACGCCACCATGGTGGTGCTGATGCGCGACGGAACCCGCACGGTGCTGTCGATGCAGAACAACTACCGTGGCCCCACCGACGACTTCGCGCTCGTCATTCCGGTGCCGGTGGTGCTCAAGAAGGACATGGTGAAGACGCTCCCGAAGGACGTCTTCCAGCGCATCGACGCGCTCTCGAGCCCGCGGCTGGTCGAGTACTACGAAGAGGGCGACTGCGGCCCCCCGCCGCCGATGGCCTCGGCGGCGCGCTCTGCGTCGGTGATGGAAGGGGCCGTGCGGCGCGGCGTCACCATCGAGGCGAAGTTCGAGGTGGGCGAGTACGAGGTGCTCATCCTCTCGGCGAAAGAGGCGCTGGGCCTCGAGACGTGGCTCAAAGAGAACAAGTACCGCATCCCCGAGGGCGCGGCGGCGCTGCTGGCGCCGTACATTCAGAACAACTGGAAGTTCTTCGTCGCGAAGGTGAACGCCAAGAAGGTGGTCTTCGTCGACGGCCAGGCGGTGCTCTCGCCGCTGCGCTTTCACTACGACGCCGAGAAGTTCGAGCTGCCGGTGCGGCTGGGCCTCGTCAACAGCAGCGGCACGCAAGACCTCATCGTGCACGTCATCGCGAAGCAGCGGTACGAGCTGGCCAACCGGCCCAACGTGCTGGTGCCCACCAACCTGAACCTCACGCCCTCGGCGCAGAGCGAGTTCGGGCCGTTCTACGCGGCGCTGCTCGAGAAGACGTTCGCGAAGAACCCGAGCGCGGCCATCACCGAGTTCGCGTGGAAGGGCGCCATGCCTCCGCCGCAGACGATGGTGGGCGGCGGCATCTACGGCGTCACGTGCGACCCCTGCCCGCCCCCGCACCCGGTGGACAACCCGATGACGCGGCTGCTGGGCGCCGACGTGATGCCGGGCCTCAAGACCGATGAAGACGTGGCGAAGTTCGCGAGCGAGGCGACGCTGACGCGCGTGCACCTGCGCTACGGCAAGGACTCGGCGAAGGACGACCTGGTGCTGCGCATCACCGACCCCATCGCGGGCGGAATTCCCGAGAAGGCCACGCCAGGCGCGGCGAAGGACAACCGGTTTCAGGGCCGGTACATCGTGCGCAAGCCGTTCGACCCGGGCCGCTGCTGGCAGGGCATGGGCGGCGCCTTCCGCGGTGTGCAGCTTGGCCCGCTGCCTGGCTCGATGCCTGGCGCCGCGGGAGCGCCCGCCAGCATGTCGAAGCCCGGCAAGCTGACCGCGAGCTTCGAGAGCTACCTGAAGTCTGACGTGCCCGAGCTCGGCCTCAAGGCGCCGGTCGAGAAGGCGCCCGAAGGCAAGCCGGCCACGCCGAAGAAGAAGTAGGCGCCGGGCCGCGCTCCCCGCAGGGAAGCCGGATGGCGCTGCTATGGTGGCCGCATGAGCACGATGACGGACGCGGGGCGAAGCGTATGGCTCGTCGTGCTGGTGAGCGTGCTGGCGGCGGGCTGCCCTCAGGCGACGTCACCCGCTGCAGCGGCGCCAACACCGGGCGCTGCTCCGACCGCTCCGACACCGGGCGCGGCTCCGACGCCGGCCGATGCCCCGACGCCGGCTGCCGCTCCCACGCCGGCCGATGCTCCGACACCGGGCGCGGCTCCGACGCCGGCCGATGCCCCGCCGGCTGCTGCGCCCACGCCGGCCGATGCTCCGACACCGCGCGCGGCTCCGACGCCGGCCGATGCCCCGCCGGCTGCTGCTCCGACGCCGGCTCCGAAGCCGACCGCTCCTGCTGCGCCGGCCGCTCGACCCGCCGCGCGTCCGTCGGGCGTCGGCCCGTCGTTGCTGGCCTGCACCGAGCCCTCGGAGTGCATCGTGGTCTTCCGGGGCACTGGCTGTCGGCCGAGTGACCCGCGGGCCATCGCCGCGAGCCAGCGCAACAAACTCCCCCCGGTGCGCAGAGAGGTCTGCGGCATCGGAGGCCCTGAGTACGAGCGCGAAACCTCACAAATCCAGCGCCGCTACGACGCGACCTGCACCAAGGGCCGCTGCGTGTTGGTCGACCGCGGTCAGCCTCGCGAGGACGACCCGTTCTGATCACTCGATGGGAATGAGGTCCCACATCTCGAGCTCCCAGTCGGGCGGAAGCTGGGGAAGCTCGCGCTGCGTCGACCCATCGACGACCCCGTTGGGGAAGACCTTGAGGAAGCGCCGGTGGACCCCGCTGTAGAGCCCCACGCGGCCGGTGCCGAGGTCGACGACCCTGAAGCGCTCCCACGGCCAATTGTCGGGGAGCGTGTCGCTGGGGCCGCCGCTGTCGGCGACGCCGCGGTCGGTGATGCGCATGAAGCGGCCATGCTCGAGGCTCCTCAGGGCGATGAGCCCGTTGCCGCCGTCGAAGACCTGAAACCGCTCCCACGCCCAGCCAGACGGCAGGTTGGGGCTGGGCGAGCCGCTCGAGTCGATGCCGCCCTTGTCGTTCATGCGCAGGAAGCGCTTGGTCGCGCGGTTGTAGAGGGCGACCTTGCGGCCGGGGGCGATCATCGAGGGAATGACGGCGGGTTTCCCAGAGACCTCGACCTCGGCGACGCTGAGGTACTCCGACTTGTTGACGTGGCGCACGCACACGTAGCGCACAGGCGTGGCGACGTTGAAGGGGACCTGCTGGGCGGGCCTGACCTCCTGGTCTGCCAGAACGCGCCGGGGGTTCTGGTCACACGGGTCGAGCGAGAGCTCGATGCGCGCGCCGTTGAGGCGGTCGCTGCAGCAGTCGGTGCGGCTGAAGACCGCCACGCCTGAGACGAAGGCGTCGATGCCCAGGTCGTATTCGAGCCACTCGTTGGGCCCGTTGTTGGTGTGGGTGACCGAGTTGTTGCGCCAGTCGCCGTCGCGGTTGCCGTCGATGGCGCGCAGCGCGTCACCGCCAGAGAACTCCGACGACTGCCGCGACGAGGCCGTCGCGGTGAGGAGCCCTTGTGGCCTCGACGCCGCGTTCGCCGCGTCACGGGCGACGGCCTTCTCGAGAGTCCTGCGCCCGCGCACGACACCGAGCACCGAGTCCGCCAGGTCAGCGAGGTTCGTCCTTGCCGGGTACATCAGGTTCACCTCGAGCTTCTCGTTGATGACGAGCGGGTTCTTCGGGTCGAGCGTGAGGGTGAGCTTCACCGTCACCAACTGCGGCTTGCCGTTGATGGCATCAGAGAGCCTCCCGTTTCGAAACGACATCTCATCGACGGTGAGCGGAATCAGCCCGGCGGCCTGGCTGATGGTCTGGCCCAGCTTGTCGATCTCTCCAGCGGCGGCGACCGAAGCCTCGAGGCTGTCGATCTCGGTTTCTTTCGCCTCGACGGCGGCGCGGGCGACGGCGACCGCCGGGAGCAGCTCGACCGGCACCGCTGCAGTCACGCGGCGGACGCCAGCGAGGGTGCGCTCGGCGATGGCGAGGCCGGTGCGCGCGCCCTCGAGCTTCGTGTAGAGGTAGCCGATCTCGATGCGGAACCTGGCGGCGTTCACCACGTTGACGTCGCGGTCGGCCTTCCTGATGGCCGACTTCTTGGAGCTGATGTCGTTGTCGGTGTCACTCACCACACGCTTGGCGCGGACCACCTCTTCGCGCGCGCGGTTGACCGCGTCGGCGGCCGATTGCTGGCCTCGGCTGGCGTTGCGCCGCTCGTTCTCGAGCGTGTTCTTGAGCTTCGAGAGCTCACCACGCGCCCGGTTGAGGGCGTCGTTGGCTTCTGCCTGCGACGCCTTGCCGGCCGCAGTGAGCGCAGGCGCGAGCTCTCGTCGCAGCCCGTTCTTCATGTCGGCGCTCGCCTCCATCTCGAGCACGAAGTCGGAGGGCTTGAAGAGTGACTCGCCCAGCGTCTCGGCTCTGATGTTCGCCTTGCCGAACCTGCCCCAGTCGTTCTCGCAGACGAGCTTCGCCCGGTCCTTGCTCAGCTCGAGGTCGAGCTTGCCCTCGTAGGCGAGGAACTTCGTCCAGCCATTGATCTTGAAGTGCGGAATGCCTGAGGGCGGCATCGGCACCGCGACGTCGACCTTCGCCCCCTTCAGCGCGAGCAGGTTTCCGAAGTTGAAGTCGCCCAGGTTGCCCTTCAGCTGGAGGCCGTCACTGGCAGTCACGTAGCTGTCGACGCCGGCGTAGGCCTTCTTGTCGAGCTCGAGCGTGCCCTTTACGCCCAGACCCATGCCGAGAATCCCGGGCAGGTCGGGGTCGGTGGCGCCGGGCGTCGCCATGAAGCCCTTCACGTTCGTGAAGCGAATGAGCTCGAGCGGTACGCCCTTGCCCGCGGCGTAGTCCACCAAGGACGGCTGCTTGACGAGGAGCGCCAGGGTGTCCTTGAGACCCTGGTCGGGAATGGCGCCCGCGAGGCTGCCCCTTCTCGGCGAGACCGCCGACCGCACGAAGGTGTCCATGATCTTCAGCTGCGTCACCGGGCTCATCTCGGTGCCCGCGAACGCGAGCCCGAGCTTGGTGGGCGTGCCGGGGAAGGGAGCTGCCGTCGCGAGGCCCAGGGTGCCGGCCAGGGTGAAGCTGCGCTGGTCGAAGCTCATGGTGCCGCCGACCGCCATGCTCACGGAGGCCGAGGGGTTGGCGTCGAGCCCGAAGCCGAGGGTGGTGTTGGCGATGCTCATGTTCTCGAGGCCCAGCGGGTTGTTCCAGGTGCCGGCCATGGTGGCCTTGCCGTTGATGCTCGCGCCGGCGGCGCCGAGCGTGCCGTAGGCCTTGAGGGCCAGCTCGAGCTCGTCCGGCCCGAGCTGCACGCCGACCGCGAGCTCGACGCCGAGGTCGACCGCTGGCGCGCTCCTGAGATCGCGGGCGACGATGAAGAACTTCGGCGTCACGCTCTGCAGCTTGAGGAAGCCGGGGCTCATGTTGCCGGGGAAGGCGAAGGTCCCCAGGTCGGCGTAGAAGCCCACCGACGGGTCGCCGTTGAAGATGCCCCCGATGTTGCCGGCGATGACCATCGGGGTCGCGCCAAGCCCCAGCGCCTGCATCGGCTTGCCCGAGTCGCCCGAGGGCGCGAACGACGTCACCACGGTGAGGCCGTCGTGAATGGTGAACTTCGAGTCGGCCGCTCCCGTGACCTCGTCGAGCATGCCTCGAACGCGTGAAGGCAGCTCTGACTTCGACACGCCGGTGAGCGTGTCCTTCGAGACGATCATCACCACGTTGTCGAGCGGCACCACGTCGCCGGCGGCGAGCGCGGCGTTCAACTTGCTCAGCTTCAGGCCGCTCGCCTTGAGGAAGAGGGCGAGCACGTTCCGGCCGTTGCTCTTCCCCGCCATCACGGCGGCGCGCGTGGCGACGCCTCGCCACGCCATCTCGCCGAAGAGGTAGCCGTTCCTGTCGGCGGGGTTGACGCCGACGGCCACCTCACTGAAGGCGAACTCACCAGCTCCGGGCAGGCTCTTGAAGGGCTCGAAGCTGGTGAGCTTCACCGCTCCGCTGTTGCCCTTCACGCTCAGCGCCAGCTCGGTCACCTTGCCGCCGGTGACGGTGACGCCCACGTCGCCTTGCAGCCCCTGGTTCGCGAACAGCACGCCCACCGTCAGGCCAAAGCCCTCGACGCTCGCCTTGCCCTGCCTCGGCTTCGCGACGCTGAGCTCGCCGCCGAGCGTCACCGTCGTGACGCCAAGGCCCAGCGACTTCGTCGCGAAGAGGTCGTCGTTGGGCGCGTTGACCGAGCCCAGACACGCCACCGTGTAGGTGGTGTCGCTCTTCTGGAACGAGAGCGTGTTGTCGAGTGCCAGCCTCGTGTTCATCACGCTGAGGTTCACCTTCTGCGTCCCCGTGAGGGTGAAGGCGCTCCCCTGGCCCTCGAGCTTCACGCTGGTCGAGGGGAACGAGACCGAGAAGGCAGCGCCGGTCTGCGCGAAGACCGCGGGCGTCGAGTCGGGGAAGTCGACCGTCAACGAGTACGACGTCGGCCCGCTGCCCCCGGCGGCGCTCCCGGTCAGCTTGTTGACCAGCTCGGCGCCCATGGTGCCGCGCACCGGCACCTCACCGTTCGAGAAGCCGATGGCTTTCGAGACCTGCGAGAGCGGGCCGCTGCTCCCGATGCGGACCTTGAGAAACGCGTTGCCGCCCTTCTTCACCGGCACGGCGTCGGTGCCGAAGGCGCTCAGCGACGACTTCACCGCGGCCGGCCAATTGCGCGCGTCGAGCTCAGCGTCGGCGGTGCTGACGATGACCGCCTGCGGCATCAACACGCCGTCACCGAACACCTGGGCGCCGAACTGGGGCCACACCGACGCCGCGCTCAGTTGCATGTTCGACGCGCCAGGCATCACCACCGCGTGCCACGAGTTGTTGGGCCCACGCAGCAGGTACACCTGCGGAGCCGCGGCCCCCTCGATCGTCAGGCGAACGGCGTTGCCCTCTTCGACGAGCGACTGGCCCGCGAACGCCGCGAGCCCCGGCAGTTGCGCGAGCGCCGCGCGGGCGCTCTGCGTCGCCTCGCTGCCGTCCAACGCGGGGCCAGCCATCGAGTGGAACGACGCCAACGCCAGGACGAGGCCAAGGCTGCGGGGGGAGTTCATTGGGGCGCGGACGCTAGCCGACCCCTCGCTGGCCCCTCTTGAATACGGGGCGTCGCCTCCCATGACTGGCTGACGAGTGCAGGCGCTCGCGCGCGTCAACGAAGTCAGTACGAAGGGAGCGCGCCGGCCGAGACGGCCTTGCAAGCCAACGACACCTTCGCCGAGGGCGGGAGCGAGTTGACCCTGCGGCCATCGAGCACCAGCGACTTCACGAAGTCGGCGCCGGGGCGCTGGTCTCTTCGCCAGCTCAAGCACTGCTCGAGCACCTGTTGGCGCGTGGGCCCGTCGAAGGCGAAGTCGGCGCCGTCCATCTGCCCGCGAGCGTGGAAGGAGGTCGGGCGAGCCGAGCCCTCCGCGCCACCGGGTGGCGCGAACTCGCCGGGCGCAGGGGCCGGCTCCGGCGCGGGCTCTGACGTCGATGGCGCGGGCGATGGCGCTGGCTCTGACGGCGCAGGTGCTGGCGCGGGCGCGACGCTGGGAACGTTCACGGTCACCGCGGTCTGCTGGTCGGCGAAGATCACCACCCGCTGCGTCTTCGCGAACGACGACGTGGTGTGCTTCGCGACGACGTCGTGCGCGCCAGCCTCGAGGGGCAGCCGCAGCGGCGTTCCACCCACCGCGACGCCGTCAAGCTCGACGTCGCACGGCTCGGTCGCGGTGAGCACGAGCAGGCCCGTGCGTGCGGCAGCCACGCCAGGCGTCGTCTGAGGTTCGGTGGGCGCAGGCCTCTGACGTGGGTTCGGCACAGGGCCCGTTAGCGCAGGCGGAGCAGGAACCGGCACGTTCGGTGACGCAGGCTCTCCACGCGGGTTCGGCACAGGCCCCGTGAGCGCAGGCGGAGCGGAAGCCGGCGCGCTCGGCGACCCCGGTCGATGAGCGGTGGGCCGTGGGAGCGCTGGCGGAGGCCGACCGGGACCGAGAGCCGGGGCGGTGGGCGCCGGGCTCCCGACGTCAAGCGTCGGGGTCGGGGCCGAAGGGCTCGGGGCTGCAGCTGCGGGGCCCGTCGGTACGGCGGCTCCGACCGGGACCGAAGCCACGGCGTCGAAGCTCGGTGGACCTCGCCCCAACCACACCGCCGCGCTCGCCACCACCAGCAGGAGCCCGACTCCAGAGACGAGGAGCGCGCTGCCCGGTTTCGACGCACGCAACGCCCCGCTCGCCTCCGGCGCGCCGTCCACGCGTTGGGCGTCGGACGAGGGAGCACGCACCGCCTTCGGCGCCTCGAGCGACCCAGCGCGCGCCAAGCCCGGCGCGGTGTTCGGTGTCGCGGCGTTCGGTGTCGCGGCGTTCGGTGTCGCGGCGTTCGGTGTCGCGGCGTT
>JACSRE010000013.1 GCA_014879945.1 Myxococcus sp.
GCCGCTCCAGCCTCACCACGTGGCTGACGGGCATCTGCCTGCGCGTCGCCGCCGATTGGCGGAGGAAGCCCTTCGTGCGGCGCGAGACGACCCTCGACGAGGCGCCAGAGCGCGCGAACAGCGGCGAGACGGCCCTTCGGCAGATCGCGCTGCGCCAGGCGAGGACCCGGCTGGACGCGCTGCTCGACCAGCTCGACGACGACAAGCGCGCGGTCTTCGTCCTCTTCGAGCTCGAGCAGCAGTCGATGGCCGACGTGGCGCGGGCCGTCGACGTGCCCGTACAGACGGCGTACGCGCGCCTCTACGCCGCGCGCCGGTTCATCGAGGGCCACCTCCAGCTCCAGGAGTCCGCATGACGACCGACTCGCAGAAGCGGTGGCTGGAGGAGGGCGCAGGCCCGGGCGTGCGCGAGCTGCTCGAGAGCGCGGCGCTCGACGAGCCGACGCCCGCCCAGCTCGAGTCGCTCACCAGGCGGCTGGCACCTCAGCTGGAGGAACCGCACGGCAGCGGCGGGCCAACCGGTGGTGGCGGCGCCGGCCTCGCCGGAAAGGTGGGCGCCCTGGTCGTCGTCGCCGGCATCGCGACGGCGGCGTTCCTGATGGGGCGCCAGAGCTCGCCCCCGCCGGAGCCGACGACTCCGCCGAGGCCCGCGGTCACCGCGCCGCCGGTCGAGGCGCCCGCTCCGGGCCCGCCTTCGGTCACCGCGCCGCCGGTCGAGACGCCCGCTCCGGCCCAGCCCTCGGGGGTGGCGCCCGTCGTCGCGCCGCCCACGCCGACGAAGGCCCCCTCGCCGGTTGGCGCCGTGGCGAGGCCAGCGACGCCCAGCGCCGCTGACG
Organism: Myxococcus sp.; assembly: GCA_014879945.1. Classification (GTDB taxonomy): domain Bacteria; phylum Myxococcota; class Myxococcia; order Myxococcales; family Myxococcaceae; genus Xiheimicrobium. The sequence continues at coordinate 837 of JACSRE010000013.1, forward strand.
AAGACGCGGACTACGAGCTGCTCCAGCGCGCGCTGCAGAGCCCCTCTGCCGAGGAGAAGCTCCAGCTCGCGGAGGAACACGGCGCCCGCTTTCCAGGCAGCAGCCTCGCGCAGGAGCGGGAGGTGCTGGCGATCGACGCGCTCGTGAAGCTGGGCAGGAGCGCCGAGGCGAAGGCCAGGCTCGAGCGCTTCGCCAGGCAGTGGCCAACCTCAGCGCACCTCGTGCGGCTGGAGCACCTGCTGGCCCCCTGAAGCGCCCCGCCGGAAAAGGGCTTCAAAATTCCGTGAGGGTCCCTCCACTCAACGGGTACCACTCGCTGCTCGAGGTCTCCATGCACCGCCTTGCCCTGCTCGTACTCCTCGCTTCCCCTGCCCTGGCCCAGTCGCGCTGGGGGCTGACCTGGCGCGCGCCCGAGGGCTGCATCGGGGCCGGCGACCTGGCGCAAGCGGTCGAAGAGAAGCTCGGGAAGTCCATCTTCGCCAAGGACCCGCAGTACCGCGTCGAGGGCAGCCTGCAGCCGGGCTCCACCACGAAGTGGAAGGCGCGCCTGACCCTCGTCAGCGCCGCGGGCGAGGTGCTGGGCACCCGCGAGCTGACGGCCGAAGACGCCGACTGCCGCGCGCTCGACAAACGAATCGCCCTCGCCGTGGCGCTCACCATCGAGCCGGAGCTGCAGCGGTCCGTCCCGGCCCCGGCGCCAGCGGCCTCGGCTCGCGCGCCCCTCGCCGTCGCGCGCGAGGAGCAAGCCCAGGAGCCCGCGCTGCCGCCGCGCGGCTCGGCGTTCGTGCACATCGAGACGGAGTCGCGCGAGGTCCGGCTGCTCCGATTCGGCGGCACCAGCTACGGCTCGGGCTACGGCTCCAAAGGGCCGGTGACCGTCGCCATCACCTCGTTCTCCGACGAGTGCCGGGCGCCCTGCGACCAGCAGATTCAGCGGGCCGACGACCGGTTTCACATCGGCGGCTCAGGCGTGGTGATGACCTCGGAGTTCGTGCTGGCCGACCACCTCGAGCGAGGCCGGGTGAACCTCAAGGTCAAGGCGGGCGACGCCGGCGCCTTCACCGGCGGCATGTTCGCCCTCATCGGCGGCCTGACGGCCGGGGTCGCCGGGCTCTCGCTCACCATCGCGGGCGCCGTGTCGTCTTCTTTCTCGAGCGGCGGCTTCGTGGCGGGCGGCCTGGTGACGCTCCTGGTCGGTGGCGTGCTCACCGTGGTGGGCGCCGTGGTGATGGGCAACAACCGCAGCGAGGTCACCTTCGACGACGGCACCGTCGTGCGCTGACCCGCCCGACGTCAGGGGCAGGCGCCGCCGAGCTGAGCCACCACGTTGCGCG